>CAJJPZ010000174.1 GCA_905193765.1 uncultured Eubacterium sp.
ATGTGCCTGCCCTTCAAATATATGATCGGAAGTCTGGCCGCTGCTTATGAAAAAGGTGCAGATACCGTAATAATGGCATCGACTGCGGGACCCTGCCGTCTGGGGGAGTACGGGGAGCTTATGGCGGGACTGCTGGAAGACGCTGGATTCAGATACAGATGGATAATGCTGGACACGCCCTCTGATATAGGCGTAACAGAGCTCCTGACGCGTATACAGATGATTTTTTGTGACAAAGAACGTGTAGGACTATTTCGTATCATGAAGGCTGTTGCAGCCGGTTTTTGTATCCTGTACCGATTTGAGAAAATCGAAAGACAGCTTCTTGAAAAGGCGGGATATCTGGAGGATCCGCGGGAAGCCGTGCGGATGATGAACAGAATGGAACGTGAATTACACGATGAAGAGAGTCTTTCAGGCTGCAGACACATACTTAAACGGATAAAAAAGGATATCAGGAATATGAGCTTTTCCGAAAACGCTGATCCTGTAAAGATACTTGTTGCCGGCGAGATCTATACATCTGCAGAAACTGCTGCGAACAGAGATCTCGAGAGATTCCTGGCGTCTGAAGGATGCAGTGTGGAAAGATGTATAGATGTAACATGGTGGTTCAGGAAAACTGTAAGCAGTATAGCGGACAGCTTTGCATTAGTCAGACTGATACGCGGTATCCGGCGAAAACTATCCGGTGCTGATACCATGCCATGCGGCGTAGGCGGATACAGCAGAGAGACGGCTGAAATGATCATACAGTCAGCAGGCAGGGCAGATGGGGTCATCAAAATCATGCCGGCGGGGTGTATGCCGGAGATCGTGGCAAAATCATATTGTGAGAAGCGTCACGAAGCGGCAGGCCTGCGTATACTGCACCTTGTCTTTGATGAGATCAGCGGCGATGCAGGGTATGAGACCAGGATAGAAGCGTTCATCGATATGCTGGAGAGGAGGAAACATGTACTGGCTGGGGATAGATATAGGTTCGATAAGCACAGACCTTGTAGTCATGGACAGCAGTTTTGACATAGTGGAAAAGCTGTATCTCAGAACCAGAGGCAAGCCGCTGGAGGCTGTGAAAGAAGGTATGGAGATACTGGGGAGGTCTTTCGAAGATAAAGATATAGGAGGCGCTGGTCTGACCGGTAGCGGCAGGGCGCTGGGCGCTGCACTGGTGGGGGCTGATGTGGTGAAGAATGAGATCACAGCGCATGCCCGGGCAGCGGCATTCATCGATCCGGAAATACACACGGTCATCGAGATAGGCGGACAGGATTCCAAACTCATAGTGATGAAAGACGGTTTTGTTGAAGACTTCGCCATGAACACTGTATGTGCAGCAGGGACAGGTTCTTTTCTGGACCGTCAGGCTGAAAGAATGGGGATATCCGTCGATGAGATGGGCCGGATGGCTGCAGAAGCAGGAAAATATGTAACGATAGCCGGAAGATGTGCTGTATTTGCAGAATCGGATATAATACACAAACAGCAGAAAGGCGCAGATGAAGGCGAACTGATGGCGGGTATGTGTCATGCACTTGCGTCGTCTTTCCTTTCAAATCTGGCCAAAGGCAGGAAAATACAGTCAAAGATCTGCTTCCAGGGCGGCGTCGCATCGAATAAAGGTATGAGAAAAGCTTTTGAGGACATACTGGGATGTGACGTGATGGTGCCAAAGGAACACAAAGTCATGGGAGCCCTTGGTGCTGCTATACTGGCCTGTGAAAAATCCAGAGGGGAGACAGCTTTCAGAGGATTCGGCATGGCCGGTAAAAAACTTGAAATAAATGAGAAAGACTGCGGTCTATGTGAGAATAACTGCAGTGTAGTGGAGATAAGCGCCGACGGCAGTTTCTTCGGATGCTGCGGCGACCGGTGCGGCATGTATTCGCAGCGAATGGTCAATGGGAAAGAGCGCATAAGCTGCGGGTGATTCAGAGGAACGGTAATGCGGAGCATCATAGAAAAGGCTCATGTGATCAGGAAATATCCTCCTGTCATATGAGCCTTTTGTTTTATTGATGTAATATCAGTATGCCTTATTCTATACGGCGGTCCTGCCGACCAGCGGTATGCGTGATACGATCCTGTTCCATACAAGAGGGATGAGTATGAGGTGGATCGGAAGCATCACTGCACATTTGAAGATACGTGTCGGAAGCAGGGCTATGAACCCGTCACCCATTAGTATAGACAGCCACAGCGTATCCAGGATCAGGTTGCATCCCAGGATGATGATCAGACTTGCAGGCAGGACACGTTTCCATGTGATCTCCCTGTTGTGAAGGAAGAGTCCGAAAACGAGACCTGTCAGGAAAGCTGTCAGTGTGAACCCGGGGAAATATGCACCGGACGGGAAGATAAGCATTCCAAGAAGATCTCCGATGGCATAGCCTGCGGCAGCCCATACAGGACCGAACATTATTCCCATCATAGCAACCGGAAGGAACCCGAAGCCTATTCTGAGTATAGGCGTGTTTATCGAGCAGAACCTGGTGAGTATTATTTCCATAGCTATGAGGAACGCCATTATTACAAGGCGCGACGTTGCAGATTTTTTCTCCATTAAAAAAACTCCTTTCTCTTTTATTCGTAGATTAACTACACTAAAGAGATAGAAGTCTGTTCCAGGTCTTCGTGTAGTAGCGGACGCGACATTGCACCGCGGTTCTAATCCTTCGTTCATAAGCAACATCCCATCTTATGACACTTTACGCGCAATATCTACTCTACGTGGAACTAATTGTAACATAACTGAAGAACTTTGTACAGTGAAAAAAACGCAAAAATAGTACCAATAATGCCCGGATGGTCACAGGTCAGAAGATGTTTCCCGGCGTAGGCAGCTCGTTCTCATGGAGGAAGCTGAGGCTGTATCTGAGGTATGCCAGTTCCCCGGCGGAATTTGACGGATCCCGGAATTTTATATAGTAATATACCTTTGAGATCACACGGTCGGTTTCGTTTACAGCACCTGTATCGATGAAAAATGCAGACACCGAACGGAATCTGTCCCAGTCCTTTGCGATATAATCGAATTCTTCATACGCAGCATTCCAGTCATCGGCTTCTATTGCAGGCAGGATCTTTTCTTCGATACGTATACGGTAGTCATCGACAGTGTGTGCAGAAAATCTGTCATATATACCCCATGGGATCAGGAGGATCATAAGGCAGATCAGGGATATGATAAGATTTTTCATGAAACTGCTCCTTTCTGAGGGTCTGCCATATCAGGAGAAAATCCTGATGAAGGTGATATTTCTCTTGCAGTCGATCCGTTATCTTCTGCTATGAAAACATGGAGCTTTGCATTTTCATCGCAGAATGCAAGAAAAACGGAATCCTGGTCGCGGATACCAGCTTCAGTCAGGACTTTGTTTATGCTGTTTTCCGTCCAGCCTGAGCTGCACATGTTGCTGTGATAAAGCACACCGTCTGAAATTATGACAGAAGGCATTATTTCACGGGTCTTTATCACGGACATATCTTCGGCTGTCAGCGGCTTTTTACTCGCTTTTGGTATTATGGAAAGATCTCCGTTTGATTCCATTATCGCATATTCCACTTCGGAAATAGACGGTGTGTTGCCTATCCTGAGCTGTTCCATCAGATCATTGATGGTTATGCGGAGTTTTTTCATTTCCCTGAGATTCAGCTCGCCCTTATCGATCAGGACGCTGGGTCTGCCGCTGAAAAAGTTCTTGAGCCGCTCGCTTTTTATAGATAGAAAAGAAATGAGTACCTGAAGGAAAAGAAGCGTGAATATCGATGTTATACCTGTGATCATAGAAACATCCGGGGATTCTATAGGTATGGATGCCAGTTCAGCTATCATGAAGATAACGATGAGCTGGAACGGTGACATCTTTGACAGCTCTGATTTCCCCATGACACGCAGCACGAAGAGGACTATAAAGTACAGAAGTATGGTACGTATGAGAACATTAGCCAATTTATACACCTCGCTGTATTGATTTTTATCACGGAACAGCAATGCAAAGTTTCCCGCGATATACAGATATTGTGTACATGTCTCTGTTTCGTTATACTTTTTCCTGCAGGATAAGAACCTGCCATGCCACAATTTAAGTATAGGCAGTATTGGACAATATGGATCAAATCATGTAATATATGAATAGTGTGAGGCATCGATGATGGTGCCGACGGACCGTAATAATATGAATAAGGAGAAACAGACATGAAAGAAAATGTTGAACTTGTATATGCAGATGGATTTACCCTCAATGTAGACCCCGAAGGCGGGATGGCTACGATAATACTGACGCAGTCGAGACCTGTATACGACACGGAAACCGGTGATCTCGGCCCTGAAGAACAGCATGTCGTAGGCAGTTTCGTCGTGCCTTATGCGCTGTTGGAAGGTCTTCAGAATATGCTGCGTGAGGCGCTCAGCACCAACGGACGCATCTCTGTGAATTAGAAAGAGAGTAAAAACGATAAAAAATGCCAAAAAAATCGACAAAAGGTATTGACAGGCAGTGATAAGTTTGGTGATATAGACAAGCTGTCGCAAGACAACGGACACGCACATGACGATGAAGATATGAC
>CAJJPZ010000175.1 GCA_905193765.1 uncultured Eubacterium sp.
GAGTGATCGTCTTTTTCTCTATAACCACCTTGCGTTCTCTGCCCTTTGTCATCCTCCACGTTGTCAGTATGCCTGTGCATGATACAGCAGCCATTATGATTCCCATGACGAACCATGCGCTTTTTTCCGAAGAACCGCATCCCTCCAAGAACTGCACCAGATATAAAGGGATCACCATACCTATGAAATTCCCTGCGATGCCGAATATCCTGGCATACGTCCTCAGCGTGCCACGCTCATTGTAGTCGTCTGTAAGCTCGGCTCCCAGCGCCGTATACGGCGTATAATACACACCGAACCCGGTCCAGAACATAAGACCTGCAGCAACATATATCACTGTCTGCATCGTATCACTGCCGGGAAATACTGTGAACAACAGTATGAGACCTGCTCCCAGCGGAAAAACCGCAGCAAGCATATAGGGCCTGCGTCTGCCGTATGCATATCTTGTGTTATCGGAGATATACCCTATCACTGCACCTGAGATCCCGTCCATGAGTATAGCTACGGAAGTTATCATCCCGGCTCGTTCCGGCGACAGTCCTGCCACTGTAGTAAGGAACAGTATGAGATATACAGTCACGAAATTATACGGACCTGAATCCGCTATCGTTGCCGCTCCATATCCCATGAGATCTCTTTTCTTCAGTTTTTCGCCATGCTGATTCCCCATGATACATCACCTGCTACGATCCAGTATTTTTTTCAGGAACTGTCCTGTGTATGAAGCTTCACAATGTGCCACTTCCTCCGGAGTACCTTCTGCCACGATCTGTCCCCCGCGGAATCCTCCGTCCGGTCCCAGATCTATTATATGATCCGCACGCTTGATGACATCAAGATTGTGTTCTATCACAACTACAGTATTACCGTTTTCAACAAGTCTGTCAAGGACATTTATCAGCTTGTCCACATCTGCGAAGTGCAGTCCTGTAGTCGGTTCATCCAGTATATACATTGTCTTTCCGGTACTTCTCTTGGAAAGTTCCGCCGCCAGCTTTATCCTCTGTGCCTCTCCGCCTGAAAGCTGTGTGCTCGGCTGACCAAGCTTGATATATCCAAGACCTACTTCCTCAAGGGTCTGCAGCTGCCTTGCTATAGCAGGTATATTGCTGAAGAACTCCAGACCTTCGCTTACATTCATATCAAGGACGTCGAAGATATTCTTGTCCTTGTATTTAACTTCAAGGGTCTCCCTGTTGTATCTTTTGCCCTTGCACACTTCGCATGGCACATATACATCTGGAAGGAAGTGCATCTCTATCTTTATGATGCCGTCTCCGCTGCAGGCTTCACATCTGCCGCCTTTGACATTGAAGCTGAACCTGCCTTTGCCGTAGCCCCGGAGCTTTGCCTCCGGAAGCTGGGAGAACAGATCCCGGATATGCGTGAACACGCCTGTATATGTTGCAGGGTTGGATCTCGGCGTCCTGCCGATAGGCGCCTGGTTGATGTCTATGATCTTGTCGATATTATCCAGACCTGTTATCTTTTTGTGCTTTCCCGGTCTGTCCTTGCTGCCGTACATCTCCGCTGCAACAGCTTTGTAAAGTATCCCGTTGACAAGGCTGCTCTTGCCTGATCCTGAAACACCTGTCACGCAGACCATCTTGCCAAGAGGTATCTTCACGTCTATTTTCTTGAGATTATTCTCTTCTGCACCTTTTATCTCTATGAACTGCCCATTGCCTTCACGACGGCTTGACGGCACTTCTATCTTTTTCACACCGCTGAGATACTGTCCGGTTATGGATCTGCTGCATTTCTTGATATCCTCCACTGTGCCCTGGGCCACCAGTTCACCACCGTGTATCCCGGCACCCAGCCCGATATCAACGATATGATCCGCTGCATACATAGTATCCTCATCATGTTCCACCACAACCAGCGTGTTGCCGATATCTGTAAGACGCCTCAGAGCCTCCAGCAGTTTTTCGTTATCCTTCTGATGCAGCCCTATACTCGGCTCATCCAGTATATAGAGCACTCCTACAAGCCCTGATCCTATCTGAGTTGCCAGCCTTATCCGCTGGGATTCTCCTCCTGAAAGCGTAGCTGCTGCTCTCGACAGTGTCAGGTAGTCAAGACCGACATTGGCAAGAAAATTCAGCCTGCCTCTGATCTCCTTGATGATCTCAGCCGCTATCTTCCTGTGCTGTTCTGAAATATCAAGTTTTTCAACAAAGTCAACAGCATCTGATACAGACATATCACAGAATTCCATGATATTCCTGCCACCTACCGTCACAGCCAGCAGTTCCGGCCTCAGCTTCTGCCCTTTACATTCCGGACATGGGGATATCCTCATGAACTTGTTCATTTTTTCTTTGATCCACTCTGACTGTGTCTCAAGGTATCTGCGTTCAAGGTTATTCACGAGGCCTTCGAAAGTATGGCTCCTCTGCTGTACGGTCCCCGATCTGCTGGTGTATGTGTATTCCAGCTTTTTCTCGCCCGTTCCGTAAAGCAGGACTTTTTTGAATTTCTTCGGCAGCTGGCTGTACGGCGTATCGAGATCTGCATCATACATCTCAGCCAGTGCCCGCAGCACCTGCCAGTAATAGCTCGTATGCTCCATCGTTGAAAATATATTGCTGAGGCATCCGTCGTTTATGCTCTTGTCCTGTTCCGGGATCAGAAGATCGGGGTCTATGCTTTGTACGAAACCCAGTCCTTTGCACTCCGGGCAGGCACCGAGAGGATTGTTGAATGAGAACATCCTCGGTTCCAGTTCTTCTATGCTGACGCCGTGTTCAGGACACGCCAGACTGGTACTGAAAGTCTTCTCTGTGTCAATACTGCTGCCGTCTTCCGCTCTTGTTACTATGATGACCTGTATCAGACCTTCGCCGTGGGTCACAGCCAGCTCACAGGCTTCTGCCAGCCTGCTGCGGACGCCATCCCTGACCTTTATCCTGTCTATCACGATCTCAATAGTATGCTTGAATGTCTTTTCAAGTTTTATCTCGTCTTCTCCCAGCAGCTTCATTTCGCCGTCTACCCTGACTCTTGTGAAGCCTTCACGCTGTATCCTGTCCAGTATCTTTTCATGCTGACCTTTCCGCTGACGTACCACAGGAGCCATCACAGTGAGCCTCGTGCCTTCGCCCTCCTGCATCAGCAGCTCCACGATCTGATCTATAGTCTGACTCGTGATCTCTCTGCCGCATACCGGGCAGTGTGGTATGCCTATCCTGGCGTACATGAGTCTGAGGTAGTCGTATATTTCAGTGACCGTCCCCACTGTGGATCTGGGATTCTTATTCGTAGTTTTCTGATCTATGGAGATCGCCGGAGAGAGACCTTCGATGTATTCCACGTCGGGTTTTTCCATCTGCCCAAGGAACTGTCTGGCATATGATGACAGACTTTCCATGTATTTTCTCTGACCTTCTGCATATATGGTATCAAAAGCCAGCGATGATTTACCTGAACCTGAAAGACCCGTCAGCACCACCAGTTTGTCTCTTGGTATAGTTACATCTATTCCTTTAAGATTGTTTTCTCTTGCACCCTTTATGATAATATCTTTTGCCATCTTTTATCTTTTCCCTCTAAAGTTTTGCTTTGTATTCGAATACCATGTCTCTGAGCTGTGCCGCACGCTCGAACTGCAGATCTGCGGCTGCCTGTTTCATTTCCTTTTCCAGCTTCTTCACATAGTCTTTGAGTTCTTTCTTAGTCATTTCAAGCGGACTTCTGCCCTCGTATCCAGACGCCTCCTCCGCCACCTTCGTCGCTTCTATGACGCTTCTTACCGCTTTGCGGACACTCTGCGGCGTGATGCCATGTTCCTTGTTATAGGCATCCTGTATGCCTCGTCTTCTCTCTGTTTCGTCCATTGCTGCTTTCATCGCAGGACTTATGCCGTCGCAGTACATGATGACTTTACTGTCGGCATTTCTCGCCGCTCTGCCTATGGTCTGTATCAGCGAGGTTTCCGTACGCAGGAAGCCCTCCTTGTCAGCGTCCAGTATCGCTACCAGCGACACCTCCGGTATATCAAGGCCTTCCCTCAGCAGGTTTATACCCACCAGCACATCGAAAATTCCCATCCTCAGATCACGCAGTATCTCCATACGCTCCAGCGTGTCTATCTCCGAATGGAGGTATCTGACTTTGATCCCCACATTCTTCAGGTAGTCCGTAAGGCTCTCTGCCATCTTCTTGGTCAGCGTTGTCACAAGGACCCTTTCACCTTTTTCTGTCACTTTGTTTATCTCACCGATGAGGTGATCCATCTGTCCCTCCGTCGGATGTGTCTCTATGACAGGATCCAGCAGTCCTGTCGGCCTTATTATCTGCTCTGCGGAAATGCCTCCGCTCTGTTCCTTTTCATAAGGTGCAGGCGTGGCACTGACATAGACTATCTGGTTTATCAGTTCGTTGAATTCCTCGAATTTCAGCGGTCTGTTGTCCAGCGCCGACGGCAGTCTGAATCCGTAGTCTACGAGGGACTGCTTTCTCGATCTGTCTCCCGCATACATGGCTCTCAGCTGCGGCAGCATGACATGGGACTCATCT
>CAJJPZ010000176.1 GCA_905193765.1 uncultured Eubacterium sp.
GTCCCTGTCAGCTTTGCTCCCTGCCATGAATCCTGCTATCGCCCGGTGTTCCTCCTCCGGTGAAAGAGGTGGCGGCAGCGTATCGCTTCCTCCTATATACAGAACCTTTCCTGTCTTTCTCCGGTAAGCCCCCAGCAGCCTTGCCACTAAGCTCCTTATCCTCCCCATGTCATGCTCCTTTCATCTTATCACCCTTTTGACATATACCGGCAGCAGCAGGCTGCACCCGGTACCTCCGTGATCACGGTCAAAATCAAAACTCCCTTTTCCCTGTGCGATGATACAGCCGCGCACATCAGCCGCCGGTCCGCTGCCGCCCTTTGCAGTTTCGTCAATCAGGCTTCCTTCTGGTCTTCTGTACATCCTGATCCTGTCGGATCGTACTCCGTACATAAGGCCGCTCCCGTCCACCGTCTCATACGGTATCAGGCACATGCGTTCACCTGTCACGGCTCCGGCCTCGCTCAGCTTCTTCCATACAGAGCGGTCAGCCACTGCAACGGGTTTCCCGCTGACAGGGTCTCTCAGCTGGTTTCCCGTATCCACGAATCCCGATGTCCTGATGCGTATCTCCCCGATGATCAGCTCCACATCAAAAACGTGTTCCTCGCTGAACCTGTTCCTCCTTACCAGGATGACCGCCCGCTTTGCCGTCACGGTGAAAAGCGCTGTGAATATGGCAAGTATTCCGGCCTTCATATCCCCGGTGTATATGCCTGTTCCTGTATATACGCCGCTGTTCTCCGTCAGCAGCAGGAGTCCCATGGTGAATCCGCCCATGAAGTACGTCACCAGTACGAACGTGGCCGATACGACTGCAAGCTTATGTTTCCCGAACACCGCAAGACACAGCAGCAGAGCGAAACATGCCTCTGCAGTCATCTTCGCAGGAACGCCTGCATGCATGAATACGGTGAGTGAAAACAATCCGCACATGACACATCCTGCTGCGAATCTGCATATAAAGAAACGATCCGGATGCCATCTTCTGTGTATCTCCGCTGTTATGTACATGATCACGCCTCCGATCACCATATTCTCGGCAATGAGGATGTCTCCGTATATTATCACATGATCTGCCTTTCTCTGCATATGATCTGCTGCCGGCTGTAACGTCCATACCTGTGATTATATATTCTCCGACGGGTATATTTTGTCGTAACCTGGAACCTGAAAAAAAAATGCACTCCACATCTCCGTGTGTACCGGAGCGTGGAAGTGCATATGTCCTGCTGCTCGATATATGAAGTTTACAGTGCCTTCTTTGCTGTTTCGCAGAGCTGTGCGAAAGCAGCTGCATCATGGATAGCCATCTCTGAAAGCATCTTTCTGTTGATATCTATGTTTGATTTCTTGAGACCGTCCATAAGTCTGCTGTATGAGATACCGTTCATTCTTGCTGCTGCGTTGATTCTTGCGATCCACAGTTTTCTGTATTCTCTCTTCTTGTTCTTTCTTCCTACGTATGCTGAACGAAGAGCTCTCATAGTAGCCGGCTTAGCAGCCTTGAAAGTCTTGCTCTTTGCACCGTAGAAGCCTTTAGCCATCTTTAAAACTTTTTTATGTCTCTTGTGTGCGTTTACACCTTTTTTTACTCTTGCCATTTTCGTTCCTCCTTACTTGCTTAATACTGCTTTGATTCTCTTCAGATCTGCACTTGTTAAAGTAGTTGCCTTTCTCAGGCCTCTCTTTCTCTTCTGGCTCTTCTTAGTAAGGATATGGCTCTTATATGCTTTATTTCTCTTTACTTTTCCTGAACCTGTTATTTTGAATCTTTTGCATGCGCCTCTGTGAGACTTCATTTTCTGCTTTGCCATGATTTTTTTCCTCCTGTTTAAAATATATCGTTAGCTTATTTATCTGATTTCGGTGTAAGGATCATTGTGAGGCTCCTTCCTTCGAAATTAGGCTTCCTGTCGATTTCGCCCACTTCCGATACAGCCTCTGCAAACTTATCCATTACTTCCATACCTCTTGCAACGTAATCCTTTTCTCTGCCTCTGAATCTGAGACTTACCTTCAGCTTATCCCCGTCCTTGAGGAATTTCGCTCCGGTTTTGGCTTTTACCATTATGTCATGATCCTCGATGAAAGTCGACAGCCTGATCTCTTTGACCTGAGTTGTCTTCTGTTTCTTCCTGGCTTCTTTTTCTTTCTTCTGAAGCTCATACTTGTACTTTCCGTAATCAAGTATCTTGCATACAGGCGGGTTTGCCTTCGGTGAGATGCAGACCAGATCCAGCTTGCTCTCGTCTGCTTTGGCAAGCGCCTCTTCTCTGCTCATGATACCGAGCTGTGTGCCGTCTGTACCGATAACTCTCAATTCTTTCCCACGAATCTCTTCGTTGATCATTGCTTCCCTGCTGATTTTCTTACACCTCCGTAACAATTGATAGGAATCCCCTACATTAAAAAAAGCGGATAAACATATACCCGCTTCAATCAGACATAATTCTGTTTCCCGTCCTGCACCGGACATAGAAACGACATCTCATTATTGACCCAAGCAGCTTTCGCCCTGAGGTGAGAAGCGGATAACTTCTTCTTTACTTACCTTTAAAAGAATACCACAGCTTCCGCCACATTGCAAGGGTTTTTTTAGACCTGCTGCCGGCCGGTCGCAGCCTGCCGCTACAGACCCAGCTCTGCCATAAGATCATTCTTCTGTCTCAGGCCCACGAGAGTCTTTACTGCATGTCCGTCCTTAAAAAGCATCAGTGTCGGGATGCTCGTCACTCCGTGTTCGATAGCCAGCAGCTGCTCGTCATCTATATTTATCTTGCCTATTTTTATTCCGCTGTTTTCAGCTGCGATCTCATCCAGCACCGGAGCCTGCATCTGACACGGACCGCACCATGTTGCCCAGAAATCTACAAGTACAGGAACTTTCGAATCCAGGACCTCTGATTTGAAATTATCCTTTGTTATTTTTACTATCTCCATTTATATCAGACCTCACTTTCCTTTGATCTTTCATCTACCTATTATAATACACCTTTATACTGGACTGTCAAGGTAAAATTACCGATATGACAGTATATAAACTTGTAAAAATATTTTGCCTATTCTATAATATAGTTATTCAGGAAAATGTCCATGCATTCGGCTGCATGGCATATAACACACGGAGGTGTCCACCCTATGCATGACAAGATCATAGACAGTATCAGAATCGAAGAACTGCTTCCTATACTTGACGGTATCAGCGATGCAGTGTTCATAGACAGCAGCGACGGTCACTGCATCTGGTGCAACAATGCCTGTGAAGAACTTTACAAGATCTCCCTGGATGACATACGCGGCAAGCATGTGGATGAGCTGGAAAAGTCGGGCGTTTTTTCGCCATCGGTTGCCAGCAGGGTCCTTGAAGACAAACGGGAGATCACCATAATCCACGAGAATATGCTTGGCAAAAAACTCCTTACCACAGGTATCCCGATATTCGATGACAACGGTGATATTTCAAAAGTCATAACGACCTCAAGGGATATAACAAGGCTCACTAATATCAGGAACCAGCTTGAGATCACAGAACCATTCCCTGATAATGATTCCATACAAAACATAAATATATCCGGCAGCGAGGTCATTGCAAACAGCCCGGCAATGCATAACGTTATGGTGCTCACAAAACGTCTGGCCTCTGTGAATTCAACTGTACTCATAACCGGAGAATCCGGCGTGGGCAAAGGACTCATTGCCAGTATGCTACATGAGGAAGGAAACCGGCGTGAAGGACCTTTCATCACGGTGAACTGCGGCGCCATTCCCGAGAATCTCATAGAATCAGAGCTTTTCGGATATGTAGCCGGAGCCTTTACAGGCTCAAGAGCCGATGGCAAGCAAGGTTTTTTCGAAGCAGCCAGACATGGCACCATATTCCTTGATGAGATCTCCGAACTCCCTCTCAATCTCCAGGTAAAGCTCCTGCGGGTGATACAGGAACGTGAGATCACACCTGTAGGCGGTGTCAAAGCAGTGCCTGTGGACGTCAGGATCATATCAGCGACAAACAAAGATCTGCACACCCTGGTACAGGAAGGAAAATTCAGAGAAGACCTTTACTATCGGCTCAATGTTGTGCCGATAAACGTACCTCCTCTCAGAAGCAGGCCGGAGGACATACTTCCGCTGATCCAGACCAATCTGGCTAAATGCAACAAGGCTCTCAATGACAGCAAGACCATAACATCAGGTGCACTCACAGTCCTTCTCAAATATCCGTGGCCAGGCAATATCCGTGAGCTTCAGAATATAATCGAACGTCTAACCATAACCGTCAGCAGCAGTCAGATAACCGAAGACGATCTTCCTGTATTCATACAGAAAGAGTCACTTGAGAATGACCGTGCCGATTCCGGGCTTTCACTGGCAGCAGCCATGGAGAAAGCCGAAAAAGAAATCCTCAGTCATGCCCTTTCTACATACAAGTCCACAAGAGCCATGGCCCGCGTACTCCAGGTGAGCCAGCCTACGGTAGTGCGCAAACTGCAGAAATATAAACTCAATGGCAGTAC
>CAJJPZ010000177.1 GCA_905193765.1 uncultured Eubacterium sp.
ATCCATAAAAATACAATAGCAAATCTCATGCCAATTTTTTCATTTAATCGGTTATCTCCTTGTTCAGGATCTTCCTTGCCATATCCAGCAGGTCTTCACTTACAGAAGTGTCAAGGATCACATCCTTCACCTCATCAAGCTCACCTGTCACTACTGATTTGACAACATCCTCGATCGTCTGCTGTGCTGAAGGACATGATGCACACGCACCGGTCAGTCTCACATATGCGATGCCGTTCTCATACTTCGTAAGGACCGCACCGCCGTAATGCGCTGCCAGTATAGGATCGACTTTGTCCTTTAAAACTTTTGTAATTTTATCTTTCATAGCCACACCTCATTCCGGCCCGGATCACCCCCGGGACCGATATCTTAATTCTTCAGCCATACTTATTATATATCTTGCCGAATCGTTTTTCAAGGGTATATAATAATCAAAAAAGAAAATAAAAGGATTTTTTGACAAATGAACAAAATTGTAATAATAACATCATATTTAGATACCCCATTTGCGATTGAAAATTGCGTAAATTCCAACGATTACGTCATATGTACCGACGGCGGCTACGATGTGGCGCTGCGACACAAACTAGTCCCGGATCTGCTCATGGGCGATTTCGATTCCATCGGTTCAGAACTTCCCGACGATATCGAAACAGAAAGTTTCAAACCTGAAAAAGACTTCACCGATCTCGAGCTGGCGATCATGAAAGCTGTGGATCTTGCTGCAACAGATGTATGCATCATAGGAGGGATAGGCGGACGTCTCGACCACACTGTGGCTAACATCCAGCTGCTGTCTCATTACAGCGAATGCTTTGATTCCCTTTATATGATGGACGGCAGGAACATATGCTTCATCATAAATGGAGGCGACGATGTGACTGTCTCCGTCCCATATGTGAAGGATTCCTATATATCATTGTTCTCGCTCTCCGAAACATGCGAGGGCGTCAGCGCACGCAATGTCAAATATACACTTGACGAATACACTATGTCGAGGCAGATACCGCTGGGCGTAAGCAACGAATTCGCAGATGAAAAAAATGCCGTCATTTCAGTGAAATGCGGCACTCTTCTCGTTGTTGTATCCGGGAAATGATTTTTATTTTTCTACTGTGAGACCTGCGTCTTCAGACGTTCAAACAGTCCGGAGACTGCCGGTATGCACATCACAGCTACCGTGACAGCTCCCTCAACTGCCAGATATGTGGCATTGTACCACAGCGACCATGTCAGCGCATTGAAGCCTTCCGGAGCATACTCTCCGAAGAATATAACACCTGACAGTACTGCACATATATATCTGCAGATCACGCCGAATATGTATCCCTTTATCAGTCCGTGCTTCTGTCCTGCGAATATCCCTCCCAGTGCCAGTGCACCAAAGGCCAGCGGGTAATCCAGCAGAAGCTGTATCGGGTGGATCACATACGGATTGAAGATCAGGTTGATCAAACCCACGCACATACCTGCCATGAGTCCTCTCCTGACTCCGAAGAAATACGCGCACAGTACGATGGGAACCATCGAAAACAGCGTGATACTGCCGCCCTGCGGCATCCTGAAGAGCACCAGCTGGTTAAGTATTATCGACAATGCCACAAGCAGTGCAGATACAGCCACCGCACGTGTGTCGGCCTTCTGCCCTTTGCCTTTATACAGTATCACCGCAAACAATATTACTATAATGGCTGTCACCGTTATCTGTCCGGCAACTGATTCAAAAAAATTTTGCATATCCATAAAAAAACTCCTTCTTCTCAGGAGAGGAACTTATGATTCTCTGCGAAATACAGGAAAATTTCTTCATTTCCCGGAAATGTTTTTCTGTTTCGGCTTCCCTTCGCCGGTATTATTCGGATCAGGTCTTGAAGGTCACACTTCATGAAGTGTCTCTCAGCAAAAGCTCCCCTAGCATTCATCAAATAATTATATATTATTTTTTTCCGGCCCATCCGAAAGTTCGTCCGACAGCTTTATGCCAGCCTTCCAGAAGTTCCGTTCTCCGTTCATTATCCATATCAGGCTCGAATCTACAGTCGAGAGACCAGTTAGAAAGTATATCCTCTTTGCTTTTCCAGTAACCAGTAGCAAGCCCTGCCAGATATGCCGCACCAAGAGATGTGGTTTCTATGCACCGCGGCCTGTATACAGGCATATCCAGTATGCCTGCCTGGAATTCCAGCAGAAAATCATTTGCACATGCGCCTCCATCCACTTTAAAAGTACTCACACCCGCTCCCATATCCTCGCTCATGGCCTTCATCAGATCATATGTCTGGTATGCCATGGATTCAAGAGCAGCTCTTACTATATGATTCCTGTTCACGCCCCGTGTCAGTCCCAGTATCGCACCTCTGGCATACGGATCCCAGTATGGAGCCCCCAGCCCGGTGAATGCAGGTACTATATATGCGCCTGCTGTATCCTGAACCATGCGTGCCATTTTTTCCGATGACGCTGCATCATCCAGTATACGCAGTTCATCCCTCAGCCACTGTATCGTTGCGCCGGATACGAACACTGAACCTTCGAGAGCATAATCCACTTTGTCGCCTATTCCCCATGCTATCGTGGTTATAAGTCCGTTTCCTGAAAAAACAGGCTGTTCTCCCGTATTCACAAGCATGAAACCGCCTGTTCCATATGTATTCTTCGCTTCTCCCGGTTCGAAGCATGTCTGCCCGAACAGAGCAGACTGCTGGTCGCCTGCAGCTCCTGAAACAGGAATGGCACCACCGAATATCAGCGGACTGCTTTCACCATAGACTTCGCTTGACGGCCTGACCTGCGGCAGCATACATTCAGGGATATCCAGTTCATGCAGTATTTCCCTGTCCCAGCAGAGATCATGTATATTGAACATCATTGTACGCGATGCATTGGAATAGTCCGTCACATGCACCCGGCCGTCTGTGAGTTTCCATATCAGCCATGTCTCCACAGTCCCGAAGAGCAGTTCCCCGCTGCGGGCACGCTGGTATGCGCCCGGCACATTTTCCAGTATCCATCTGATCTTGGTAGCCGAAAAATACGGATCTATAAGCAGACCTGTCTTTTCCCTGAACTTGTCCGCCAGACCTGCAGCTCTCAGTTCATCACAGAACCCGGCGGTCCTGCGGCACTGCCACACTATGGCATTGTATACCGGCTCGCCGGTGTTCCTGTCCCAGATCACCGTAGTCTCACGCTGATTCGTTATGCCTATGGAATCTATATCTCTGTATGTGGCATCTATCTTCAGCATCGCCTCCTGAGCCACTCCGATCTGTGTAGACCAGATCTCCATCGGATCATGCTCCACCCATCCCGCTTCAGGATAGATCTGTGTAAATTCTTTCTGGGCGGAACTGATCTGCCTGCCCTGTCTGTCATATAATATGCATCTCGCACTGGTAGTTCCCTGATCCAGCGCCATTATGTATTTTCTCTTCATCATATAAACTCCGCCATTATCTTATTCGATACGTCCATACCGCGTTCCGTCAGATAAAGTCTTCCATCCTCGCATACCATCAGACCTCTGTACCTGTCCAGTATCTTCTTGTCGTATACACAGAAGAAATACTCATTGAAAGTACGCTGAAAATGATCGATATCTATACCATCGGCTTTTCTGAGGCCTGTAAAAACATATATGCCCATTTCCTCACGTTTGCTGTAATTCTTAACGCTTCCCGCATCCACAGGTGAGACATTCTCCTTTATGGCTCTTATATAGTCATGCACCCTGCTGCAGTTCCTGTACCTGCTTCCGTCCATGAAAGAACTGGCGCCGAGTCCAAGTCCTGCATATTCATCATATGACCAGTACTTCATGTTGTGCCTGCTCCTGTAACCACGGAGAGCACAGTTGGAGATCTCGTAATGTTCATAACCTGCCGTCCTCATCATACGCAGGGCTTCATGATACATCTCCCGGTCAGCCGTTTCCGAAACAGGTTCCAGCTCGCCGTTCCTGTACATATTATAGAAATCAGTTCCCTCTTCTATCTGGAGGCTATACATCGATATATGGGTCGGTCCGGAAAAAATACACTGTCTTACGGTGTCCTTCCACATTTTAAGGCTCTGCCCTGGTATGCCGAACATTATATCCAGATTGATGTTTTCGAACCCGGCTTTCTTAGCCTTCTGGAACGAGTAGAAAGCATCGTTCTTGCTGTGTATCCTGCCCAGCGTCTCGAGTACAGGGTTTTCGAAAGACTGAACCCCTATACTGAGACGGTTTATCCCCTTTTTCAGATACATGTCCATCTTTTCATCTGAAACAGTCGCCGGGTTGGCCTCGATGGTTATCTCCGCATCGTCCATGATATAAAAATTGTCTCTGAGGCAATCCATTATCCTTCCGATATCACGTGCAGACATCAGCGAGGGAGTCCCTCCGCCGATATACACGGTGTCCACGCCGCGATAATGCCAGTTCTGCGATTTTATCCTGATCTCCCTCATC
>CAJJPZ010000178.1 GCA_905193765.1 uncultured Eubacterium sp.
TATCTTCCCCTGTGACTTCTATCACCGCCACAGGAGGCGCTACGCACGGATCCCCGCTCTTGCTCTTGAAAGTCTCATAAATCTGTGTCGATGACACATAATATGTACCCGGATCGTCAAAAGATATGGTCACATTTCCCGAGCTGTCGGTCTTCTCAGGCCACTTTTCCCAGTCATCGTTGCTGTTGCCACCGTAGGTATCGTCTTTCTGAGCATATACGATCTCCTCGTTCTTCATCACGAAAGCTTCATCTGTGGATGAATCTTCGCCTGCAACTGATCCGTTAGTGCTGATCCCTGTCATGTTGAGGGTCACATCTTCCCCCGTGCCCACGGTCTTCATGGTCGGTGAGAAGCTTGCGAATGCGCCGTCGGTATAGAAAGCCCAGTCTGTGAACATGGCTACGTCGATCTCCATGTTGTCTTCCAGCAGTATATAGTCAGCGGTGGCACCCCAGCCTTCTGCCTGGAGCGGATACTTATGATCCACGAAATACATAAGGTTCTCGTCATGTCCCCAGAACTGCTTCATGTACATGGACGTGGAGCTGCCCGTCAACGTCAGCGCATTGCCGCCGTCATAATATCCGTCGGATTTCTTACTGATGTCGAGTTTCTCTCCGCCCAGATAATATGTTTCTATCATTTTTATATAGAGGTGCAGCAGCGTAGGCTGTTTTATCACTTCACTGTCCACATAGCCGCCGCCTTCCTCCGCAGGTTTGCTCTTATATCTGTAGAAGTCCTCAAGACCATAGTCTGCCAGGTCGAAGTATTCCACAGTCATCGGCACGTGACACATCAGAGTCTCGTCATCATCCTTGCCGGTGACAAACCTGCCGTCATCGCTCAGCGAGAAATACACCGTAACAGTGGAGCTGCCGGAGCTTTCCATAGTCTTTATGACTGCCTGCTTCTCTTTAGCAGTAACCTCCGTGCCGTTCTGCACCTTGTGTTCGGATGCAGCCGTCTTCGTATCAGGCTGGGCGCTTACGATCGCCGGCATAGTGCCTATGAGCGTCAGACACATCATCACGGCTGTGATCCATGCCAGTACACGTTTCCTTCCTTTCATCATTTCACTTTCCTCCTCATCCGGGACCATCAGTACAGTCCCTTTATCCATCTGAGCTTCAGCCGCTTCAGCAGACTGCTCTGTTTCTTCAGCAGGCTGAGCATTTCATCCTTGTATCCTGCCACATAGCTCCGGTCTTCCGGAGGTATGTCCAGCTGACTGTATACAGCCTTCTGATATATGTTCACAGTCTTCCTGTAACGTTCGCCGGCGTCCTTTCCTGCCAGCGCTGCTACATCATCCCTGTGATCATACAGGGAGCAGTTCCTGGCTTCTATCCCCAGTGCCTTCTGCAGCTCCATCACATACGCAAACAGCTCCGTGACAGCCTTTCTCAGATCTTCATCCCTGAAGGACGCTTCCAGGCTCTTCAGTCTGCATCGCCTCCTTATCAGATGCCATATCATCAGGGCTGTCAGCAGCAGTATCAGTATGCCTGCCGCCGGTATGACTATCTTCATGAGCAGTATGCCACTGTCATCCTTTTTCTTCTCAGGTTCCTTCGGCTCGTAGTTGTCCTTCTCCATTTCAAGAGACTGACCTGCGCTACCCCGGCTCCCGCTGCTGCCGCTGCCGCCTGATGACGAAAGCTGCTGAGGCTGCTCCATCACATCCATGTACGGCGGTGTGACCTCGAAAGGTATCCAGCCTATGCCATCCTGATAGTATTCCACCCACGCGTGGGCATCGTTATCTGTTATCGTCAGCTTACCGGTTTTGTCTGCCTTCCTGGCAGCATCCGGCGTTATCAGATATCCTTCCACATACCTTGCCGGTATGCCGTAATATCTGAACATCAGTGTGGCTGCTGTAGCGTAGTGCACCGAATATCCCGATCTGCTTATCTCGAAGAGATCCTGCAGGAAGTCTGTATCCTCTCCACGCTCTGCCACATCGGTATCGTATTCCAGCTCCTTGTTCAGGCAGTTCAGGATCTTTTCCTTCACCTGTTTGTATGCTGCGTGCTTCTCGCCGGCAGGCCTGTCCAGCTGCTTACCCATATGATTTTCCAGGAGCCTGCGGGTATCCTCCGGTATTCCTGTATACGTGTCATATACCCAGCTGTTGTATCTGCTCTCCTGCGCCTCATATGACGTGAGCTGTCCTTTATCCAGCTGCTTCGAAAGCATCATCACGAGGGTCGGATACCGCTTCACCTGGTTTTTAAGGGATGTTACGGTATATGAATGTTCGCCGCTGTATCCGTAAGCTGTGAAGCTGCCGTCATCCAGGATAAAATCGTCCATCACCGATACGCTTTTGCTGTCCTTTCCCTCTGTAACAAGAGACGTAAGCTCATAGGGCGTGTAGTAGTACCGCCTGTCTGCGCTCACATTCTTTATTTTCATTGTCAATGTATCTTCCGATACTTTTTTATCTATGTTCCTTGCTGCGTATGACAGCTGGTTCTGTCCGAAAAGCCCTGCATCGTGCAGCCAGTAGAAATCATCTGCATTGCTGTAAAGCGTCATGCCGTCGGTCTCGTCCCATCCGCTGCCGTTGTAATCGCATCCTGTGAAGCCTCTGAGGTACAGGGATCCGAACTTGTCAGATTCTATCTCCAGCATCGGCTGTCCGCTGAACTGAAGATTTCCCAGGTCTGAAAAATCTCCATTCGGCATGGAGCGCAGTGTATCGTCGCCGTACCTCGCCTTGTATATGTGCTCTGAAACCGACTCCGCCGCACCGGCAGCGAGATCTGTCCTGCTGTAATCATCCACGTATCCGGTCTGCCGGAAAGCCAGTGTGCCTGCCACGGACATGACTGCTATGAACAGCACCGCATACAGCAGCACCGTGTTCCTGCTGTGCGCTGCCGTCAACTGTCCTCCTGCTGTAGTTCCTGCTGCGAATACCGCCAGAGTGCAGGCTCCTGCCACTGTGAGCCACAGGGAGGACTCTGTACTGCCGCATATGATATTGGCCGCTGCCGTCAGTATGAACAGCAGCCCTGCGGCTATCCTGTTGCCGTCTCTGACTATGAACACTGTCATGAACGCCGCTGCCGCAGTTATCATCATGACCGCCCATGCGATGCACATACCGTTCTGGCTGTCTGTGCATGTCACTGCAATATCCATATATATCCGGCGTTCAAGTATTCCTGCCTGACGGATGGCTCCGTCCGCTATAAGGGCGACTCCATTCCTGACATAAAATATCTTTACCGCGGCGACTGCCAGTATAACTGCGATGTATCCGCATCCTGCAATGATCCGTTTCCTGCCGCTGAAGCACCAGATGATGTTCAGCACAACCGCCGATGCAGCTGCCGCTGCTGTTATCATGATCCATCCGGCGTCAGTTTCCGTCAGCGCACATATACTGCCTGTGAAGGCTGCTGCATATGCAGCGGATATCAGTATATACGCCAGCAGTTCCCCTGCATGCCGGGACCGGCCTGTATATTTATCATTTCCGAACGAAAGAACAATGGTACTGTTTTCTTCTTTTCTCATAAATGTTCCTCCGTCATATGCTTATATCATGAAGTACACGTCTGTGATCCTGCGGAGTGCATGTGATCACACTGATGCCGTCTTCTGTCATGCCGTCTGCCGTTTTTCTCTCATCACTGCAGACGATGGCTGTGACATATGTTCCTGCCAGATCCCCGGCCGGTATCCTCGGCTGGTGCGGAGTCACATATATCAGATGGGCCTTGTCCACGGCCCCTTTCTCTGTCATATAGTGATCCACTACCGATATGCTGTCGGACCCATGCTCTGCAGACAATATCCTGTCCATGACGCTGCTGAGATCGTCCTCCGATATTATATCGAAGCAGAACATACTGCCTGCGGTCCTGTCATACCATGCCAGGCTGTGGGGTATACTGCTATCTGTCAGCGTCTGGCTAAGGGTGACGTATATCTCTGCCATGGCGTCATATACATACGGAGTATGCGCTTCGCCCTCCGCGACTCCTGTTTCGAGCATCAGCATCACCGAATTTTCCACAGGCAGCGACGGCAGTTTCACCATGATGTCGTCGCATTTGCCGGTAAGTTTCCAGTGTATATTCCTTACGCTGTCACCTTCACGGTATTCGCGTATACCGAAGACTTCGCTTATGTCGCTGCCAGGTCTGTACGCCGAGTACTCTATGCTCTCGCAATCTGACCTGAGTCCCGGCATTATATGTGGGTATACCGGAAATACATCCGGCAGAACTCTCAGTCTGTATTCAAAGTCAGAAATTATATCTTTCCTCCAGATCCCGAACATATCGTATACCCTGACGGAGCTGAATGTGATCCTCACCGATCCGCACAGTCTGTTTCTGAGAGAAAACCCGATCTGCCTGCCGTGTTTT
>CAJJPZ010000179.1 GCA_905193765.1 uncultured Eubacterium sp.
CCTACGGTAGTGCGCAAACGGCAGACATATAAGCTCATGGGTAGGACCAGATGAAAAACATGCTCGTCCGAATCAGTGATGCGTTTTTGTATCACTGATTCATTTTTGTATCGTGCCCTCGAAACCTTGTAATTTTAATATTTCTAAAAATTTCGTATTTTTTCATTTATCTATCGATTCATTTTTGTATCACCACATCGTTTGTTTCATCCTCACGACTTCACCGCCTGCCATATCATATATATAATTTCCCCGGATCTTAATACCCCCTGAAGCACTGGTATAACACATTTTACATAGCTTTCATCAGCCAGTCATGAAATTTCCGCGTATCATTCTTCTCTATCTGGCATAACAATTGCTTTATATAAAGGCAAACAGAGTTTATCAGCACCGGTTATCTTTTATCCGGTGATCAAAGGAGGACTTTAAAATGACAATGAACGCACAGGAATATGTTGCAGGTCTCGTTGAGAAAGCCAGAAAAGCGCAGGCCATCGCAAACAGCTTCACGCAGGAAGATGTCGATCTGATCACTGCAGCTGTAACGTACAATCTCACAAAAGAAGATAAAGTCAGGATGTATGCAGAAATGCTGGTGGAAGAATCCGGCATGGGTATCGCAGAAGATAAAGTCGCCAAAATATATGGTAAGGTATGGGGTTCATATTTTCAGATGAAAAACGAAAAATCTGTAGGGCTTATCGAAGTCGATGAAGCTCACGGTCTTGAGAAATGGGCTAAGCCGATGGGCGTCATTGCAGGTATAATGCCTGTAACGAACGGAGAGGCAACACCTATAGTGAAAGCCAATATGGCTCTCAAAACAAGGAACGCCATAATCCTGGCACCTCACCCTAAATGCAGGAAACTGAATGTCGTCATTGTTGACGAGATAAGAGCTACACTCAGAAAACTGGGATACCCTGAGGATCTTGTACAGACATGTACTCCTGAATGGGTCAAACTGGAAACATCCCAGCAGCTGATGAAACAGTGCGATATGATAGTCGCAACTGGTGGAGAAGCCCTGGTTGAAGCAGCATATTCCTCCGGTACACCTGCTCTCGGTGTAGGAGTCGGCAACTGCGTATCAATCGTCACAGGCAAGACACCTATGGACAAAGTTGCCGAACTGATCGTTAAATCAAAGAAATTTGACAATGCCACATCATGCTCAACAGAAAACAATATCGTAGTCCTTGAAGACTGCTATGATGAATTCGTGAAGGAAATGGCTGCTCATGGAGCCGTACTGTTCAGAGAAGGTTCTGAAGAAAAAGCAAAGCTGCAGAAAACCATGTGGCCAAATACTCCTGATGATCATGTCCTCAACAGAGCTATAGTTGCTCAGAGTGCCGAACAGATCGCCGATCTGGCAGGACTTGATGTTCCCGCAGGAACCAAGCTCCTCATGGCCGAGGAATTCGGAGGATTCGGGACCGAGCATCCGTTCACAGGAGAAAAGCTCTCACCTGTATCAGGGATCATGAAAGCCAGAGACCTTGACGAAGCTATCGAAAAAGTAATGGGCTGCCTCCACTACATGGGTAACGGCCACAGCTGCGGCATACATACGAACGACAAAGCAGACGTCGATAAACTGGCTGCAGTTGTGACTGTTACCAAACTGGTAGTAAACCAGCCACAGTGCCTGACCAACTCCGGCGGCTGGGATTGCGGATACCCTGTATCCATGACTCTCGGATGCGCTACATGGGGAGGCAACAGCATATCACATAATGTGACATTCCGGGATCTGATGAATTTCACATACGTTTCGAGACAGATACCTAACTGGCATCCGGGCAAAGCTGAAAATTTCATCGATGCCGATGTTATCGCCAGAGTAGACGCATAAATCACACATATATCATAAAGGAGGGACCGAAATGTTATCGATAAAAGAAAAAGACCTGAAATACAACCTGCATTCATGGTCGGCCCAGGGCGGACTTGATCCACTTGTTATCACAAAGGCTGATGGTATATATTTCTGGGATGAGAACGGCAAGAAATATTCAGATATGTCTTCTCAGCTGGTGAATTCGAATCTTGGTCATGGCAATAAAGCGATCACCGATGCCATTATCGAACAGGCTCAGAAGATACCATTCATGGGGCCGGCTTTCGCAATGGATTGCAGATCTGACGCTGCCGAAGCCATCGTAAAAGCAACCGGTTTTGCGGATGGTGCAAAGGTTTTCTTCGCAAATGCCGGTGCTGAATCAAACGAAAATGCTATCAAGATAGCACGGCAGTACACAGGCAAACAGAAAATATTCTCACAGTACAGATGCTATCACGGATCATCTGCCGGTGCCGGTATGCTGACAGGAGAGCCCAGACACTTCTTCAACGAACCTGGGGGTCCTGGATTCGTGAAATATGACGGACCTTATGCATACAGAGCTCCTAAAGCATGTAGATTCGCAAACGATGACGAAGTTGCCGATTTCTATCTTGAGCTCCTGGAAAACCAGATACTTTACGAGGGACCTGACCAGATCGCAGCTATCTGGCTCGAGTCAATAGTAGGTTCCAACGGAGTCCTGATCGCACCTGTAAAATGGTATCAGGGTGTCAGAGCTCTTTGTGACAAGTACGACATACTTATGGTCGCAGACGAAGTAATGTCAGGATGGTACAGAACCGGTAAATGCTTTGCATTCATGAATTTCGGATATGAACCTGATATGATCACCTTCGCAAAGGGCTGCACCTGCGGATATGTACCTCTCGGAGGAGTCGTTATGCAAGCCAGGATAGCTGAATTTTTCGATGATCATGTAATGGGATGCGGCCTTACATACTCTGCTCATCCTATGGGCTGTGCTGCAGCAGTTGCGACAATAAACGAATACAGGAGACTTGATATCGAAGGCAATGTCGCAAAAGTAGGCAAAGTCCTCGCCGATATACTTGACGGCTATGTTGACAGCCATCCATGTGTAGGCGAAGTAAGACATATCGGTCTGTTCTCTGCGATAGAACTCGTCAGGGACAAAACTACAAGAGAACCTCTTGTTCCGTTCGGCAGAGACCCTGAAGGCATCATGGCAAAGGTGATTGGAATGCTCAAGTCAGACGGCTTCTGGACATATTCCCATGAGAACATGGTCGTAGTCTGTCCTCCGCTGACCATCACCGAAGAGGAGCTCAGAGAAGCCATGACTGTGATGGATAAGGTACTGGACTCAGTTGACAAGATGATTTAAGTCATAGAATAATAAAGTACTCCTGAAAAACGAGACGGGATCATACCGCCTCGTTTTTCTGTGTTTATTTAAATCATAAAGCCGATCATGCCAGCGTCATTGCCAGATCGTACAGATCGCGGTCGAACTCCCGCTCTATCTTCAGAGCTTCCGCCAGATCATATGCCGTGATATCACCGCCGCATATGCCTACAGCCTTGCTGCTCTCATCATCATAGAGCAGACGCACCGCCTTTTCAGCTGTCCTGCTGGCCAGTATACGGTCCTTTGCAGAAGGCGTGCCGCCCCGCTGTATATACCCCGGCACCACTTTCCTTGCTTCGCAGCCTGTCCTTTCCTGCACAGTCTCCGTGAGCTCATCCGTACTTATATCGACGCCCTCCGCCTTGATTATGATGCTGTGCTGTTTGCCGGACTGCTGTCCGCGGATCACTCTGCGGCACACTTCATTTATGTCGAACACGACTTCAGGCACCAGTATCACATCGGCGCCGCCTGCTATACCTGCATGGAGCGCTATGTCCCCGCATCTCCGTCCCATAACTTCGATCACTGTCGTACGTTCATGAGATGAAGAAGTATCGCGTATGTTGGATATCAGCGAAAGTACGGTATTCACCGCAGTATCGAAGCCTATGGTGAAATCAGTATAGGCCAGATCGTTATCAATGGTGCCAGGTATGCCCATGACCGTCACGCCGCGTTCCGACAGCTCGAGACCCCCGTGGAGGGAGCCGTCTCCGCCTATGACCACAAGGCCTTCTATCCCGAAAGTGTCCAGGATGTCCACGGCATGTCTGAGGCCTTCCTCAGTCCTGAATCGTTCGCTCCGTGCCGTCTTCAGCACGGTACCGCCCCGCTGCAGTATATCACCCACAGACGACCATTCCATGGGCTTCACCTCACCGTCCAGCAGACCTTCATATCCTCTTGCTATCCCGTAGACCTCCATCCCCAGAAACAGCCCTGTCCTCACGGCTGATCTTACCGCCGCGTTCATTCCCGGAGAATCACCTCCGCTTGTCAGTACTCCTATACGTTTCAAATCCTGCACACCTCCCTGTCTGCAACTGTCATGCCTTGAAATTTTCCTCTCCAACGATATTTATCATGGCATTCCTGAAATCCTCATCCGGTTCCACCCAGAGATCGCTGTCCGTGCGGGA
>CAJJPZ010000180.1 GCA_905193765.1 uncultured Eubacterium sp.
TGTGTATCTTCATCGCACCCTGTGCTACTTCTTCTTTCAATCTGGCAAAGGAGATGGACTCGGACGCTGACCTGACCTCACAGCTTGTAGTGTTCACATCTGTACTTTCCATACTGACCGTGTTCATGTGGACGTATGTGTTGTCTTTTACAGGGATGATCTGATCACTTTTCGGCAAGATATACCATGTAGTTGTGTTCCTCGCCCTCGGAATGATATTCGTAGTATGGCCCCGGTGAGGTTGTGCTGCCTATAGGATATTCGTATTTAAGATCAAGATCAAGAGCGTTCAGGACCATTTTGAATGTAGAGAGCAGACCATGATTGCTGACACAGTTCGAATAGCCCTTTTTTATATTGTGTACCGATTTCGCTGAGTTCCTGTAGTACTTTGTCAGCCCTATTATATTCGCCCCTTCTTTCATATACGGATAGATCTTTTCATGGAGTGAAAAGGGATGGAAAAACGCAAAATTGTACGATGATATGCTATCTATCCAGAGGTCTATGATACCTTTCCGGACAGGCAGCTCGTGTACGGTGTTTGCAATGTATATGATATTCGCATCGGGAGCAATGGTGTCTATATGCGATTTCATGGACAGGATGTTCTGCTTTGAGAAACCGCTTACGATGATGTATGCATCCCTGAAATAGGGCTGTGTTATGAATTTGTACAAGAAGTGACTGGCGAGATCAGGCACAAAAATGATCTTTCTGTGCAGATCGCAGTCTGACAGTACGTTGTTCATATATGTATATGCTCCGTACATCAGATTCACGACTTCCGCGGACATGTCGTTCATGTATTCGAAGAAAACGAAATCCGAGTTTTCCGGAGGGATCTCCCTGTAATGCATTATGTAAAAATCTTCGCTGGTATAATATGAATCTTTTTCAGGCGCCAGTATTATACCGTCCTCGATAACAGCATGGTAGCAGCATTCGCATGTGAGCATACCAGCTGTGATCTTGTTGTTTCTGATCGTTATGTCCTTAAGCAGAAAGGGAGTCTGGCATAACGGACATGAAAGTTGTACGGCAAATTCCAGCGGTATACCGGTGATACCTTCGACGGTGGACATGGCGCCTTCTATCAGGGAATCCGAGAAGGTGATCTCTTTTTCTCTATCAAAGTGTTCCAGGATCATTTCTATATTTCCGGCAGAAGTCAGTTTTTCCTGTATCTCCCTTCTCAGGTCCGTCAGCTTTTTATTGAGTATCTCGGAAAGATATTCCTTCTCAATGCTGTCCTGGGAATTGTAAAGTCTCAGGACTCTGAGATATTCCTGGATTTCATCTATGGAGAAGTGAAGGCTCTTGAGTTTGAGTATCACTTCAAGCTCCTTGGCGTCGGAGTCGCTGAACACATACTGCGAATTACGCTTGGAGGGAACGAGTATACCTTCACTGATGTAATACCTAATAGCAGATTGTGAGATGTTAAATTTTGAAGCAAATTCACCTATACGCATGTTTATTCTCCTTACAGGACCAGGTGTTGTAACAATATCAATTTTAAAAGCTTTATGTTGAAAAAGCAACAAAAACGAGTAAAAATATTCAGAAATATTAAAAAATATAAAGCTATATCGAAAAAAAACAGAAACAACAAAGTAATAAAAGAAAGTTAAAGCTAAATTTAATTTTCTGAAAATTACATAAAAAATAAACTCTTGCATTCAAGTAAAGTTCAGAATATATGCTTTACGAAACAGACACAGGAGGTGGAATGTCAAATGAAAACACAGAACAGAGGTCCCTTGAGCGGGATAAAGGTACTTGACCTGGGACGAGTCCTTTCGGGCCCGTACTGCGGTATGATGCTGGCCGATATGGGAGCAGATGTGATAAAGCTGGAGATGCCGAAGACTGGTGACGATTCGAGATACTACGGACCGTTCCATGAGGGGGTCAGCGCATATTTTTCCAGTGTGAACCGCAATAAGAGAAGCATCACACTTAACCTGAAGTCAGAGTCCGGCAGAGAAATTTTCCTGAAGCTGGCGGAGAAAAGCGATGTGATCCTGGAAAATTTCAGACCCGGCACGATGAAAAAGCTCGGACTCGATTATGAACAGGTGAAAAAGGTGAACCCGAAGATAATATATGCATCTATTTCAGGGTTCGGCCAGACAGGACCTTTCGCCGGACGGGCTGCATACGATGGTATAGTACAGGCCATGGGCGGGATAATGAGCATAACCGGAGAAAAAGGCGGCAAACCTGTCAAAGTCGGGACTTCCGTGGGAGATATAATCGCAGGGATGTTCTGTGCTTACGGGATAGTGGCAGCATATGTCAGTCTGCAGAAGACGGGAAAAGGTCAGTATATCGACGTGGCCATGCTGGATTCTCAGATAGCCATACTTGAAAACGCCATTGTCAAGTATACCGTTGCAGGGATCATACCGAGGCCTAACGGCAATACTCATACATCCATATTCCCCTTCGAGACATTCGAAACGGAATCTGAGGATATCATGATAGCTGCAGGCAACAACAATCTGTGGCAGAAGCTGTGCCATGTCATCGGCAGAGACGAACTGGGAACAGATCCGCGGTTCGCAACAAATCCGGACAGGGACAGGAACCACGACGAAATGTTCAGTATAGTAAACGACAGATTGAAGACACGAGGGTGTGATGAATGGAGCCGTATGCTGGATGAGGCGGGGGTACCGTGCAGCAGGATAAATACAATAGACAAGGTGCTGGAAATAGAACAGCTTCATGAACGTGATATGTTCGTAACGGTGGAACATCCTAAAGCAGGGAAGCAGATACTGGCAGGCGTGCCGGTGAAAATGAGCGAAACGCCGGGAAGCATATACAGACTGGCTCCTGAGCTGGGTGAAAACAATGTAGAAGTGTACGGCGGTATTTTGGGAATAAGTGAAGAAAAAATGGAGATCTATAAGGTAAAAGGAATAATTTAGAAAGGTACGGAACTATGAATGAAAACATAAATGCTTTGGAAGTAGCAAACAGTCCTGCAATATGGGCGTTGTGCGCAATAGCTGTTTTAGCTGTGTTTTGTGAAACGTTACTGTTCTTTAGGCTTGCGAGGAAGACTGCAAAGTCAGGATATGTAGACCTTACGCCGAAGCAGTGTCACAGGGCGCTGAGAGCAGGCGTGGTATCGGCTATCGGTCCGGCATTCGGTGTATTCATCGTGATGATAGGACTCATCGCCGTTCTCGGCGGACCTATGGCATGGCTGCGACTGTCAGTGATCGGAGGAGCTACCACAGAACTGACTGCGGCTTCGGTAGGTGTCAAGGCGTTGGGAGGGGATCTTTCAGAAGCTCTCAGTATGGTCCAGCTGTCCAATGCATGGTGGACCATGGCCATAAATGCATGCGGGTGGCTTCTGGTGACCTGGATATTTGCCAGCAGGATGGAGAAGGTAAGGACAAAGATCGGCGGAGGCGACGACAGATGGATGGAGATATTCTCCAGTGCAGCTACTCTTGGTATATTCGGTGCGTTCTGCAGTGAATATGTAGTGACTGCAGTGCAGGGTATGGATTTTACAGTAGTGATAGCGATGGTGGTCTCGGCGGTTGCAATGGCTGTACTGATGAAAGTTGCAGATAAAGTGATCTGGCTCAAGGAATACTGTCTGGGTATCGCGATGCTGGCAGGTATAATCGTAGGATTGATAATATCGTAAAGGGAGGTTTGAAAAAATGAACAATAATCTGTCTTTCCATGAAGTATGGACAAAGCAAGTAAGACGTATAGGTACGATAATAATACCGGTGGTGATGTTCACCATGTTCCTGCCGGTGATATATCTTAAGATAAGGTACGGCGTTTTCCCTGACTGGAGCATAGCCCTGTCATCCTGGGGCACTATCGCCGCAGCTTTCGGAGCATATTACTTCATAGAACCGCTGTCATATTATCCGATACTGGGCCTGTCCGGAACGTATATGGCATTCACTGCAGGCAGTATATCGGATATAAGGATGCCTGCATCAGCAGTAGCGCAGGAATCAATAGGCGTACCTTACGGATCAGATGAAGGTGCTGTGGCATCGACACTGGGAGTTGCAGGCTCGCTGTTCACCACACTTGCTGTTGTGTTCTTCACAGCTGTTTTCGGAACGAAGCTCATCGAACTTTTCCCTGAATCACTGATCATAGCAATCAAGACATATACAGTGCCATGCGTGTTCGCGGCAGTATATGTACAGTTCTGCAGATTCGAGAAGAAGCTGAGCTTCATAATCCTAATTACGATGGTGATCTACCTGCTGCTGGCAAAGATCTACGGACTGATGATGATCGTGGCAGTGATCATACCTGTAGTCCTGTCGAGGGTTCTCTACAAGAAGGGCTATTTCAATGAAA
>CAJJPZ010000181.1 GCA_905193765.1 uncultured Eubacterium sp.
ACTTCATATATTTATATATATAATAAAGCCATAAGTATTTGCTTAGATAAGTTATTTTTATTATTAGGAGGATTATATGGGCACTATTCTTTTTCTTATCTTTTTCCCGATGATTATTGCCTTGATTCTTTTAGTAGCAAAGAGTGACGCAGCCAGAGGCGCGATAGTTAAGATCGCTGCACTGCTTATAGCAGCATGTTCTATCGTTGTGGCTGTACAGTACTTCAAATCCGGCGGAGAATATTTCGCTGTTCATTACGAAGCCATCAATTACATAATGATGGGCATCGAAGTACTGCTTGCGCTTTATATCGTTATCGTTGGTATAAAGCACAAGAAATATCTTGCGTCATTGTTTGCTATACTTCAGACACCGCTTATGATCGTGTTTGAATTCACAAAGGGTCACGGAGTAGAAGTCGAGTACAACATGTATGTTGACAGACTTTCAATAATCATGATACTGATTATTGGTATCATCGGCAGTCTGATCACTGTTTACGCTTTGGGTTACATGAAGGACTTCCAGCATCATCATGCTGACCAGAAGGACAGAAGACCTTGGTTCTTCTTCGTAATGTTCCTGTTCCTGGGCGCTATGGTGGGACTTGTAACATCCAATAATATCATATGGATGTACTTCTTCTGGGAGATCACAAGTCTGTCATCATTCTGGCTCATCGGATTCACAAAGACAGGCGAAGCTATAAACAATTCTTTCAGAGCACTGATAATGAACCTGCTGGGAGGTCTCGGCTTTGCAGTTGGTATCGTTATTCTCGGCAGCGTTTTCGGAACTCTCGAGTTCAGCACTATGCTGGCAATGGGAAGCGTTTACGGAGATATCGTTGCTATACCGGCTGTATTCTTCGCATTTGCGGGAATCACGAAGGCAGCGCAGATGCCGTTCAACAGCTGGCTCCTCGGAGCGATGGTTGCTCCTACGCCTACATCGGCACTGCTCCATTCATCAACGATGGTAAAGGCCGGCGTATTCATGATAATCAAACTTGCACCGGTTCTCGGAATGAGCAACTTTGCTGGTATCATGACAATGATGGTCGGAGGCATAACTTTCCTGCTGGCAACATTTGCTGCAGTATCGCAGAGCAATGCCAAGAGAGTCCTTGCTTATTCTACTATAGCAAATCTGGGACTTATCGTAACATGCGGAGGTATAGGTACAGCTGAGGCTGTATGGGCAGGCATAATGCTGATAATATTCCATGCGGTTACAAAGTCACTGCTGTTCCTTTGCGTAGGTACAGCTGAACATAATATCGGAAGCAGAGATATCGAGGATATGGACGGTCTTTTCGTAAGGATGCCTAGACTGGCAATGTTCATGATGATCGGTATCGCAGGAATGTTCCTGGCTCCTTTCGGAATGCTGATTTCGAAGTGGGCTGCAATGACTGCTTTCGTAGGATCAGGAAATATCATTCTCGTCGGAATAATATGCTTCGGAAGTGCCGTAACGGCATTCTACTGGATCAAGTGGATGGGTAAACTGTCTGCAATAGTTGCCGGTGAGAAAAATATACAGGAAAATGTACATAAGGAAGAGTGGTTCGTTCAGGGTACACTTGTATTCCTCACGATCCTCGTATGTCTCATCTTCCCGCTTATTTCGATCTATATACTGGTTCCTTATCTCGAAACAGTATTCGGTGGACTGTCAGCTATGATAATGTCTTCAGACAATATGATAATCATGTGTATCATGGTCGCATTTCTCGTTGTGCTTGCAGGACTGTTTTTCGGAAAGACTAAGAAAAAGATCGTTCCTATATATCTTGCAGGTGTGAACGAAGGAGACAACAGAACTTATGTCGGATCGATGCAGAAAGATATTAAGTTCAGCCTCAGAAACTGGCATATGGAGAAATACTTCGGTGAGAAGAAGATGAATCTTATCGGAGGAGTTCTGACGGTAGTTATGCTGATCGTGGGAATAGGAATCATGATAGGACAGCTGATCAGCTTGTTAGGAGGTGCTGCATAATGATAATCAAGATGGTAATATCAGTCGTTGCATACCTTATCCTGGCACCGTTTGTCGGCGGATTACTTGCAGGCTTCGACAGAAAAATATCAGCCAGAATGCAGGGAAGAAGAGGTCCTTCGATACTTCAGCCTTTCTATGATGTATTCAAGCTGTTTGAAAAAGAAAGAATCACAGTAACTAATGTGCAGGATTTCTATGTAATGGTATTTGTTATATTCGTTATCGTTTCCGGTGCTATCTTCTTTGCCGGAGGTGATATGCTTCTCGTAATATTTACCCTTACACTGGCAAGTGCATTTCTTATTATCGCAGCGTACTCATCGAACTCACCTTATGCTGAGGTCGGTGCTGAGCGTGAACTCCTGCAGATGATGGCATATGAGCCTATGGTTCTGATGACTATCATTGGTTTCTATATGTTTACAGGAAGCTTTGCTGTAAGAGATGTACTGACAGGATCAACGATGCCGTTCATATATCTTATAGGTATATTTTTCGGTTTCCTGTACATACTGACAATAAAATTCAGGAAATCACCTTTTGACCTGAGTATGTCGCATCATGCGCATCAGGAATTGGTAAAGGGTCTTACGACTGAGTTCGCAGGAAAGACACTTGGTTTCATCGAAATATCCCACTGGTATGAGAATGTTTTCCTTCTCGGATTCGTGTTCCTGTTCTTTGCAAACGGAACTGTATGGGGATATGTGATCGGTGTGATCGTATGTCTGCTGACTTATTTCCTGGAAGTTCTTATTGATAACTGTTTTGCCAGAATGAAATGGCAGTTCGCGTTCAAATCAGCGTGGATCGTTTCAATCATTCTGGGAATGATCAATATATTCGTGTTATACATAATTTAAGGAGGTGTAAAAATGTCATATATAGCAAAGTCACCATGGTTGATACATTACGATGGTTCAAGCTGTAACGGTTGCGATATCGAAGTCCTGGCATGTCTTACACCTATGTACGACGTGGAAAGATTCGGTATTATAAATACAGGAAACCCTAAACATGCGGATGTGTTCCTGGTGACCGGTTCAGTAAACGAACAGAACAAGGATGTTGTAAAACAGATTTATGAGCAGATGCCGGAACCTAAAGTTGTAGTTGCAGTAGGTATCTGTGCATGTTCAGGCGGTATATTCAAAGACTGCTACAATATCCTCGGCGGAGCCGACAATGTTATCCCGGTAGATGTATATGTTCCGGGATGTGCTGCAAGACCTGAAGCTATAATCGACGGCGTTGTCAAGGGACTCGGTGTTCTTCAGGAAAAACGTGACAAAATGGCGAAAAACGTTGCAGCTATCGATACTGCTGAAGAAGGAGGGGAAAAATAATGACAAAAAGAGTGAATGTTAGACAGGATTTCGTATCAGTCGATCTTTCCCAGCTCCTTACAAAGGTCAAAGATCTCAAGGCAGATGGATACAGATTTGCCCAGGCATGTGCAACAACGATGGATGAAGATCATTTTGAAATAATCTATTCATTCGATAAAGCACATCAGCTTAAAAACTTAAGATTAACTATTTCACAGGGAGACGAAGTTGAGAGTATCACAGGTGATTTCTGGCCTGCATTTATCTATGAAAACGAAATGCACGACCTGTTCGGTATAAAATTCACACATATGGCTCTTGACTATGAAGGTAAATTCTTCAAGGTTACAGAACCTGCTCCATGGAATCCTAAGAAATAAGAAAGGAAGGTGAGAATTTATGGGTAAAAGAACTATCATTCCTTTCGGACCACAGCATCCGGTACTTCCTGAACCGGTACACCTCGACCTGGTAATAGAAGATGAAACTGTTATAGAAGCTATACCTTCCATAGGTTTCATCCACAGAGGGCTTGAAAAGCTGGTGGAAACAAGGGATTATAATCAGATGGCATATGTCATCGAACGTATATGCGGGATCTGCAGTTTCGGACACGGCTGGGGATACTGTGCATCTGTAGAAGGTGCGATGAAAGTAGAAGTGCCTGAAAGAGCTGAATATCTCAGAACTATTTTACATGAGCTTTCAAGACTTCACAGTCACCTGCTGTGGCTTGGTCTTCTGGCTGACGGTTTCGGCTTTGAGAGTCTGTTCATGCACTGCTGGAGGATCAGAGAAACTGTCCTCGATATCCTTGAGAAGACTACAGGCGGCAGAGTGATTTTCTCGATCTGCAAAGTCGGCGGAATGCGCAAGGACATAGACAACGATACACTCAATGAGATCGTTGATATCATCAATGGCCTCAAAGGTGAGATAGAAGAAATCACTAAGGTATTCATAGAGGATACTTCAGTTAAAAACAGAATG
>CAJJPZ010000182.1 GCA_905193765.1 uncultured Eubacterium sp.
GTTTGCGTAGTTCAGAAACCTTGTGTACCACAGTTGTTCTTTTTCATTCATCATACGGCTGCCTCCTGTTTGTATATTGATGGAGACATTCTTTCATATTTTAGCTACGCCGGCTATGTGCTGTGGTTTGACGCTTACATATATAAGCAATTTATTTGATATCGATTTGTGGGATGGGGTCGTATATCTCATAGCATCACCTTGCCCCGTGATCTGTATGTACCTGGGAGGACTGCTGAAGTCCGTGCTGAAATCAAAACATAAAATATTGGCAGCTTGTTGTATTGGCGTTATCTGCTGTATTGGGTTTATTGCGGTCTGTATGTTTTTCCGGGGTACGGATAAGATTACGTCAGGAAACGGTGCTTTTTTTGCATCTGAAAACAAGTCAGGAAAAGCAGTGTATATATGGGATGTATCTTCAGGGGAGACGTACAGGCAGACGGCGTATTCGTTTACCGGATGCTACGGTGATGCGTATACTGACGGACGCGATCTTTATTATACGAAATATGATGGCAAAGGCGGCATAAGAGGTCTGTATCGCAAGCCTGTAAATGCCAGCGCCGGGCATGAGAAAACAGTCACAACAAGGATGCTGGAGGGTTACATGGTCGGTCCGGATCTTGTTGCGTATACCGTGAATGATATGGACTGTAATAAACTGTATATATGCAAAATTGCAAATGGTCGTGAAACGAAACTCACTGACACCTGCGGAAGTAGTTTTGCAGTAAGCGGACAAACTGTATGCTATTATGATCTGGAGGATCGCATGATAAAGCTGGAGAATGTTGAAACAGGAACATGTACCGAAATCGAGTATGCAAAGGAACCGAGCAATATTTCAGCGACAGGAAAGTCAGAATTTGCAGTAGTATCACAAACAGGCATGTTTTGTTTGACGGATGCGTCAGACGGAGCTGTCAGAACCATAGACTGCAAAGAACCGGGTACTCTGATAGAGAACAGTCAGATATACCGTAAAAACGGAGAGCTGTATTATCTCACAGAGGATGGCGAGATGTATCGCAAGTCGATAAAGACCGGACGATCGAAAAAAGTCCTCGATCTGAATGATATACGTGACTCAAAAGCATATATGGAAAAGGGATATATCGAAGGCAGTATGTTTTTCGAAAACTGTATGGTTATCAGTATGACAGCATCAGATGAAAAAGGTGAAGCAAAGGGAACATTGCTGATGGCGTTTGACTATAAAGGGACTATGCTGAAAAAGATGATCCTTTGATCAGTGTGCAGGGGATGTTGGACATAACAGCGAGTATAGCGGATGAGTAAATATACATACGCCGAAAACCCCGGAAAAACCGCAGATTATGTGTACAAATTCAACAAAAAACTCAAATTTGTGTACATAGATCGAGCTTTTTAGCCCGAAATCACAGCGAGATCGCAGGCTGAAGCAGATGTATCGAGACGGTGGCACTGTTCGGATGAATAAACATGCACGGAAACTGCCGTGATTATTGGAAATTCGTGTATAACTATACACTGACCCAAACCACCAAACCGGCGCGTGTGTACAAATTCAGATTTTTTATGCGAAATGTACACATATTGCCTGATATTTCCACGATATCAGTGAAGGACTGCAATCATCATACAGATGCAAGAGAGTGAAATAATGAAAAAATATCTGTATGAATATAAGAACAGCGTCATCGCATTTTACACACATATCTTCATTTTGTTCACATCGTTTAGTGTGGTTTGTCTTTTTAATTGGAATTTTGAATCCGGAGAGGAATGTATTCTGGCAATGATCACCTCAGTGATGTATTTCCTCTCAGGGGTATTTTTCCTGAATAAAGAAAAAAGTAAAAAGCTTTTCAAGTCACTTATACATTTCTTTATATACCTGGTGGTGATTTCGATCCTGGCGCCATTGTCAGGGAATTTATCGATGCTGATACTTTTCATAAATCCTCAAGGGCTCATATTTATAGATCATATAAGCGATTTATTTGATATCGATTTGTGGGATGGGATCGCATATCTCATAGCATCACCTTGCCCTGCTATTTGTATGTACCTGGGAGGGCTGTTGAAGTCGACTGTGAGGGCAATACCTAACCTTCATAAGTGATTCCAAAGGTCGTAGTATTATGGTAAAATACCATAAAGCGAATGGCATGGAGGTAGCGATCCAATGAAAAAAGCATATCTTGCGTTTGCAGTGCTGCTAATGGTCATGGTATTTGTGAGTGGATGTACAAAAGAATATGATAGTGGTGGGTCTGCAGACAGTCTGGAAGCCGGTGAAGATCCTTCGAAAGCGCTGTATACAGCTATAAAAGAGCATGATCTGAAAGCGACAGAACCAGCGGTTGGAGAAGGTGCAGATGTGAACAGTTTCAGCAAAAACGTGAAATCGGAGATGAAGGAAGCGACAGGTGCCGCCCGCACGTCACTGCGGTATGCTCTTGAGCGAGGGTCGCTGGCGCCTGACATCGTGGAACTGCTGGTCGATAAAGGTGCGGATGTGGATTATGCAGATCCGAAGAGCAAAGAAACATATCTGATGTACTGTGCCAGTAAGAAAAAGCCCGGTCTGGCGGATCTCCTGCTGGAAAACGGAACTGATGTAAATACACAGGATGCTGACGGGAAAACGGCCCTGTCCTTTGCGATCTTTGGAGAATATCGGGACTGTTCTTCGACGGAGCAGATCGTCAGAGAACTTTTGTAATACGATGCTGACGTTAAGAGAAAAGCTGTGAAGAATGTACTGCGACAGGACATATGTGTGGACAGTCCGTACATAGGATGTACTCAGTTCAGACTGGCTCATCTGCTGCTCGAAAAAACAGAAGAACAGGGTGGCCTCAAAAAGATAAATATAGACGACCATCTGAAAGCTGCCTTTACAGGAAACAACGATGTACTGATACCGTACCTGAAAGGAAAGAAGTCTTTTGACGAGAAAGAGTTCCGTGTAGTGCTGGCGTGTGCAGCATCGGATGATACTGAAGCCGTCGGAGAATATCTGAAAAACAACGATATCGACCGTGCAAGCCGTGACGGAGTCACAATGCTGATGGCAGCAGCCTCCTGCGGAGCAGTGAATGGAGTAGAACTGCTCATGAAAGAAGGCGCAGATCTGGATAAACAGGACAAAGATGGCAGCTCAGCAGCAGTGAAAGCACAGGAATACAGAGAATACGATATTTTAGAGAAGATAAAAAACAGTGAAGGAAAGTCACGGTGAATATATGAAAAGGATGACGACAAAGCAGAAAATCGCAGGTTGCGCTGCAGCAGCGCTGATACTGCTCATCGTTGCACTCTTCGCAGTTAATATCGGATATGATGAGGTCGGCGATTCGATACGAAAGGCTGAAAAGGACTTTGGCATAGAGGGGATAGACTATGAGGAATGCTGTACTTCAGGTCTTTCAAAGGCGGGCCTTTGGGTGAAGGAGACAGCCTGCTGGTGCTGCAGCTGTCCGATGAGCCTGCAAAGAAAGTCGCACCGCAGCTGCAGGGAAAGCTCGCTCCTTTCCCTATGGATAAAGAAGTGAGATATTTCATATATGAATGCAGGACCGAAGAGTCTGAGCATTATTTGAACCATATAAAAAATTTGGATGAGGGGTTTTACGGATTTTACAGCTACACCGAAGAAGAGATCATACAAGGCAGTGATCTTATAAAAGCAGCGAAGTATGCGACGCCTGTTTTATCGGGGTATCTTTATATCCAGTACGATAACGAAACCGGGACACTGTATATATGGGAGCACAGCGGGTGAGAGAGGTTGTTTAAATATACATCGCCGGAATTCCCATGAAAACAGCTGAAAGTGTGTACAAAATCGGAAATTATCTCGAATTTGTACACATAATGAAGGTCTTTTTGAGGCTTTCAGCATAGAAAGAAGAAAAAATCACATGACATAGCAGGTGTATCTGAGAAATGGGGATTTACGTATGAATGAATATACATTCAAACTGCTGCAGTGGTTGAAAATGCGTGTATATTTATACGCACTCAAAATACTGCATTTTACCTGTGTGTACAATTTGAAAAAAGAATTGCGATTTGTACACATATTTCCTCTATATGGAAATGAAATTCGGTTCAGAGGACCACAGATCAGACAAACCGGCGCTGATTTTCCTGCCGCCGGAGATTTTACAGAAAGGTACCGAAATGATAATAATAACTGATGATATAAGCGGAGCGCAGTACTCAAAACTGATCGATCACGCATTCAGGCAATGTGACAGTTTCGCTTTGAATATCCCTGTTTTTGGAGGGGATGAGCGTGATAATGAAAAACGGGTAAAGGATATCG
>CAJJPZ010000183.1 GCA_905193765.1 uncultured Eubacterium sp.
TACAAGTCTCTCTGCCAGTGTCCGCGCAGCTTTGACAGTTATCTGCTGCCCCAGCACTGCTCTGACGCAGATCTCGAAGCTGTCGGCTGCTCCCGGAAGACGTGTGCCCGGTCTGAATCCACCCTCACAGTACTTTTCCAGATCCATCAGCTTGCTGCTGATCTCTGCAGGATCGCATCCCGTATCGAACATGCGCTTCACATCAGCTATGATCCCTGACACCACAGGCACCAGGCTGTCGCTGACCTCCACATTCAACAGCGAACGTTTCTCATCGTTGGTAACCCGGATCCATCCTGCAAGGTTATTGCCTTCCCTGTCTTCTTTGCAGATCACTCTGGAGTAGCTGCCGCCGTCCACATATTCGACGCCTGAAACAGCTCTCATCCTGAAAAAGTCAAGAAGCTCCTCCCACCTGTAGGGCGGTCTGTACCCGATGCCTACACGTATGCTGCCTGTGCATTCCCGGCCTTTTTTCCTGCGTTTTCTCAGTTCACCGGGAGCCATCCTGTATTTTTCACGGAAAGTATCGTTCAGTCGCCTGACGCTGCCGAACCCCGAAGCCGCCGATACCTCAGTCACGGAAAGATCCGTTTCCGTCAGCAGCTTCTTCGCCAGCAGGAGCCTGCAGGTCTGCTGATACTCAATCATCGTCACGTTGAATTCATCTTTGAATATCCTGCGCAGCTGGCGCTGAGAAAATCCGAATTTTGACGCCACATCCTCCATGGACTCGCCCATACTGCAGCTTTCTTCTATGTAAGCAGCGACTCTGCCTGCTATCTTGTCGTGATCCTGATCGTTGTCGTCAGGAGCCAGTTCCGGCCTGCATGTCTTGCATGGTCTGAACCCCGCCTGCTCCGCCTCGGTAGCACTGCCGAAAAACTCGCAGTTACCGAACTTCGGCATCCTGGCGGCGCACACCGGTCTGCAGTATATCTTTGTAGTAGTCACGCCAATGTACACCTTGCCATCAAACCTCGTATCATGAGCCTTGAACGCCCTGAACAATGCTTCTTTGCTTTCCTGATCCATAAATACTCTCCTGTCTGTCATCAACTGCATGATAACACACTCGCCGCCTCATGTCTCGCCATTTTCGGACATATATGCAAAGGCACCCCTGCGCATACCGCTGTGCTGCGGCAGATACAAGGATGCCATGAATACCGTCACGATATCAGTTTCAAACCTGCTATGGAAACTATGACCAGGGCGATCAGCAGTATACGCTTCATACTGCGTGAGTCGCCGTAGAATATCATCCCCACCAGTGTCGCTCCCACCGATCCGATGCCGGTCCATATGGCGTATGACATCCCCAGCGGCAGTGTCCTCAGCGCCAGACTGAGAAGTCCGAAGCTCAGTAAAAATCCCACAATGAGCACTGCAAAGGAACTTAAACATTTCCTTTCGGTGACTTTGTTCATACCGATAACGCCTACAACTTCAAAGCATCCGGCCAGTACAAGAAATATCCACGCCATCTATCTCACCTCCCCGGTCTGCTTGCTGTCTGCTGCTTCCAAAGCAGCCACCTCTGCATTTGCCCCTGTATGGCTGACACAGCACCCGTCAGTGTCGTTGCTGCATCCTCCGGCAAAGCACCCGGCTGCTACAGCAACACTGTCATGCACCCCGCTGTCTTCCGGCTTGTCAGTCACCAGCTTCAGACCGATTATCCCGGCGATGAGCAGCACGATGAACACTATCTTCATGACGCTGACAGGCTCCCTGAAAACTAAGATATCCACCAGATTTGTCCCCACTGCACCGATCCCGGTGAAGACCACGTAAACCGTAGCCACCGGCAGCGCCTCCGAGGCCTTTATCGTCAGCACGAAAGCCATGATTATAAGGGTGAAAGTCAGCACCCACTCCCACCAGGCATCTGAATATTTCAGCCCTATAGCCCACAGTATCTCTGTGATGCCCGAAAGATAAACATAGATCCAGCTCCTGTTCATTTTGTATGATCCTTTCTTCAACAAAAACAAGCATCCTCCTGCATATCTTCAAAGACCTAACGATATGCAAAATGAATGCTTTCCACTCAAAACTACCCGGTGGCAGTGCGATATTTTTCTCAGCACCCTGATTCTACCATGTATCCGCAGAGTTGTAAAGCCGTAAAGCGGACAGATCTGTCTGCCACATTCCGTCCGGGCGTTCGATCACCGTTGCATACATGGAGTTTCAGTTGTATAATCGATACATGAACAAAAGGAGGTACGGACAATGAAAGTACGAAAAATAACCGACCGCAAAGACTATGATCTGTATACTACAGATGTGACATATGACTACAGCATCGATGATATAATCAGCAGCGGCATCACAGATACACAGAGCATCATCGATGCCGTCATCAGGCTCTATCTGCCGGAGCTGGATATCAAATACAAAGCGCCTGAATTCGGATGCAGCGCCTTCAGCACCGGAGATACCCGGGGCCATGTCCTGACGGGACGGAACTATGACTTCAAGAACGACACGTCCGCCATGCTCGTGCACTGCAGGCCGACGGGCGGATACGAGTCCGTTGCAACTGCCGCCCTGGACAACATCGGCATGAATGCGCCTGAAGATGAGAAGCGCGCAGCGCTGGCAAATATCGCAGCACCTTTCATATGTCTGGACGGACTCAACGAGAAGGGAGTTTCCATAGCGGTGCTGACCCTGGACAGCGAGCCGACGTTCCAGCATACAGGAAAGCCTGTCATCGCAACGACTCTGGCCATACGGCTCGTCCTCGACAGAGCCGCCACCACTCAGGAAGCTGTGGATATCCTGAAACAGTACGACATGATGGCCTCCAGCGGCCGCGACTACCACTTCTATATAAACGACGCCTCCGGCGACGGCAGGGCTGTGGAGTACGACTGCAACAGCAGCACACGTGAACTGGTAGACACGCCGATACGCTCCATCACGAATTTCTTCGCCATGTACAGAGACAAAGTAAAGCCCCATCAGCACAACGACCCCTACGGCCATGGTCGGGAACGCTATGACAGCATCGAAGCCGTCCTCACAGAAGCCGGAGACTCTGCTACAGAAGAAACCGCATGGCAGGCTGTGAAAGCGTCTTCCCAGGAACCGAATGAGGGCGACATCACCAGCAACACCCAGTGGTCCATCGTATACGACAACACCGAGCTGACCGCAGGCATAGCTCTGCGCCGGGACTGGGACAACATCATACACTACGACCTGAAAGCAGAGATCCGCTGAGCCCTACCTCATACACTCCGCCGCACGAGAACAAATGGCGTCACTTCGACTTCACGGCTTCCTCTATGACGCATCTAGGGTCCTTCGTCTGGCAGTCATAGGATACGCCCACCAGCAGGATGCTGCCGCTGTACTCTTCAAGGCTGCGGCAGTATTCCCTGTTTTTGATCTGTTCCACGGTGCCTTCCGCAGTATCGTTTTACGCTTTGTAAAAAATCAGATTACCTTCTTTCCGTTCTTCATCCTTCTGCCGATGGCGTCTGCGGCAATCACTGCGTCGTAGACCTTTTCTTCCGTGATGGCGGATCCCAGGTTGTGTATGCTTTCGTCAGGTGCGCAGGATATCCTGATGGCTTCCATCAGAGCCTCCTTGCTGACGCTGCCGCAGCCCAGATCTTCCAGAGTCATCGGCAGGCCGACTTTCTGCGCGAACTCAAATACCTGCTTCGTTATCTCCAGCGGTCTGTCGTCCAGTATCACCTGAACGAGAGTCAGGAATCCCACCTTCTCGCCGTGGAGCATGTCGTGTATCTCAGGTATGCTGGTGAAACCGTCCTGCATAGCGTGAGCCGCTGCAAGACCGCCACTTTCCCAGCCCATGCCGGACAGCAGTACATTGGCCTCGATGACTGCATCCAGCGCCGGAGTCACCACCTGCATCTCGTTGGCGATCTTCGCTTCCTCACCGTATCGCATCAGCGTGTCATAGCAGAGTCTCGCACATGCTATCGCAGTCCTGGTGATATGTCCGCCCGGGAAGTTCAGAGCATGGTTCCTGTAGCAGGCATCCGCCTCCAGCCACGTAGCCAGCGCATCACCCATACCCGCCACCAGCGTCCTCACCGGCGCCCTGCTGATTATCTCCGAGTCAGCTATGACGATGTCCGGGTTCTTTGACGGTATGTAAAATCTCTCGAATACATGATCCTCGCTGTATATCAGCCCCAGCGCACTTGTCGGGGAGTCGTTGGATGCGACTGTAGGAGCTGTCACCGTAAGCTTCGCACCGGCCTCCTCGCCGACACACTTCACGATATCCAGCACCTTTCCGCCGCCGCTGCCGATGACAGTATCGCAGCTGTTG
>CAJJPZ010000184.1 GCA_905193765.1 uncultured Eubacterium sp.
GATCCCGTTATCTTCAGCTACAGCAGCTTCCGGTTCCTGTTCCGGTGTCGCTTCTTCTGCCTCTGCCACTGTCGGTTCATCTTCAGCCGCTTCTTCGACTTCCGTGATTTCAGGGATCTCTGTGATTTCAGGTATATCGTACTCCGTTGCATCATCTGCTGTATCGATCGGCTCTTCATCATCGATCTCTTCATGTGCCATGTTCTCATACTGTGTATGGCTCTTGATGTCTATCTTCCATCCACAGAGTCTTGCAGCAAGACGCACGTTCTGACCTTCCTTGCCGATGGCCAGAGAGAGCTGGTAGTCAGGAACTACGACCGTTGCCGTCTTTTCCTCGTCTTCGATCATTACCTTTTCCACCTTTGCCGGGCTGAGTACATTGCTTATCAGTACTTTCGGATCGTCGTCCCATGTCGTGATATCTATCTTTTCTCCGAAAAGTTCATCGACTATATTCTTTACTCTCATACCGCCTGTGCCGACACATGCGCCTACCGGATCGACATTCTCATCGTTGGCGTATACTGCGATCTTTGTTCTTGAACCTGCTTCTCTGGCAATGCTCTTTATCTCTACAGTGCCGTCCTCTATCTCAGGTACTTCCAGCTCGAACAGCTTCTCAACAAATCCGGGGTGTGTCCTGGAAAGGAATATCTGAGGTCCCTTCGTGCTCTTGCGGACATCTACTATATACGCCTTTATCCTGTCATTTACTTTGTAACGCTCTCCAGGTGTACGTTCGCTTGCCACAAGTATACCTTCTGTATTTCCCATGTCCACGAAAAGCGTCTCGTTGCTTATCCTCTGAACTACACCGGTTATCAGTTCTCCCTGTCTGCTGATGTAGTTGTCAAAGATCATTCCGCGTTCAGCCTCTCTGATCCTCTGCACTACCACCTGCTTGGCAGTCTGTGCAGCTATCCTTCCGAAATCTCTCGGTGTGACCTGATATTCCACCACATCTCCCACCTGATATCTCGAATCTATTTCAAGAGCATCCTCCAGAGATATCTCTGTGAATTCATCCTCCACTTCTTCCACGACATCGCGTCTCATAAGCACATCCACATCACCGGTTTCCCTGTCGATGGTCACCCTTACATTCTGAGATGTGCCGTAATTCTTTTTGTATGCTGACACAAGAGCTGATTCTATGGCGTCGATAAGGACTTCTCTTGAGATACCTTTTTCTTTTACCAGATCATCTATCGCTCTCATAAATTCTACACTCATTTCCGTCTTCCTCCTGTATCAAAATTTCACTGCCAGATTTGCCTTTGCGATCTCGGCCAGGTCCAGCTTCCACTCTTTATCATCATAATCGGTGACCGTAACGATATCACCGTCAAAATCTTTCAGGACGCCCTGTATGTTCTTGGTCCCGTCTTTTCCCTTGTACAGTTTTATCTCGACATCTTCTCCGCAGAACCGCCTGTAATGCTCAGGTTTCACAAGCGCTCTGTCCATACCCGGAGATGAAACTTCGAGATAATAGTTCTGCTCCACCGGGTCTTCTCTGTCCAGCTGTTCGCTGAGATATCTGCTCACCTTCTCGCAGTCTTCGGTGCCCACATACTCTCCTGCAGCTTTCTTATCAACATAAACTCTGAGGAACCAGTCTTTTCCTTCTTTTATGAACTCCGTATTGTACAGTTCATATCCCTCTTTTTCAAGGAAATCCGAAAGAAGTTCCTCCACGAGCTGTGTGATCTTTTTTTTAGCCATATATTCTCCTCTTAAAATATCGCATCGTGCTATCGTTCCCGACACAAAAGTAAAGAGTGGGTTTTTCACCCACTCTTGCTGAATCGATTAGTTTTACTTTAATTATTATACTACATCCCCGCATGTATTGCAAGCACTATATTTCAGCTTACTTTTCCTGCTTCCTTCTCCTGATATCGGCTGCCTCTGCATGTCCTGCCAGTCCCTCTCCGTCAGCAAGGGCTGTTACCACTGGAGCGATATCCATCATCGCCTCATCTGTCATATGCTGATATGTACATGTCTTCAGGAATGTGCCTACCCATACTCCGCCGGTATATCTGGCTGCTCCCAGTGTAGGCAGTGTATGGTTCGTGCCCGATGCGTAGTCGCCGAACACCTCTGCAGTGTTTTCACCGATGAACAGTGAACCGTAGTTCCTCAGGGCACCCACGACACGATCTCTGTCTGCCTTTGCAACGTTGACCTCAAGGTGCTCCGGTGCATATCCGTTGGCGTAGGATACTGCTTCATCCAGGGAATCCGCCAGCAGCACTTCACCGTAATCTGCCCATGAAACAGAAGCGATCTCTGCCGTAGCCAGGGTTTCCAGCTCCTTCTCCACGCACTTTATGACATCCAGCCCCAGCTCTCTGTCCGTTGTCACCAGTATGCCCTTTGCCTCTCTGTCGTGTTCCGACTGTGCCAGAAGATCCGCCGCGATTATCTCCGGATCGGCGCTGCCGTCTGCAATGACCAGCACTTCACTTGGTCCTGCCAGAAAATCGATCCCCACTTTGCCGTAGCACTGACGCTTGGCCTCCGTAACGAAGCTGTTTCCCGGTCCTACTATAAGATCCACAGGCTTTATCTGATCCGTGCCGTATGAAAAAGCAGCCACTGCCTGAGCTCCTCCTGTGGCATATATCTCATCTATACCTGCGATGTCCATCGCTACTAAAGTCTTCGGGTGTATATGATCCGTCCCCTTCATTACAGGAGAGCATGCAGCTACGCGTCTGACCCCTGCCACCTTTGCCGGGATTCCCAGCATCAATGCGGTAGAGTACAGTGGATATCCGCCTCCCGGTACGTAGCAGCAGCATGAATCCACAGGTATGACCCTGTGCCCCAGCATGATCCCGGGCATCGGTGAAAAGTCTTCAAGCTCGCTGACGGTGCGTCTCTGAGCCTTTGCAAACTCCCTTATGTTCGATGCTGCGATCTTCATGTTGTTTATTTCTTCTTCGCTTACCTGACTGTATGCTGCATCTATCTCTTCTCTCGATATCTGCAGGGATGTGCGTTCACATCCGTCGAATCTGCTGTTGTATTCTCTCAGCGCATCATCACCGCGGCTTACCACAGTTTCTATCATATCCCTGACTGTTTCTCTCAGCCTGTCGCGATCTGCAGCTGTTCTTGTTTTTGAACTCTTAAGTGTCTGCATGATATGGATCTCCTTTCATCGCTTTACCATATTAATATATTACCATTTCAAACTTTTGTCAATCATTATAAGGATATCATCCGAACAGACTTATCTGTGCAGTTTCAGGAAGTCCCTCCAGGACCCCGTGACGTCTCAGCTCCTCGACTACCGTTTTATTGACTTTGCCGCGATCCATCACGTCTTCCACCGTCTCATATTCCCGTATCTCATAAGCCTCTGCAAATGACTTTGCCGCGCCTTCTCCCATGCCCGGTATGGCAACGAAAGGCAGCAGGACCTTGCCGTCATGGACTCCGAACTTCATCGCATCCGAGATACCCAGTCTTGCCGGTTCGAAGCTGTATCCTCTGGAATACATCTCGTATGCCACTTCAAGGACGAGTATATCGCCCTGATCCTTTGCGGTGGCATTCTTGCCCATGGCTTTTATCTCTTCTATCCTGTCAAGGCACGCCCTGGAACCTCTCAGTATCACATCTGCATCGAAGTTGGCTACTACACTTGTAAAGTGCGTAGCGTAGAACTCAAGCGGGTAATACACCTTGTACCACGCCATTCTGAATGACATCATCACATATGCCACGGCGTGGGCTCTCGGGAACATGTACTGTATCTTTATACATGAATCTATGTACCAGTCCGGGACGCCGTGCTCCTTCATGACTCCCAGCTGTTCCTCCTTGAGAGGCCTGTTCTTTCTGACGTCCTCCATTATCTGGAACGAAGTCTTGTTCTCGATGCCTTTGAGTATCAGGTAGTTCATGATGTCGTCTCGAGTGGAGATAACTTCACGCATGGTGGCTGTACCACTCCTGATATAGTCCTGGGCGTTGTTCAGCCATACATCCGTACCATGTGAGAATCCTGATATACGCACAAGATCCGCGAATTTGTCCGGTTTCGTGTCATCCAGCATCTGGCGCACGAAAGGCGTGCCGAACTCCGGTATCGCATAGCTGCCATGGGTGTACTGGTAATCGGGATCCTTTATATCAAGAGCCTCTATACCGTTGAAAATGGACAGCACCTTCCTGTCTGTCAGGTCGGCCTTCATCGGGTCGATGCCTGTCATATCCTGGAGCTGTCTTATCATGGACGGTATGTTGTGCCCCAGTATATCCAGCTTGAGCAGATTCTCATCT
>CAJJPZ010000185.1 GCA_905193765.1 uncultured Eubacterium sp.
CCGTAGTACTCGTCCAGCCATTTCTTCATGGTGAACACATCTATCTGCCCAGGCGCCGACTGTGAGCTGCCTGCTGCAAAGGTCATGCATGAGCCGTACCTGCCAGCTGCGACCCTGGTGCTCCTGCCCCATTCGCCCATTGCTATCGTGACCACAGGCCCTATCCCGTTTCTGGTCAGCAGCGCTGTTGCCTTAAGCAGGTTCTCCGCATCCTCACGGCTGTTCGCCATTGCTGCAAGCTTGCAGATGTCCGCCCCCAGATTGTTCATCGTCTTTATTATATTTACGATCTCACCAGGCTGCGGCATATGTTCAAAATCATGATACGACAGCAGCGCCCTGCATCCATATCTGTGTATCTCGTTTATCTGAGACTTTATATCATATTCGTCAAAAGAGTCGTTCTCATCAAACAGCTCGACATCAATAAAGTCCACAAGTTCCGACTGTGCCACCAGTTCACGTATACTATCATTCTGAGCTTTATTGATATCGACCATACCGCCCTGGCCTTTTCTTCTTACCGTGAATATCACCGGCATACCGGCAGCTATATAATTGATGTCATCGAGAAGCTTTATCATTTCCAGATATATATCCTTTTCCTTCAGCTTCTCGCCGAGATCGTCTATCGCTGACAGATAGTAGTCAGCACGCCACTCTATCATATCACATGGCAGCTGTTCTCTTGCCGCCTCGCATTCCTTTATTATTTCCTCCGGGGAAGTTCCGATCACCGGAACGACTACTTTCGGTCTTCCCGGCTGCAGTGTCAAATCTTTAACCTTCAGCATTTTAAAGAGTCCTTTCCATATCTGTTCCATCCCCATTACGGAAATAATTCTATCACTTTTTCATCCCTTTGAAAAGTGTATTGTATATGTAGTTTCCATGAAAAAGGACAGACCGCCCTGACGGCGGTCCCTGTTATGCTGCGGCGCTCTGCTTATACTGCTCCCGTTATTCCGTCCTGATACTGTATGTGAAGAAGGATCTTGCCGGAGTCTTGCAGAGTGCGGTTGCCAGCACAATGGCAATGACCATGCCTACCACGAACTGTCCTATGTTCCACGGTATACCTATCACAGGTGCCAGCCAGTTGCCGTACATCACACCTTCTGCCAGATAGTAACCTGCAACCATAAATATACCTGCTACCACCATACCTGCCGCTTCACCGAAAATGAACCTGCCTCTGCTTATTGAACTGCGTTCCGATAGCTTCATTGCTATGAGCCCCAGTATCACAGCCATTACACCCTTGATGACAAATGTCCAGGGAGCCCATGCTGCAGCGCCTCCCAGCACATCTGCCAGAAGACCTCCGAAAGCCGATGCCACGGCACCGTATTTCCACCCAAGGATCAGCACCGAAAGAAACACCATGGAATCTCCAAGGTGTACATAACCCTGCGTTCCCGGAATAGGAACTCTTATAAATACAGTGGCGATCATGACTAGACACATCATCATTGCTGCCATTACGATTTTCTGAACATGTGACTTTGTTTCCATAAATAAAACCTCTTTCCAAATTGTTATCTCTGATGTATACTATAATACAGTATAATTGTATTCAAATGAATATACAGATTTATTTATTTTCACGAGAACAGTTGAGGGAACATATATGAAAGCTGTCATACCGGTGATCGATGAAACAAGAGAGAAGTCATATTATCTGCAGGTCTATGATTACATAAAAAAAGCTGTACTGAACGGCGATATCACCGAGGGAGAAAAACTTCCATCCCTCAGGAGTCTTTCAAAATCAACAGGTCTCAGTATAACCACGATAGAGCAGGCCTATAATCAGCTTACAGTAGAGGGTTATATATACAGTAAAGCTCAGTCAGGTTACTATGTTGACAGTGTTTTTACCTATTTGAACAGAACTGTATCTGAAAAAGATACTGTTTCATCAAAGGAACTGTATGATACGAACGACCAGGATCCTTCTGAACTACACGATTATTTCTTCGATCCCGACTGTTTTGATTTCAATAAATGGAAAAAATGCATGAACAAGGTAATGACCGAATCATCATCATCGCTTTTTTTTGAGAGTGATCCTCAGGGCGAACCTGTCCTCAGACATGAGATCGCCAGGTACCTTTACATGTCCAGAGGTGTAACATGCTCCCCTCACCAGATCATCATCGGAGCCGGCACCCAGCAGATCACTAACCACCTGGCAACGATACTGAGAAAAATGTCCATAGATCATGTAGCTCTCGAAAACCCCGTATACAGTCCTGTCAGAAACACATTCAGAGACAGAGGTTTCGCTATAACATCCGTGGATGTCGCTGACAACGGTCTCATACTCGAGAAGCTTCCTGCGAATATACGCACGGCTGCATATGTCAGCCCTTCGAACCATATGTTCACCGGCGCCGTGATGCCTGTGGGACGCAGGTATGAACTGCTGAGATGGGCTGAAGCAAACGATAGCTACATAATCGAAGATGACTACGATAGTGAACTCAGATATTTCGGCAGACCGATACCTGCTCTCAGAAGCCTTTCAGACGGTCAGCGGGTCATATACCTGAGCTCATTTTCCAGTACGCTTTTTGCCGCTGTGAAGATAAGCTACATGGTGCTTCCCGAAAAGATCGCCGATATGTTCTCAGAAATGGTCAGTGACTATTCCCAGACATGTTCCAAACTGGAGCAGCTTACCCTAGCAAGATTCATGGAAAGCGGCAAATACCAGACTCACCTCAAGAAGCTGCGTAAATTATATTCACAGAAACTTGACAGCGCTGTCAGTGCCTTTGCGTCAGGCGGCAGCGACTTTATCGACGTGAAGAACAGTGCCTCTGGTATAAACATGATACTCAATGTACGTGCCGGTAAAAAAACATCTCAATTAATAAAAGAAGCCGAGAGTCTCGGCATCCATGTAAGCCCCGTCAATGACGATGGTCTTCTTGTGTTCTACTACAATCAGATCCCCCTTGCGAAGATCCCGGAAACACTGAAAGAACTGATAGGACTCTGGCGAAGCCCCTTCTGTTCCTGATAAATCCTCCTGGGTTTTTCTCTCATAAAAACCCTCTCAAATCAGGGATATTCTTTCACATGTGTTTTTTCTTTCTTCTGATGAATACCTCTATCGCTGCCAGCAGCAGTATCGATGCTGCTGTTATGGCTGTCCCGGCGATCAGCCCCGGCGGTCTGAATTCCAGCTCTATGACATGATCTCCGGCAGACAGAGGTAATGAGATCAGCGCCCCTCCTGCAAGTTCCTGTATTTCTGTCGTTCTGCCGTCTACTTTGAGTTTCCATCCGTTTTCATAAGGGACAGAAGTCACCAGTATGCCGTCCCGGCCTGCAGTCACTGTTCCCGTTATATGTGTATCGCTCCATTCTGTCACATCCATGGTTTCAGCAGATATGATGCGGTACGCTCTGTCCCATTCGTCCCTGTCCATGAAACACACATAACTGTCTATGAAGCTTTCACTGCCTGAAGCCTCTGTATCATACTTTATGATGATATCAAATGTTTTTCCTTTTTCGATTTTACCTATATCAACGACGGATCCGCAGTCATTCCTCAAAGAGATATTGTCCACATCGCTGCCTTTTCTGACAGTGATCTCCGAGGCATGTTCCGCTTCAACGAAAACATAGTATTTCTGCGTTTTTTCAGCTTTGTACCTCATGATCACGCTTTTCTCCGATGAGCTTTCATCAGGTATCGCTGTCACAGTTTTGCCGCCATCGTCTTTCACTTCAGCGTGATCAGTGATCAGCTCCGGCTTACCTGCATCATAAAAAACTCTGCTGCAGCTGCCGTCTGTAGCAGCCCTGACATAGTCATTCAGCACATCAAAAGGATCATCACTTCCTGTATCCCATGTGCGTATAGACTCTCCAAGCACATATCCAGCAGCCAGAGGATAACGATTCTTATAAAGATATGAATTACCCTCCTGCTTCACCAGTTCGTGATCCTCATCGTCCAGAGGCCGGTTCTTGCTTATCAGATACTTCACATTCAGCAGTGAATCCACCACCGGTGCTGTCCTGTTATATGTGAATCTGTTCTTGCCCGGCTCACCATCAAGACCGATTTTTTCCATGAACTCCGTAGTGCCGGCATTCAACGTAGACGAGAACTGTGATATACCCTTGTACCCGTAGAAAGCAGGACAGTTAAGCACATTACTTCCATCCAGTTCCGTACGCACGAACTCATCTTTCACTGAATCAGCCAGTGAAACGATGTCACTGTAATTCTCAAAATACGTTTCTCTGGATGTCGTACCGTTCCTGTCAAGAG
>CAJJPZ010000186.1 GCA_905193765.1 uncultured Eubacterium sp.
AGACCTTGACAGAAAGTCATGATCTGCACCAAAGTGGCGTAGCCACATTTTTTATTATTATTTACCAGTCGGATGCAGTGGATCAGAGTTCAGAGCCGCTAAATCTTATTTTTTTACATTTTACGAACCGGCCGTCACCGCTGCGGCCGACATAGTCTTTCCCGTCGAAAACAAGTCTGCCGCGGGAATAGACCGCTGCGGGATAACCCTTGAATCTGGCTGTCTCCCAGATCGTATGATCGAGAGCGCCGTGCTGGTTCTCGTCGTTTCTGACAACGAATTCCCTCTCAGGATCGTAGACGACTATATCGGCGTCCAGACCCACCTGGACGGCGCCTTTGCAGTAGTCTATGCCGAACAGTTTTGCCGGGTTCGTTGCAGATATCTCGACAGCTTTCTCGAAGGAGATCCTGCCTTTGTTCGCTTCGGAAAGGATGTACGGGTACATGTTCTCGATGCCTGCACAGCCATTGGGGATGGTAGTGAAATCCCCCGGGGTACCGTCTTTGCGCGTTACGCCCCAGTCCTTCTCGGATTTCAGGAACGGACAGTGGTCAGTAGCCAGGGTGGATATATCGCCTGTGCGTATGCCATCCCAGAGCGCATGCTGGGAGTCGATCCCCTTCATCGGAGGCGAACATACGAAGTCGCGAGCCCTGAGACCGAGTTCGGGTATGCCGTCTTTGTAAACTTCATTGGTGAAAGCAAGGTACTGCGGACATGTCTCTGCAAAGATCGGATAGCCTTCATCCCGGGCCGCTCTGACTGCTTCGACGCCCTGTCTGTTGTCAAGATGCACGATGTAGAGCGAAGTGCCTGCCATTTTTGCGAGGTTGATGGCTCTGACATCGGCTTCACCGGCCACAGCTTCGTTCTTTGACATGTAGTGCCACCATGCGTCGGTCTTTCCTTCAGACAGGTACTGTTTTATCAGACAGTTGTTCACATCCCTGTTCTCAGCATGTACGCCTACCAGCGCGCCGATCTCAGCAGCATGCTGCAGTGTCTGGAAAAACTGGCCGTCGTCCACGCCGAAGTCGTAGACCATGAAGACCTTGAAGGATGTGATGCCTCTTTCGACACACCGGTCCATGGACATAAGCATTTCACGGCTGGTGACGTCACCAACGCCTATATGATAGGAATAATCGATGGCAGGACCGTCCGCCCGGCAGAGTGCATCGCGCCTGTCCAGCGCTGCGTCCATGGTTTCGCCGACGCCCTGGAGCACGAAGTCGAATACGGTTGTTGTGCCTCCGCATGCGGCGGCCCGGGTGCCTGTGAAATAGTCATCAGTTGAGATCGTTCCACCGAAAGGCATGGCCAGGTGTGTATGTCCGTCTATGGCCCCCGGAAGGATCAGTTTGCCACCGGCGTCTACGACCTCAGTACTGCTCTCCGGAACAAGGTCTGTGCCGATGGCGCAGATCCTGCCGTCTTTCACAGCCACATCGGCTTTGAATATCGATGAGGCAGTTACGACTTTCCCACTTTTGAATAATAGATCCATATTTTCCTCCTCAAAATATCATATCGTCCGATAATGTTGTGGTACTATTTTAATCCCTGTCGGTGAAGGCTTCGTGTGTTTATTCATATAAAGAGAAGCATCATGCTGTTTTCAAACCACCGGAGGCATTGTATAATATCAGTAGTAAAGGATAAAGAAAGGATCGGTCATAAATGTTTTCGGATGCAGAAGTTAATGAAATACTGGACAGACTCAGACGTGAATACCCCGATGCCGGGTGTGCACTGGGGTACAGGAATACCTTTGAACTGATAGTTGCGGTGGCTCTTTCAGCACAGACCACCGACGTCAGTGTCAACAAGGTGACACCTGCGCTCTTTGCGAAGTATCCTTCGGCGGAGGCGCTGGCAGAGGCTTCACAGGAGGATGTGATAGAGATAATAAAGGCCATAGGCATGTATAAGACGAAGTCGAAGAACATCATCGCGATGGCGAAGTCCCTTGTGGAAAATCACGGTGGTGATGTACCCTGCGACTACAAAAAACTTGTTGCTCTGCCGGGCGTGGGGAGAAAAACGGCGAATGTCGTTCTCTCGGTAGGCTTCGGCCAGCAGCGTATAGCTGTTGACACCCACGTGTTCAGAGTGACAAACAGGATAGGGCTGGTGCAGGAGAAGGACGTGCTCAAAACAGAGCTCGCGCTTATGGAGGTGCTGCCGGAACCGCGCTGGACGGAAGCCCATCACAGCCTGATATTCCACGGACGCAGGTGCTGCAGCGCCAGGAACCCGGGATGTGACAGATGTGTGCTGAATGATATGTGTATGAAACGTATATGATGACGACGAAAAAAGTGAGTATGGCCATCTGATATCAACTATCGATACAGGCATACTCACTTTTTGAATATCATTTTTTAGTTCCTGCCGCAGCAGTGCTTGTATTTCTTGCCGCTTCCACAAGGACACGGATCGTTACGGCCTACTTTAGGGGCTGCTCTGCGTACAGTTTTTGACTGCTTGTACTTCTTTGCGATCTCTGTGATCTTTTCCTCACCAAGAATCGTCTCCCACTGAGGAAGTCCGTAGAGATAATCGGCATCGGCAGCCAGCATGTTGTAGAACAGCGCTTCAGGTACTATCTCGATCTCCACCTGAGATTCTTCGTCGAAGTTCTCGAAGTCGTTGCTGTTTTTGAGGCTGCTGTTCACTCCATCCAGAAAACCCATGAAGATCACGGGACGTACATCGTATGATGCTGCCAGTTCTCCCAGTTTTCCGGTGATCTTTTCGGAAGGTCTGTCGAGGATATCGCTGTAGATCTTTGTCTCAGCCTCGCTGTACTCCTTCCAGAATTCCGGGAAAGATTCCTCTGTCTGATTTTCGATAAGGTCTTTCCATTCTTCAAATAAAGACATGTTGTTCCCTCCTGATATTACTTACTTTGATATTGTCTTTGCTATCTCGATGACGTCTCCCATTACAGCGCTTCCTGTAGGCAGAGGACCTGCGCCCTTGCCGTAGAACATGAGGTCATCGACTGCATTGCCTTTCACAAAGACAGCATTGAACTCCTTGTTTATGTTTGCAAGAGGATGGGATTCGCTTATATGCATAGGTCTTACTTCGTATTCGATGCTGCCGTCGTCAAGTCTCTTTGCATGAGCGATGAGCTTTATCTTGCAGCCGTTGGATCTTGCTTCCTCTATCTTTTCTTTTGTTATATGAGTGATGCCTGTAGTCGGGATATCTCCGGGAGCGACATACTTGCCGAACATGAGAGCGATGAGTATGCTGAGCTTGTTGGCAGCATCTATACCCTCAACGTCAGCAGTAGGGTCGGCTTCTGCAAATCCCTGAGCCTGCGCATCCTTAAGGGCTGTGTCATAGTCCAGTCCTTCTTTTGTCATCATCGTGAGTATATAGTTGGTAGTTCCGTTCAGTATACCAAGGACTTCTTCGAATCTGTTGGCTCTCAGCGGGCCTGTGAGTGTTCCCAGGATAGGGATGCCGCCGCCTACGCTGGCTTCGAATCTGAGCATAACACCGTTTTTCTTCGCTGTGTCCATGAGTTTGTCATAGTTTGCAGCAACGGCAGCCTTGTTTGCTGTGACCACGTGCTTGCCGTGTTCCATGGCTGTCAGCATGAAAGTCGTGGCAGGCTCGATGCCGCCTATGAGCTCGATGACGATATCTATTTCAGGGTCATTGAAGATCTCATCCGGATCTGTCGTGAATTTCTCATCCGGCACGACTATGCCCCTGTCTTTATCCTTGTCTCTTTCCAGTATTTTGACGATCTCGACGCTGGTTCCTACTGCAGATTCCACTTCGCTTCTGTTCATGTCCAGTGTTTTATAAGTACCCGTTCCGATATTTCCGAGACCAAGCAGTCCGATCTTTATTTTTTTCATCAGTTATCTCTACCTCCATTGATTTGACGTTCATATTCATAATTATATAATAAACTTCAGTATTTGTCTTCATTTTTTTTACAGTATAATAAAGCTTCTTGACTTTTATTTGTGAAAAAGTACAATAAAAATGGAAGGAGAGTTTAAATGTCTATACATATCGTACTCGTGAATCCGGAGATCCCGCCGAATACAGGCAATATAGCCAGGAGCTGCGCCGCCACAGGGTCGGTGCTGCACCTTGTGAAACCGCTGGGATTTTCCATCGACGACAGGAGCCTTAAGAGGGCAGGGCTGGACTACTGGCCGTTTGTCAGACTCGAGGTCCATGAGAGCCTTGAGGAATTTATGGAGAAATATAAAGAAAAGAGGATGTTCCTTTCGACAA
>CAJJPZ010000187.1 GCA_905193765.1 uncultured Eubacterium sp.
CGGTCTTGTGGGGATACTCAACTTTTTCAACAGCATCATGACGGGTATGATGAGCAGACGGCGTGAATTCGCAGTGCTGCAGTCGATAGGGATGACCGGAAGACAGCTGAGGTCGATGCTGATATATGAGGGCCTGCTGTACGCTGCCGGTGCGATACTGCTGTCAGTCGTGCTCAGCATCATCATAGAACCGCTGGCAGGCAGACTGATGGAAAACGTGTTCTGGTTTTACAGCTACAGTTTCACGCTGAAAGGGATATTCATAACGGCGCCGGTGTTCCTGGCGGCAGGCGCAGCGCTTCCGGCGCTGCTTTACAGAAGGATCTCGCGCAGGAGCATAATAGAAAGGCTGAGGGAATAGATCAAAGACTAATGGATGAGCCGTAAAGCATCAAAAAGTGCAGTACGGCTCTTTTCTTTAAAATATATCGTGATATATATTGCAGTGCGGATCACGATGAAATGGCTGATTTTCGCGATGGTCTGACTATCATAACAGCTATGAAGATCAGCAGTGCAGTAAAAGCAAGACTGATGGGATATGCTGTCATGATCGTAGCGAATGTCCTGTGTGACGGGAAAACTGCGAATATCCAGAAGACCCTGACACCACAGACACCTATGACGGTAAGGAGGGCAGGTACAAGTGATTTGCCGAACCCGCGGAGATATCCCGACATGTTTTCATACAGCATACTGAATGTATATGCTGAGAATATGATCACGAGTCTGGTGTATCCGATCTCGATTACCTGAGGGTCGCTGCTGAATATGGAGAGCAGGGCTCTGCCTGACAGCAGTACCAGTATTATGGCAGAAGCTGTGGCAATGGCATCTTCGATGATGCAGATACCAAGGATCCTGCGACATCGTTTCAGCTGCCCGGCGCCGTAGTTCTGTCCGGTGAATGTGGTACATGCCTGGCTGAACGCATTCATTACATAGTAGGCAAGTATCTCGATGTTGAAAGCAGCACTTGATGCTGCTATGACTAAGGTACCGAGACTGTTTATAGCTGACTGGATTATGATGTTCGCTACCGAGAATACAGCGCTCTGTATTCCTGCAGGAAGTCCGATCTTTATGATATCACGGAAAATACGGGAACTGAACCGCAGCTCCTGTCTTTTGATGCGGATCACCTGATCTGAACGGATGAGTTTTATCAGAAGCAAAGTGGAGCTTACGACATTGGCGATGACCGTTGCGATGGCTACTCCGTTTACAGTCATATCAAGAACTATTACGAAAAACAGGTTCAGAAGTACATTGAGCACGCCTGACATGGCCAGAGCTTTCAGCGGCATCTTCGTTTCTCCTATGCTCCTGAAGATCGCAGCCTCGAAGTTATAGAGCAGTATGGCAGGCATGCCAAGTAGGTATATCCTGATATACAGAAGTGCATAAGGCAGCACATCTTCAGGTACATTCAGAGCATGCAGCAGGTTTCCTATGAAAATCTCACCGAATATCGTAACCAGAAGACCTCCGGCAACGGACATTATTATGGAAGTATGTACAGCTTTATGTACAGTGGCTTCATCTTTTCTGCCGATGGCTGTTGCTATCACCACGTTTGAACCAAGGGCGATACCGATGAAGAAGTAAAGGAGAAGACCTATGATGGGGCTTGTGGCGCCTATGGCAGCCACGGCGATCGTTTTGACATCTCCTGCAAAGTTGCCGACGATAGCGATGTCGGACGCATTAAAAAGCTGTTCAAGTACACCTGTTGCTGCCACAGGCAGAGCATATCGTATTATTTTGTTCCAGACAGGACCGTTGAGCATATCCATCCTGGAACAGGAAGATTTCTGTATTTCTGTAGTTTCCAAATCTATCACCATCCATTTGTGTATTTAATAAGACGCTGTATGCATATCTGTTATAAAAATCTTTTGTCCGGATCTCGGAAAATCCATAAATAGTATATCACAGAAAGAAAAGAGCGGAACGGGAATATGAGTTCTTGTTATATGTTTTTTTGATAAGAGTAAAAAAGAGAAACTCATGATTGACAATCATACTGATTTGATATATAATTCCTATTAAGAATTAATACTAATAAGGAGAGCGTATGGCACGAAGAAATACTGTCCAGAAAGATATGGTTCTCAAGACTGTTCGTGAACTGAAACGGCATTTAACTGCTGATGAAGTATATGGATATATAAAAAAAGATCATCCTAATATAGGCAAAGGAACCGTTTACAGAAATCTGGGTATACTGGCAGAAGAAGGCGCCATAAGGAAAGTCGAGGTACCGGATGGACCGGACCGCTTCGATTTCACATTAAAAAAACATTACCATGTCAGATGTGTGGAGTGTGGAGCCGTCTCTGATGTAGATATGGACGAAATAACGGATCTGGAAGAAAAGATCCGTGATACTCATGGGACAGAGTTCCTTGGATACGATATCTTTTTCAAAGGTATATGCCATGACTGCAGGGGAAACAAGGATGAGGATATCAAGAGAGAACATGTCTGCAGCGGATTATGAGGCTAAGGATGATTACCTGGAGATACAAGTTGCTGGAATGACCGGTGAAGGTCAGGATATATGGCATCACACGATCGGGGAATAAAAATGCGCCGGATAGGAAATCACACAGGATACAGATATCTCATGTGTATATATCCGGTATCAGATCATAAATAATAAAATGAATGGAGGAGAAAAACAATGACAGTAAACAAATATGCAGGAACACAGACAGAAAAGAACTTACAGGAAGCATTTTCAGGTGAATCGCAGGCAAGAAACAAATATACATATTTTGCATCTGTTGCAAAAAAAGAAGGATATGAGCAGATGTCTGCGCTGTTCCTGAAAACAGCAGATAATGAGAAGGAACATGCTAAAATGTGGTTCAAGGAACTGGCAGGTATCGGTGACACGAAAGCGAATCTCGCTGCAGCAGCTGAGGGAGAAAACTATGAGTGGACAGATATGTATGAAGGCTTTGCAAAAACTGCTGAAGAAGAGGGCTTCCCAGAACTGGCAGCAAAGTTCAGAGCAGTAGGTGAGATAGAGAAACATCATGAAGAAAGATACCGTGCACTGCTCAAAAACATAGAGACAGCGCAGGTGTTTGAAAAAAGCGAAGTAAAGGTATGGGAATGTCGCAATTGCGGACATATCGTAGTGGGAACAAAAGCTCCGGGAATATGCCCGGTATGTGCACACCCGCAGAGCTATTTTGAAGTCCACGCTGAAAACTATTAAATGACAGGATCAGAAAATAGCAATGATGCCCTGAGGGTTTAAAGGAGGAATAATAAAATGAAATATATATGTGATTTATGCGGCTGGGAATACGATGAAGCACAGGGATATCCGGAAGGCGGTATCGCACCGGGGACGAAATGGGAAGATGTTCCGGAAGACTTTGAATGTCCACTGTGTTCAGCAGGAAAAGACCAGTTCTCGGCAGAATGATTAAATGTAATCAAAAAAACGTCAGTGTAAAAGCTGGCGTTTTTGAGTATGAACGAATGAGAAAACTCTGACGGACATTGATATGACCGATACAGAAAAAATTTCTGAAAAAATTAGCACTCACCCCTTGACAGTGCTAACAAAAAGAGTTAACATATAATTGTTCCAAGGGGAACAGAATAAAAAAGACAAATACTCATTGTATTGTCCGGATCGGATAAACGGTCTGGATCTTAAGGAGGGATGACATATGATGATGATGCCTAGAAACAATTTTGGATTCGATTTATTTGACGAAATGTTCAAAGACCCGTTCTTCAGCAGAAGAGAAAATCAGAACGCAGTCATGAAGACTGATATCAGAGAGAAGGATGGAGATTATCTGATGGATATCGATCTTCCGGGATTCTCAAAGGATGACATCAGTGCAGAACTTCACGACGGATATATGACAGTAACTGCTAAGAAAGAAGAAAACAACGACGAGAAGGATGACAAAGGCAACTACATCCACAGAGAGCGTTACGCAGGTTCATGCTCAAGAAGATTTTATGTAGGCGACATCAGTGAAGCCGATATCAAGGCTTCGTTCAAGGACGGCACACTGCATCTTGAGATACCTAAGGAAGAGCCTAAGAAACTGGAGGAACAGAAGAAACTGATTTCAATCGAATAATACAGATCGCAGGAAACGATGATAACTGCCGGGAGCTGAGAATCCCGGCAGACGATGAAGCAGGGCGTGCATATGCATGCTCTGTTTTTTTTATTATGTAGGAAATATCGTTCTCGATATTTCCGGAATATCAACAAAAG
>CAJJPZ010000188.1 GCA_905193765.1 uncultured Eubacterium sp.
TTGTATCAAATCCTACAAGAAGATCTGGATCACTGAACTTAGGCAGACCACATAATACTTTTGAAAGGACCCCCGGTCCTATTTTGGCAGCTCAACCGCCATGAGTCGACATACTGGTCAGTTTTATATCAAATTTTCCATTCATGTCCTTACAGTTCATTATGATCCCTCCTTTCTCATAAATCCTGTTTATTCAATCGATTCCATAATTGTGATTTTCCTTTTACCGTTTGACCTGCTGCCTAAAAGATACAACACATGCGGTACATCTATTTGCTCTGATTAATATATAAGCTCTGACTCGCCAGCACCGTAGAACCTTATCGCGAACCCACAGCTCTTAGAAATCTCACGTGGTGTCGGTATTATCAGAGTATTGAATTTTTGACTCAGCTTTTTTTCTGTACTGATAGTATCCATCGTAGAACGAAATACCATGACATAAAAAGCTTCCTTAAAATCTCCATTCATGGCATTTCATTATGATATCACTATCGTATTGTCATACTCATGCATTATTTCCACATTCGAATACATATTGGTGACATCACCTGCTTCCAGATGATCTTTCAGATCATAGTAATCCAAACATGCACCACATGAAAGTATCTCCACACCTTCTTTTTCCAGTTGCTTCACCATCTCAATAACCGGTGAGCCCTTTGTTGTAAGATACACGCCTCTGTTGAGAAACATTATACTGTCAGGCTTACATTCAGCCTCAGTCAGCGAGTAAATGTAACTTTTCATCAATGTCCTTCCAAGTTCTTCTGATCCTTTTCCAATCGAATCTGTTGTTATCATTATTGCTATTTTTCTCTTATTGTTCATTTTGTAGCTCCTCTATAGTATCAATGTCTGTGGAATGAACGTTTCGGCAGTCTCCACCATTGCTCTCACATTTTCCAGTGGAGTCCCTGTTGACAGTCCGCATGCAGGTGCAAGGATATCTGCCCCCTGTTCAAGTGCGTGAAGAGACATCTTTCTTACCGTCTCCGAATTTCCTGAACCTATCGCAAATGTGCTAATGTTTCCCATCACAGCTTTATCTCCCAGATACGGTCGAATATTCTTCACCGGAACAACTGCATCAAAACTGAATGCATCACATTTTATATTTTTCAACAGATCATATACGCCTGATAGATCTCCGCATATATGCACTATGGTGCCTGTTTTTCCAAGCCCGTCAAGTATATCATTGATATAATTCACTGAAAACTCGAGAAATCGTTTCCGTCCCATTATCTCCCCTGTTCCTGACGGCTCCGAGATACATATGAAATCAGCACCAGCGTCTATCATTTGTCTGCCGAACCCGATTTGTTCTGCAGCGATCCTATTCATAAGAGCATGCACTGACTCAGGGGCTCTTCTAAGCTCTTTCAGTATGACTGACATATTGACCAGTGAACCTGCCAGACTGAAAGGACCTGTAAGATTCCCTATAACAGGACATTCCTGATCATTTGCTTTAATTATACTGATGGTGTCCAGCACAGTTCTTATACGCCCTTTGGAATAATCATAATGTGGGAGCTTTTGGTAGTCTGATGCCGATTCCAGCATAGGCTCAACTATATGCGGTTCAGTCATCCTGTCTCCCATTTCAACAGAAGCTCCCATAGACTCTGCTTCTACGGTCATGCAGAATGGTACACCGTAATTTTCAAATCCACCGCATCTACGCAGCTGCATGGCAAGCCCTGCCATTGCAAGGCTGTCACTATGAGCTTCCGGCCAAAAAAAACCCGAAGACTCCATCAGCTCTTCAAAGATCATATTCATCATGCCACCAGGGCATATACACGGCGGTCTATCTGCAGAGCTTCCTTCTGTCACTGCTTTCAATCTTTCTAAAGTGTTCATCCCTAAGCACCTTTACACTGCTGCGGCAGTATCCATAAGACGGTCTACCAGCGAAACTGCTTCCACCGCATTTGACGAATAACCATCTGCACCTATCTTGTGAGCGAAGTCCCATGAAACAGGTGCTCCTCCGATTATCACTTTTACCTGCTCTCTTATTCCGCTGGCCTCCAGGAGTTTCACTATCTCACCCATATTCACCATTGCAGCTGACATCAGAGTAGACAGAGCCAGCACATCTGCTTTTTCCGCCCTGACCTTGTCCACGAAATCCTGGACCGGTACATCTCTACCAAGATCAAAAGTCTCATAACCTGCTGATTCAAGCATTATCTTCACAAGGTTCTTCCCTATATCATGGGTATCGCCCCGTACAACACCTATAACGACTTTTCCTTTCCGGTTCAGCTTACTGTTTTCTATATGAGGTTTTATAACATCCAGGCCATTATACATTGCATCCGAACATAACAGAAGCTCCGGAATGTAGTACTCCTCGGTTTCATATAAGTCCGATGCCCTCTGCATGCCGTCTACAAGACCTTTCAAAACACCATCAACAGGCTCGAATCCGGCTTCTATATATTTCTCCGCTGCATCGATCACTTCCTGATCTTCCATTTCCACAACGCAGTCTGAGAGTGTCCTGAGCATTTCTTCTTTTGTCATAAGTCACCACTCCTATCATTCTCCTGCTTCTGATCACATTCCGAAATCATATATGCGACTTTTTCAGGATCCACAGGATATCCAACGTCCCTGACAGTATCCATCATTGCCTGTATGTTCTCCAGCGGAGACTCAACAGGCAGACTGCATCCGCTCATAGGCATATATCCCTTCGGCGAATCATAACATTCCGCGATCCCCTCAAGTGTACGAAGTCTCACCAGATCAGGAGTCCCTGAAAAAATAACACCTGCAGGGTCTACATTCCCCATTATTTTCACTTTGCTGCCTATCGTCTCCTTGCACTCACGCAGACTTGCAACATTGTCTATGCTGAACCCGTTCACTCCCATATCTGCTATGTCGTTCCATATCTTTTTCGTCTGTCCGCATATATGCATAACGACACCTTTTCCTCTTGCCTTTATATGGTCTACGAGTTCTCTGAGATATGGCGCTGAAAACTCTCTGAATACAGCGGGGCTCACTACCGTGCAGGATGACATCGGTTCAGAGATCGTCGGCGTCAGGCCTATATCTATGACTGCATCAGCAAAATTCTTGCATGTTTCTAGGGAAACACGACAAAGAGCATGTACAGAATCCGGATCCTTATTGATCATTCGCAGGATCTCATTCACGCCAAAAAGAAAAAAGGCATTTGTAAACGGTCCTGCAAGTCCCCCTGAACATCCGACTTCAACACCAACTTCATCAACGAGATATTTCATCGCTTCGAGATGTACCGGAAGTCTGCCGTCGCGATAAGGATCTGCAGGTTCGATGTATTTTATGTCTTCGACCCGTTTTACTGCAGGTGATGCGAGATCTGCTGTATCATCATCCGGACAAGTCACTTTTGCCCCCATAGCTTCACTCCATGTGAACAGATCCGTGAATATACGCACGCTGTCATATCCGAACATCCTGTATGCAGCGATTTGAGCTGCTGCAAGTATTTTCGCATCGTGATTGAATTCGTATATCCTGCAGCCGTATATCCTTGCTACACCGTTTGCTATATTAGGATTACAGGGGAGACGATCCACGGTCTCCCCTTTTGCTATCGCAGCGGCTCTTTCCAAAGGTTTCATTTCATCACGGTTTATTTTATCCATACATTTATACCTCCGAAACCATATCAGTTGTTGATCGTCCAGTGCAGTACACGACGCTTTATCCTGCTGAAAAGATACATGATCAGCACCAGTACTATAGCAGTGAACAGGAAGCCCAGCATCACAAGATCAAAGCGTGCGAAATCAGAATAATACTGTATGAAATATGCCAGTCCTGATGATGCTCCAAACATCTCTGCCACTGCCAGCATCATAAATGACAACGTCAGTGCTATCTCACACCCTGTGAAAACAGCCGGTGATGCTGCCGGCAGCACTACTCTGAACAGTTTGCTGACATGCCCCATTTCCAGTGTCTCAGCATTCTCAAGATATCTTTTATCTATGCTCACAACCGCACCTATAGTAGTCGCCAGTATTACCCAGAATGCAGCAAGCCATATCAGAAAAATCGAAGCCATTTTGAATGTCGAAAAAATATTTATCGCATAGGGTGTAAGCAGCGGTACCGGTACTGCACTGAAAGCGTTGATATATGGCGTTACATTTTTCCTGAGTCCGCTCTTCAGCCCTATCAGTACTCCGA
>CAJJPZ010000189.1 GCA_905193765.1 uncultured Eubacterium sp.
TTGCGCAGGACGTCAGACTGCGAAGCGGTCTGAGAAAATCCCTGACTCTCCGCCAGAAAATACGCCTGAAAGGGCGTATTTTTTTAAATCAATGGGATTCGAACACGAAAGGGCCTGAGCGTTAAGCTGCAGGCTCCGGTGGAGCATGCAGTAGTGAAGTGTCCAAGCAAGCTGGAAAGGCTTGCGCAGGACGTCAGACTGCGAAGCGGTCTGAGAAAATCCCTGACTCTCCGCCAAATACAAAACGACGCCCTTAAGCGTCGTTTTGTATTTTACATATTAAAATTCGCGTGTCCCTATCTTCTGTTTTTCCTTCTGCGACTCCTGCTTTTCTTCATTGCTACGATCACTATTACAAGCAGCAGTGCTGCTACAGCTGCTGCAATCACCAGGAAGGCTGTCGTCCCTGTTGTCGAACCCGTTTCATCTGCCGGCTTTTCATCCACTCCACGGCGTTCAGTGACAGTCTGTACGTCACTGTCGGACTCATCCGAGGATTCCTTTATCTTATCCTTTTCAGATGCACTTCCCACGATATTTATCGTCTTCGACCCAGATATCTTTGACATCTGTTTTTCGTTGAGATCGTATACCTCGCTGGTGGTCACATCAACGTTAGTGAAGCCGTCGGCAATGGCCTGGAATCTGATCCTGAAGGTTATGTCTTCGCCGGTCCCTGCCTCGCTGAGCTGTATATATCCGGAATTGCCGCTGCTGGTGCCTCCCGATATATATGTAAGTCTGTCTGTGTCGTATGTCAAACTTCCTTCCACACGCCCTATATCACCGCCACTGAATTTGACTGTGACTGTGAATGTCTCGCCACCTTTGACATCATCGCCGCCGGTAATGGTCACCCCCGGTGATGCAAAGACCGCAGACACGTTCATCATCATTACGATCACAGCCATAAATACGGCCGCTGCTGTATGTAAAGCTTTTTTTCTCATATCCTCTCATACCTCCTGTTAAGGCAGCTGGCATGCTGATGACGGCATGCTGTTATATACAGGCACTTCGAATATAACGGGATAGTTCGAATTGCTGCTGTATGCCCTCTTCACGAGACTGCCCTCGCTTGCCGCTGCTGCAACATTCGTCATATACTGATGTGTTCCAACATTTGCAGAACCGTTCTTGACATTGAACTTCTTGGTATAATATGAATCCTGTTTCGCTTTGACATAACTGTCCGCATAGAATCTGGCACCGCCTTTTATCGACTTGTATTGCGTATTCCATCCCTGATTCCTAGCATACCACAGACCTCTCTGCACTGCACTCATGGAACCTGTCGTATATGCACCTATATTGAAGAAATTGTAATATCCTTTATATCCCGGGTATCTTCCGAGACAGAGACTGCTGCCGCTCCATCCCTGCTCCTGGATTATCATTGCTGCCAGCACATTGGGATTGACACCGGTATTCTTTCCTGCCGCATTTATCAGCGACTGATATGATGAATATCCTCCGCCGGGATTCCTGCCTTCCATGAAAGATCCTTTTATAACGGCCTTGACTGTGGCAGAACTCTGGGATCCACTGTCATATCTATGCGTCATGAACTGATATATGCCGTTTTCCGTAAGAAAATTCCTCGGATCCATATAATACGCTATCACCTTTGAATTTGCAGCATACCAGCTTCCGTCGAACCTTGTCCATGCTCCTGTCCTGGAATTGTATGCTCCGGATGCTGTGGATCTGTATGACTTCGGTGAAGACGGACTTACGAGATTCCTGCCGATAACGCTTTCTTTCGAAAGTGCGGTCGACCAGCTGTATCCCGTTTTCACAGCCTTGAACACCCATTTGGGATGTGATGCATGGAGCACCCTGAGGCCTGACTTATAGCTCTCCGGGAATCCCTGTTTTGTCAGATATGATTCGAAACTGCTGTCGGATTTTACAGTTTTGACGCTGACATAATCCGAACATATGTATCCTGTTTTGCTTGAAGAATACTTGTATGCATACCATGTCTTGCCGTTGCTGGCTTTCTTTGATCCTGTTATCTCCACTGATATGCCCTTGTCGAGAACAGTCAGGACGCTGTACCCTGTTCCTGCTCCGGATCTTACATTAAGCCCGTCGCTGGCTGTCACTGTTCCCATCCTGAATGATACTTCCTTGGATGTATCGCTGCCGTTATCCTGCTTGCTGTCGTCAGCCTTGCCGTTCTCGGAAGTCTGCGACACCTTTGTCGTTTTTATGTAATCTGCCATGACATAGCCTGTCCTGCCGCTGTAGTTGAGCCTGTACCATTTGTTTCCCTTGCTGTCCGTCGTCTTTCCTGTAACTGTGAAGGTCTTGCCCTTCTTCAGATACCCGATTTTCGAATATCCTGTACCTGCTCCGGACCTCACATTGACGCCGTTGGAACTTATTACAGATCCTTTTGTATTGCTCACAGCAGTCACTGTCGATGCGGATGATTTTGTCTTGACATACTGGGATGATACGTAACCCGTCTTCCCGCTGAAAGTGAGCCTGTACCACCATACGCCTTTGCTGTCTTTTGCCTTGCCTGTTATATTGAAAGACTTTCCCTTAGCCAGGACGCCCAGCGCCCCGTAGCTTGTCCCCGGACCTTTTCGTACATTGACTCCGTCTGATGAAGTGACAGTTCCCTTGAGGTTCGATACCGCCGTCACTGATGACGATTTTACTATGCTGACGTATTTCGCCAGGACATATCCGTCCTTCGACTTGTACCTGAACTTGTACCACTTAGCTCCGGACTTGTCATTTTTCGTACCTGTCACTGTAAAAGTATAGCCTTTATTCACAGTGCCCAGGATCGAATATGTAGTTCCTGCTCCGGATCTCACATTGACATCCGTCGCATTGATCTTACCGGTCTCGCCTGCGCTGTAAACAGCCTCAGTATCCACGAATGCCGCCGATGCCAGCGTGCACAGTAAAAAAACAAAAACGATCACAGCCGTTATGGTCTTTCTGTATATTCCTTCAGTCGTTGTTGACATGATCCACTCCTTCTTAACTGCATTTCCTCTCTGTATCCATTATATTTTCTTATTGTTATCCATAATGATTCTACATAAAAAACATTCAAAAGTCAAATTCTTTATACCTCGAAAGAGAGCTGCGCAGCCCATCCTGCAACAGCTCCCTGATGTTTTTTATATACTTCAAAGATCTATTTTCTGTTCTATTACGATGCCATGCCTTTCAAAGATGCCGCGGCATTCATCTGCATCTGCTGTCTCCGTAACGACTGCGAAACTGCAGCTGTTCTTCAGCTTTACCGGCGCCTTCACTATCCTGTTGGGTATGAGGTATCCATCCAGCAGTTCAGATGCTGCAGCAACGAAGTAGTATCCCTGAAAGAAAAAATAGCTTACTCCCTTCATACGTGTATGCTGCCTCCCGTCTGCAGCTCATGCAAGTTTTTTTATCATTCGTATGTATGTAACAGCAAAACCTGCTTTAGCCACATCACGATCGGCTTTCAGATCGTATTTTCCCAGCCTGCGGCTGCCGTCCCAGACCGTTATGCTCCCAAGGACGTCGCCTTTCCTGACCGGAGCTTCTATCTCGTGTCTGACATGCACTTTTTTCTTTATGCTGTCACTGCGACCCTTTCGTACAGTCACACCTATGTCCTCCGGCGGTACTGCATCGAGTTCCGGCACTTCTCCCTTTGAAACAGCCACGCTCCTGACCCTGCTGCCTGCATCAGCGACCCTGACAGTCTCATAATTCGCGAATCCGTGATCCAGTAACCGGCTCATTTCTTTGAATCTTATCTTGCTGGTCTTGCATCCCAGCACGACGCCTATCATACTTGTGCCGTTCCTTGTCGCAGCTCCCGAAAGGCAGTAGCCTGCATCCTGTGTGAATCCAGTCTTGATTCCCGTCGCGCCGTTGTAGGACTTTATGAGCTTGTTCGTATTGGTCAGCGTGAACTTGTGCTGTTTACCCGGCAGACCGACTTCTATGTCCTCCTGCCATGTGGCGAACCATTTGCGGGCTTCATCGTATTTGATGAGTTCCCTCGATATCATCCCTATATCATATGCACAGGAATAATGATCTGCCACCGGAAGGCCGTTTGTGTTTACAAAATGGCTGTTTTTCAGTCCCATCTTTTCCGCCCGTTGCAGCATAAACGCGCGGGCGGCTTCGTA
>CAJJPZ010000190.1 GCA_905193765.1 uncultured Eubacterium sp.
GAAATTCACGGATGAATTCTGCAGATTCATGAACTGGTACTCCCACGAATCCGAAACGGAGCTGCTGCCTGAAAGCGGCGGTGCGCCGGAGTATCACTGCCTGAGAGACGCTATAACGGCGTCCAGGATGGAAAAGCTGGGAGGAGAACAGTACCGATATGATTTCGAACCGGCGCTGGACTATCAGCTGGACAGCTACGTCATGTCCTTTGCAGACCTGATGTCTGCCGAGGAACCGGACAACGAAGGTACGATAATATTCTCGCCGGAAGACGAGGAAAACAGGGAGATGATGAACTGATCATGGATACATGTGCAGAGGGAAAGCAAAAGGATTACTTCGACATGTTCGGCAGCGGCCATGACAGGTTTTTATTTCCCGGTGATGTGACTCGTGTGACGGCAGGGCACGGCGGCGAGGCTCTGCTGGTGACAGGAAGTGAGAAGACTGCGCTGATAGACTGCGGCATGGCATACTGCGGGGACAGGATGGTGGAGAACCTGAAAAAAGCACTGTCGGACAAAGGAAGAGACAGGGTGGACTATGTACTGCTCAGCCACTCCCACTACGATCACATGGGAGCGCTTCCTTTCATAAAAAAGGATATGCCGGATGCCGTTGTATGTGGCAGCGAACACTGTCGTGACATACTGAAAAGACCAGGAGCGAAAAAAATGATGAAGTCTTTGGGAACAGCTGCAAGAGATCTTTATGAACCGGACAGTGATCTGGATATACCGGTGGACGGTATCGGAGTGGACATGGTACTTAAAGACGGGGACCGGATATCACTGGGCGAAGAATATATCACTGTGCTGGAGACAAAGGGACATACCGACTGCTCTCTCAGCTATGCTCTGGAACCGGCAGGGATACTGTTCACCAGTGAAAGTACCGGGATACTGGAAGGAAATTTTTATGTACATACACCGGTATTGAAGAGTTTTGACGATGCGTTCGTGTCTCTTGAAAAGTGCAGGAATCACGGTGCAAAGCACATATGTCTTCCTCATTATGGAATGCTGCCGGACGGTTTTATCGACAGATACTGGGAAATGTTCAGAAAGTCATGTGATGAGAAGATCGAGTTCATAGGAAAACTCAAAGCAGAGGGCTGCACTAAGGAAGAAATGCTGGAATTGTATGTTGACAGATACTGGACTCCGGACAAGCAGCAGGAGCAGCCAAAGGAAGCGTATGTACTGAATTCCGGATTTATAGTCGATGCTATACTGGCATATCTCAGAGAAAAGTGATAAAATAAAAGGGAAAAGACAGAAATTTATATTAATTTACAGTGAGGTGGATCATGGGTTTTGATGCTGAAAAAGTAAAAAAAGATATAGTTGAATGGATAAAAGACTGGTTCGAGGAGAACGGCAAAGGCTGCAAAGCTGTGGTAGGACTCTCAGGCGGCAAGGACAGTTCTGTAGTCGCTGCACTGTGTGTCGAAGCTCTGGGCAGGGATCGTGTCCTGGGCGTGATGATGCCTAACGGCGAGCAGTTCGATATAGATGTTTCTCACAAACTGGCGGAACATCTGGGTATAGAAAGCATCGTGATAAATATCAAGGATGCATATGACGGTATGCTGGGAGAGCTGGCAAAGCATTTTGATTCCTTCGAGGGACAGGCTAAGATAAACCTGCCGCCGAGACTCAGGATGTCTGCATTATACGCTGTTTCGCAGACCGTGAACGGCAGGGTGGCCAATACGTGCAACCTGTCCGAAGACTGGGTCGGATACGCTACCAAATACGGAGACGGAGCCGGCGATTTCAGTCCGCTTTCGAATCTTACAGTTCAGGAGGTCAAAGCTATTGGAAGAGCTGCGGGACTGCCTGATATGTTCGTGGACAAGGTACCTATCGATGGTCTCTGCGGCAAGACAGATGAAGACAATCTGGGCTTCACATATGCAGTTCTGGATCGCTATATCAGAGAAGGTATCTGCGAGGACGAGGCGACAAAAGAGAAGATCGACAGGATGCACAAGGCCAACCTGTTCAAGCTCCAGCTGATGCCGTCCTTTAAATATGAACCGGAGAAGTAGCAGAAAACATAGTATCCGTAAAAAATGAGCAGGGAGGTCACTTTATGAGCAGACAGAAGACAGCTGTTGTAATCACAGCATTCATCATGCTGATATCCGTATTTGCACTGGATGTTTCTGAAGCAAGTGCAGTCAGCAGTTCTACATACAAGATAAAAGTGAATACACAGACCAATGTCGTGACAGTATATAAGAAATCGGGAGACACATACAAACCGTACAAGGCTATGGTATGTTCATCCGGCGGCAAGCTCACCCCTACGGGGACATTCAGACTTAAACAGAAGATAGGCTGGTGCAAGCTGGTGGGTAATGTCTGGGGGCAGTACAGCACAGTCATAAACGGCAATTATCTGTTCCACTCGGTACCGTACAGCAAAAAGGCCAAGAACAAGATAATAGGCGATGAATACAATAAACTGGGGACAAGCTGTTCGCACGGATGCATCAGGCTCTCGGTGATGGACGCCAAGTGGATCTCGGACAACTGTCCGCAGGGAACGAAGGTCATCATATTCAGGAGCAGCAGCAAAGGCCCTCTTGGCAAACCGAAGCCGCTGAAGGTGAAATTCAAACACGGATGGGATCCTACGGATCCCGACAGCAGCAATCCGTCGTTCAGACTTCCGGGACCTGTCATAACGATTTCCGACAAAAAGAAGGACACTGTGGAATACGGGAAATCCTATTCTCTGAAAAAGTATGTGACGGCGAAGGATCCCAATACGTTCCAGGATCTGACCTCGCAGCTGAAGGTGCAGTCGGTAAGTGAAAGGAAAAACGGCAAATGGGTGAAAGCAGATTCCCTTTCCACAAAGAAGGTCGCAAGGTACAAGATAACTTACAAGGTGTACTATAAATACTGCCGGCAGACCTCACGCATGAACTTCTATGTCAGCGTGAAGGACGATGCAGCGCCGGTGATAAAGACGGCAGAGGGCAGTGCCAGGAACGTCTTCTGCGGCGATATGAACGCCGTCAGAGGCGTTACCGCGAAGCAGAAGAGCTGCGACAGGACTTCTGCAATAAATGTCACCATAACCAAGCCCGGTAATGCGGCAGAAGACCCAGTGGTGGAAACCATGTCCTACAGCGAGGCGAAGGATTTCGTATTCGATGAGATAGGAAACTATACAATAATATATAAAGTAAAAAACAAATACTCACCATACAGGGAAGCAAGCAGGACCGTCACAGTCACATCACATTCAGGAGACATAACTGATGACGGAGAGCTTTGATGCTTAAGCTGAGAACACGTTGAAAGCGTGTTCTTTTTTTTATCTTAACAAAAGTGCCGTATATGAGGAATCACGATGCTTTTCTTTACATAGACTTTACCTGAAAAGGATTTTGGAATTAACATTCGGCCCATATAATAAGACTTGTAAATGAGAGGAAAAACAAAAATGTTTCTTTCAAAGGAGGAAAAGAAAAATGAAGAAAAGCAGATTAGCGAAGGTTATTACATTAGGACTTGCAGCGGTTATGGCGCTGGGGCTGGCAGGATGCGGAAACAGCGGCGGAAGCAGTGATTCAGGAGACAACGGCATTACAGTAATCTCCCGTGAAGAAGGCTCCGGAACAAGAGATGCCTTCACAGAGCTTACAGGAGTCCTTCAGGATGATGTTGATAAAACAGTCGATACAGCAGAGATATCCAACAGCACATCGGTAGTGCTCCAGTCAGTGACAGACAACCCGAAAGCGATCGGATATGTTTCACTGGGATCACTGGACGACAGTGTCAAGGCTCTGAAAGTAGACGGAACAGAACCTTCAGTAGATACAGTAAAGAGCGGTGACTACAAACTCCAGAGACCTTTCAACATCGTGACAAAGGGCAAGGTAAAGGAACTGCCTCAGGACTTCATCGATTACATCATGAGTGCTGACGGTCAGAAGATCATCGAGAAGGAAGGTTACATCTCAGAAGCTAAAGGCGCAAAGGCTTACAAAGCATCAGGTCTCAAGGGAACGATAACTCTTGCAGGATCCACATCAGTAGCACCGGTAATGGAAGTTCTGGCAGACAACTACAAGAAGCTCAATGACGGTGTAGAGATCGAGATACAGCAGACAGGTTCAGGCGCA
>CAJJPZ010000191.1 GCA_905193765.1 uncultured Eubacterium sp.
CTCCGATAGTTCCGATCGGTGTTCTGCAGCCTGCTACGATTACTACGTTTCTCATTTCGCCCTCCAATTCTGTTTGGTTATATAACTATCTGCCTTTATACTCAGGTTTTTCTTTTTTCAGGAACGCTCTCATTCCTTCTTTCTGGTCCTCGGTATTGAACAGTGATGCCCAATTGTTGCACTCTATATCTATGCCTGTTTTTTCAGAGACTTCCAGTCCCCTGTCTATCGTTTCCTTTGCTGTTTTTAAAGCTATAGGGGCTTTATTTGCAAGCTTTCCTGCATAAGCCAGCGCTTCCTCATACAGATGTCCTTCTTCTGCAACATGGTTTACAAGTCCCAGCTGCAATGCATGGTCCGCATTGACAATTATTCCACTGAAAATCATATCTTTAGCAGCTGATTCTCCTATTATCCTCGGAGTTCTCACCGTGCCCCCTGCTCCGGGCATTATACCCAGATTTATCTCAGGGAACCCCATCTTTGCCTTTTCTGATGCGAACCTGATATCACAGGTCAGTGCAAGCTCGAGTCCGCCTCCCAGTGCAAACCCTTCGATTGCTGCGATAGTAGGTATACTGAGATCCTCGATCCCATTGAAAACCGGCGAAAATACGAATTCTCTAGCCTCGGTTTCATTGCATTCGACCATATCTCCTATATCTGCACCTGCCGCAAAATTTTTCTCACTATATATAAGAAGTATCCGCACCTCTTCATCAGATTTGATCTGCTCAATAGTTGATCCTATATCATCAACGATTTCACGTGACAATGCATTCAATGCTTCAGGTCTGTCTATACCCAGAATAGCGATATTGCCTTCTTTTCTATAAGTCACTTTACTCATATACGATCACCTGCCCTATTTCTCGTAATCATAAAAGCCTTTTCCGCTTTTTCTTCCGTAATCCCCACGAGCATATCTTTCTGTCAGGCATACTGCAGGACGGTCAGCCGGATTCCCCGTTGTCCTGAACTTTTCCATGTAAACATTGTATTCCAGATCTATTCCTGTCATATCCAGTGTTTCCAGAGGCCCCATGGAATGTCCTAAAGCTCCTTTGACAGCTGTATCTATATCCTCTGCGGATGCAACACCCTGATCCACAAGATAGCAGGCTTCTCTCGTAAGCGCACTGAATATTCTGTTTACTACGAATCCGTATATTTCTTTTTCGATTTTTACCGGAGTCTTGCCTATACTGCTTGCAAATTCAAATGCCGTGTCGAAAGTCTCCTGAGAGACATGCGGACCTTTGACTACCTCTACGATTTTCATAACCAACGCCGGATTGAAAAAATGCATGTTCACTACTTTGGATGGATCTGCAACAGCATTTGCAAAACGCGAGCTTACTATGTATGAACTGTTGCTTGCATATATCGTGTGTTCTGGTGTTATCTTATCGATAGATGACAGTGCAGCTTTTTTTATCGCAACGATATCCGATACAGCTTCTATGACAAGGTCTGCATTTTCCCCTGCTGCTTGTAGATCCGATGTGAACCTCAATCTCCCCTGTATCTCTGCTGCTGCTTCTGCTGTCATTTTGTTTTTTTCTATACGTTTTATGAACCAGCTGTCTGAAAATGCTTCAGCTTTGCTAACCATTTCAGGATTTATATCATAGCAAACCACTTCATATCCATGGATAGCAGTTTGCATAGCTATTTGGTTTCCCATGAGCCCTGAACCTATGACGGTTACTTTTTTGATATCCATATTTATTTCCTTCTTTCTTTAAATGTCAAGTTCCCTGGCGAATACCGCAGCTCCCAGTGCACCTGCTGCCTGGGGATCATCTGGCAGGATTATCTCTGTACCCATTTCCTCTGCAATGAGATTGACCAGATTCTGATCCAATGCCGCACCTCCTGTCATAACTACAGACGGTCTGACATCAACACGTCTGGCCATACCACATATCCGCTTGGCAATAGATTTATGTGCACCCAAAGCCACATCCGCACGCGCATTTCCAGCAGAAAGCTGTGATATCATTTCCGATTCAGCAAATACAGTACATATACTGCTTATAGCTACGCCAGCTCTACCTCCGGCTGCCAGATCTGAAAGTTCCTCAAGCCTGCAATCCAATACTCTTGCCATGACTTCCAGGAACCGTCCGGTTCCTGCAGCACATTTTTCATTCATTACGAAATTTTCTACTTTACCTCTGCCATTCAGGCTGATAACTTTAGCATCCTGACCACCAATGTCGATTATCGTTGATGCTTTTGGAATCAGATGACTGATTCCCTTGGCATGGCAGCTGATTTCTGTGATTTGTTTGTCGGCTTTCTTAAACATCATTCTTCCATATCCTGTAGCTATGCACTTTCGTACATCTTTCCACTGTATACCAGCCTGATCCATAACGCCCGCTACAGCAAGATCAGGTCCGTCTGTACCAGTTCCGGTGTTTATTATCATTCTGCCACGGATGTTTCCATCCACATCTATTATCACTGCTTTTGACGTTGTCGATCCAATGTCGATTCCCAAATACATGCCTTTATCCCCCTCAGTCGAGCATTTCCGCAAAGCTTTGGATCCTTGTCCTCAGTTGCCCAACGCTTTCCATCTGCTGTTCAAACTCGATCATAAGCATAGGTATACCTGCAGACTCCATATCCTCTTTCACTATCGGATAATCGAATTCATCCGGATCACAGAATTTCAACTGACAGAAAACAATGGCATCGGCACTATACTTTTCCTTCATATCTGCCAATATATGACTTCTACATTTGCCATAATCATACAAGAAAGTGCATCCGTCCTGTCCTGCAAGTCTGCCTGCCATACGTTTATAGCAGTCCTCTCCCTCAGGAGCCGGCACACGGAACTGTCTGGATTCCTGCGCCAGATCATCCGCCACTACCTGCAATCCGTTTTCTGTAAAGAGTTCAAGCATTTCTACAGGTTCTGCCAATAGTCCTGTAAGTATTACTTTTTTTAAAGGCTTTGTTACTTTTTCTGAAGGCTCATTTTTCAGATCCGACATTATATGCCTTATCATTTCTGTATACTCTTTTTTATCCATGAAGTATGCTGCCTTTATGACCTGATGTCTTGTTGCTGCATCGAAAGTAACAGGGTATTCAACAATCATATCGGTGAACTCTCTCATTGCAGCACGGTAATCCTCATAAACTTTAAGTGCATCTTCTATATCCTCGTCTGTGATCTTTACATCCAGTTTTTTTTCAAGTTCACCTTTTACACGTCGTAGTTCTTCTTCAAAGAATATCTGTCCTGATTTCTGTTTTCTATTCTGCGGATAAACCATCGGAACTATATTCAGATGCGGCACTGATACCTTCCAGTTTTCTGTAACACATTTAAGAGTATCGCAGTATGCAGTAACTATCACTGCCGAAAGCATATCGTAATCACCTGCAAGGCTCTGTTCTGTGTTAGCTTTCATAATAGAGCAGCAGAATGTCTGAAGATACTTGTCAGCCAGACTTCCTGTACGTTTGCCTCCCCACATACCTACAGGAAGTGCACCTGCTGCATACACCAGTTCCTCCGGTGTATATATTGGGAAGCATCCGACCGCTTTTTTACCTGTAGAGGCTATGTATCCAGTGACTGCTTTTTTCGGGTCCTGCGCTATCTGTATCAGTTTTTCTATCTGCGTCTTTACTTCAGGATTCATTTATCTTCCCTCCTTTTTTCTGCTTTCCATCATCTCCAGCAATGCCTGTATCCTTGTTTCATACTGTGCCAGTGAAAAAGCTCTTGGATCTGTCTGATCACCGTCAAATATTACAGAAGGGACTCCTGTTCTCTCCTCAACTCTACGCTGAACTTCGAACTGTCTGAAATCCATCAGCTTACAGCTTCTGTTGGAATGATATATGATACCATCAAGTTTGTAATCTTCCACGAGCTTCACTATATTATCCACTCCGAAATCGAGATTCCTGTTGACATAATTTGAACTGTACGCTCTTGCCATGCCATCAAGATCGTTACTTTCGTATACGATGTACCAGGAATCCGGGTATGTGGATGTGACCATGTTTATCCCATATTTTTTCAACGTTTTATATGTATCCGACAGATGTGGCCAACATGCGATACCGTCCCACATCACCCGGTATTCTTCTTCTCCATTCTTCCATGGGCCGATCC
>CAJJPZ010000192.1 GCA_905193765.1 uncultured Eubacterium sp.
CGTCGATACCGCCGTTGATTGCCAGGAGCAGGCACTGTGCAAGGTTGCATCTTGCGCCGAAGAACTGCATCTGCTGACCCATCTGTATGGCTGAAACGCAGCATGCGATGGAGTAGTCGTCTCCGTATGCAGGCCTCATCTTGTCGTCGTTCTCGTACTGGATGGAGTCTGTATCTATTGAGATCTGTGCACAGAATCTCTTGAACGGCTCAGGGAGTCTCTCTGACCAGAGAACTGTGAGGTTTGGTTCAGGAGCAGGTCCCAGGTTGTAAAGAGTGTTCAGTACTCTGTAAGTGTTCTTTGTAACTCTGTGACGTCCGTCTGCACCTACACCGCCCAGGCCTTCTGTGATCCACATAGGGTCTCCGCCGAAGAGTTCGTTGTATTCCTTTGTTCTGAGGTGTCTTGCTACTCTCAGCTTGAGGATGAAGTCGTCCACGAATTCCTGGATCTGTTCTTCTGTATATTTACCTGACGCCAGGTCTCTCTCTGCATATATGTCGATGAACGTTGAAGTTCTTCCCAGTGACATTGCTGCACCGTTTTCTTCCTTGAGGCCTGCCAGGTATGCAAAGTATACCCACTGGATAGCTTCCTTGACGTCGTTTGCCGGCTGCGAAATGTCGAATCCATAGTTCTGAGCCATGATCTTGATCTCTTTGAGAGCTGCGATCTGGTTCCATACTTCTTCTGCCAGTCTGATGTTTTCTTCGCTCATCACGTCTCTTGATGATATCTCATCGTGATCCTTCTGCTTTTCTTCAATGAGTCTGTCGATGCCGTAGAGTGCAGCTCTTCTGTAATCCCCGATGATCCTGCCTCTGCCGTATGCATCAGGAAGCCCTGTGATGAACCCAAGATGCCTTGCTTTTCTCATCTCAGGGGAGTATGCCTTGAATACTCCGTCATTATGTGATGTTACGTACTTGAACATAAAATCTATTTCTTCAGGAAGTTTTTCGCCGTTTTCTTCCAGCTCCGATTTTACCATTCTGATTCCGCCGAACGGGCAGATACCTCTCTTGAGAGGTTCGTCAGTCTGAAGACCTACGATGATATCCTTGCCTTTGATGATGTAGCCCGGCTCGAACGCGTTGATCCTCATGATCCTGCTGGCATCTACCTTGAGTGTGCCACCGTTCTTTCTTTCTTCTTCGATGAGTTCCTTTACTCTCTCGTTACACTCTGTAGTTCTTGCCGTAGGACCTGCCAGAAAGCTTTCGTCACCTTCGTATGGTGTGTAATTGAGTCTGATGAAATCGTCTACGTTGATATCATCTGTCCATACACCTGTTTTGAATCCTTCCCACTGTTTTATCATAATGCACCTCCAAAAATCATTTATTTATACTCTTTCGAGTCAGTTACAAATCTATGTTTTATACACCCCTGTCTGTTTTCAGCCTCCGGAACTCTGTGTGCCGTATTCTGAATTATGTATACATGATACATCTAAAAACAATCAGAGTCAATCCTGTTCAGACAGAAATCATGTTCTTTTTTCAGTGCCAGAATGTACTGATTTCAATACTTCCAGCACATCAAAAATGCTCCGTAATACGTCTGTCAGAGCAAATAAATTATACTTTTCAGAGTATTCTTTTGTGTTTCAAAGGTGTTTTTGCGAAGTTTCGACAGCAAATCAGTAATGTTTTTGGTCAGTTTTCTGAACAATGATATGTTTTCCGACTGGCAGGTATATTTATGCCTTGCAGACAGCTGCGGGTATGAAAAGTTTCCCGGAGGCTCACTATCTTTAATAAAGGCATTCGGCGTCGTCCGTTTGCCTGCTTGCGCAGCAAACTTCATTAGTATATAATAATACGATACCGGAGGACAGACTATGAAAAAAATCAAAGAACTGCTCAGGGACAAAACTTTTACACGAGGAAGCCTATTCATCGTATTCAACGCTTTCCTCCTGTATGTCCTTTACTTTATAATCAAGAATTTCGGAATAATATCCGGGGCTGTTGCAAAGGGCGTGGCCACACTTCTGGATGCATTCTGGCCGCTGATACTGGGACTTATCCTGGCGTATCTCCTGGATCCGCTGGTGGAGCTCATCGACCGGAAACTGATGAGCCGCTTCATGAAGCTGCCGGATGATCCTGTCAAGACGGAAAAGCGCAAAAACCTTTTCCACTTCATAAGTGTGATCCTGACCATGCTCATCGTTCTGGCTGCCCTGGTGGCTATAATATACGGCATGGCTGTGCTGATCATAGGCAAAGTCGTGTTCGGCAGCCTCAGCGATACTTTCCGCGAACTTATATCGGGATTCTCCAGTTACGAGGCCGTGTTCCGCAACTGGATCGCAACGAACGTTCCAAAGGGTTTCGCTTCGGAAAAACTGGCGGGTCTGTCCGGAACTCTGATGAACTGGATAGGCGACAATGTGAATGCGACTTCTGTGATAGGGTTCTTCACCAGCATCGGTGGCAGTGTGGTAGACGTTGTGATTGCAGTGATAATAAGTATATATCTTCTCAAAGACAAGCATCGTTTCCTGGGGCTGTGGCGCAAGTTCCTGCATCTTGTGATGCCTCAGAAGGGTCATGCCGTGCTGACCGAGACCATGAGCGAAATAAACGGCGTCCTTTCGAGATTCATACGGGGAGCTCTGCTGGATGCCCTGATAATCGCCATACTATCGGCAGTCGGTCTCTCTGTTATGGGACTGGATGCCGCTGTTTTCATCGGCATATTCGCAGGTATCGCCAATGTCATCCCTTACTTCGGACCTGTGCTGGGAATGATCCCGGCATTCCTGATGGGACTGTGCACCGGCGGTTTCTGGCACGGTGCTCTGGCTGTGATAATACTGGTAGTGATACAGCAGATAGACGCCAACTTCATATATCCCAAGGTTGTGGGCTCCTCAACGGGACTGCATCCGCTGGCTGTACTGCTGGCTGTAAGTGTATTCGGTTACTTCGGCGGCATACTGGGCATGCTGCTGGCTGTGCCCGGGGCCGGCGTCATCCAGGTGTTCGTGCTCAAGTGGGCCAATTCGAGAGAGGCCTGGATGAAAAATGCTCCCGAGGCAGGACATAAGACGTCAGACAATGCCGCAGAGGATACTGCGGCAGATGACGGCGGCGTCTCCGAATGACGTCCCATGATGTTCCACGGGATTCCGGCATGCACAGGGGAGATATAATGGCCTTTATTTTTCAGAAAAACACCATCGCTGCGATAAGCACAGCTGACAGCACGTACCTTGCACATTTCTTCATTTGAAACCCTCCTCAAATATCATTGACACATTGCAGTAACCCTGATTTGATTATATCCTCAATGAAAATCCAAGTCCAGTATTTCAGAATATTTTGACTAATATTTTTTCTTTTTTAGCTCTCTTCTACCTCACCTTGAACTCCACGCCCAGCTGCTGTGCTTTCTGTCTGCATCGTTCGATGGACTCTTCTGTGATCCAGCTGCTGACTACCGAACAGGCTACGTCCGGAACGTATTCTCTGACATCGGTGAGGAATCTGATCATGGCATCATATGAACCTCTGCCGTATCGCGGGTGACAGAGCGCAAGGTATTTTTCTTCATCAGCCTCGTTCATGCTGACTGATACGCTGTCTATCAGCCCTTTCAGACGCGGTGCAGTCTCGCAGTCGTTTATAAGATCCGACAGTCCGTTGGTGTTTATCCTGATATATGATCCATATTTTGCCTTGATGCGGCGGGCTGTTTCCAGCAGGTCGTCCAGGCGCTCCGTGGGCTCGCCGTATCCGCAGAATATCAGCTCGTTGTATTTTGCCGGATCCCACTTTTCCAGTTCCGCCATGACTTCGTCCACGGAGGGTTCTCTGTCAAGGAAAAGGGAATCTGCAGTGCCCAGTCCGTCGGTCTGGTTCCTGATGCAGAATTCGCATCTGCAGGGACATTTGTTTGTAAGGTTCATGTAAAGGCTTCCGAAATAATCATATACTATCGTCATTTTTTAATATTCCTCTTTCGTATAATATCGTCGTGTACAGACCCCGAAGAGTCTGTGCGCTGTATTTGATCCTGACATGCTGTCTGTTTTTCCCGGCCCGGCTTCTGTTTTCATTTATCATTACGGCTGGCCCGGGATCACCGCATATGTATCAGGCCATGTGATCAGGG
>CAJJPZ010000193.1 GCA_905193765.1 uncultured Eubacterium sp.
TTTGAAAAGCATACGAAAACGGCAAAGCGCTGGTATCTGTCTATGGCGAATATAAATACAGGGTATATTATTATCTCATGGCTTCAGAACTTATAGTTGCATTTGTGTTGTTCCTCATGATAATAATGTTCGGTATACGCAAAAAGATGGATTACATAAAAAATGTCTGATGAGATCATCATACTTTAGGGAGGTGACCTTGACTACAGTATAACTGTGGAGGGTAATGATGAACTGACTTTGCTGGCAGAAGGTATAGAATCCATGATGAAAGCTTTCAGATCGCAGTTGGCTCATGAAAAACTCATAATGGATGAAAACCGGCATATAGTGACAGAGATGTCACATGATCTGAGGACTCCGCTGACGTCGATAATGTTGCATACAGATATACTCGAATTAGGAAAATGCAGGAATAAACGACAAAAGAATGAGTACATAGGCAGGATAAGTGTTAAAACAGTGAAGATGAAAAAACTTCTTGAGCATCTGTTCAAATATGCGGTGATGTACGATGAAGATGATATGGAACTTGAGCCTCCGCAGCCACCGAAGGACATACTATTTGACATAATATCCGAAATGTGCGGGTATCTGGAACATAACGGGTTCACTGCAGAACTGAGACTTGACTGGCCTGAAAGGAATATATCAATAAATACTGAATATATGATGAGGATATTCGACAATATATCATCAAATCTTATGAAGTATGCAGATCGGTCGTATAATATAGATATTGTGTCGGAAAGCACAGCGGAAAGCCTGGAACTGAATGTATCGAACATATGCAGGCAGTATGATACACTGGAGGAGAGCAGCGGTACAGGCATATGCGGCATAGAAAAAATGATGAGCAGGATGGATGGATACTGCCGCACCGAATGTGACGGTATAAAGTTCTCTATATGCCTGGGTTTCAGATTCTGTGTTGACAGGTGATCCGATAGCAGACTGTTTGTTGTGTCTGACCGCAACTCATGGTATAATCAACAGGATCGAAAAAATAACAAGGAGAATAAAACGATGATAACAGGCAAACAGAGAAGCTACCTGAAAAAACTGGCGCATGATATAGATCCTACTGTATATATGGGCAAATCGGGTCTTACAGATAATATAAGAAAAGAACTGCTGACAGGATTCGAATGCAGGGAGCTGGTAAAAGTGAAACTGCAGGAGGGATGTACACTTGATCCTAAGGAAGTGGCAAATCAGCTGGCGGAGGAGCTGGACGCGGAATTCGTGCAGTCCATAGGAAGAAAATTCGTACTGTACAAAGAATCAAAGGAAAACAAGACAATAGAACTTCCGAGAAAGTAGATTTTCCGGACGTTGAAAAGACCATGAACCCTCGTTTTTGTGATCACAGAGGAGATACGCATGAACAGAGGGTTTTTTAGTGGTTTCGTTGAATAAAAGGTTAGTTATAAGTATAAAGCTGCATTTTTAGTGGTTTCAAGATTGTTTCAAGAATAAAACGTAAATTCTCAATTGCAAGAAAGTTCATTTTTTATGTTGACTGTATTATAGAAAATGAGTTAATATAATGACATGAAAATTGCTTTGACGGCATTTTAGATTTTTTGACTCTCGATCTGAAGTGGTAGTTTAAACGGTCCCGAAAATGCACGAAATAATTTGTTTTCTATGATTTATGCCTGACTGCGGACCATGTTAAAAACCTTTTTCAGATGACAGCTATGTATGCATATGAGACATATGCACGAGAGAGAGAAGGAGGTTTTTATGACAGACGAAAGAAAAGTTGCTGCATCAGGTGAAAAGAATGAACTGAAGCGCGGTATCAGGGGTTGGCAGGTAGCATTCATCGGTATAGGTGGTGTAATCGGTTCCTGTTACTTCCTCGGTATAGGTGCCTGTCTTTCAAGTATGGGTCCAGGAGTTCTGGTCGCATTCGCTGTTACAGGCATCATCGTTTACGGCACTATGATTTCTTATTCTGAGTTGCTCGTAAATGTTCCGAGAACAGGATCTTTTGTGGCGTATACAAGTGAATTCCTTACACCGACCATATCCACCGGATTCGGATGGGCATTCTGGTTCAACTGGGTATGCTACGTTCCATCTGAGGCGATAGCAGTTTCTACAGTACTGACATCGTTGATGGGAACGGACAGCGTGGTTACATATGTTTCCATCGCACTGGGCGCAATGGCTGCAATAACCGTGATCAACTTGTGTGCAGTTGATATCTTCGCCAAGATCGAAGCAGGACTTGCAATAACGAAAGTTATCGTTATTATGGTATTCGTAGTCGCCGCATTCGGTATATGGGTAGGTCTCTGGGGACAGAGTGACCAGTACACAGGTTTCCTGGCAGGAATCGTAAACTTTGGAGATGCTACGATGACATTTGGACAGAAGGTATTCCCTCTGGGCATCATGGCTGTACTGGTAAACATGACAGTTGTTCTGGTTACATTCCAGGGTACAGAAATCGTTGGTCTCGCTGCAGCAGAATCGCAGAATCCTGAGGAATCAGTACCTAAGGCATGCAAAAGTGTTACGTATCGTATAGCACTGCTGTATATACTGCCGCTCATACTCGTTATCCTGGTTTACCCTTATGAACTGGCAAGTGATGCTAATCCGGTATTCGCAGATATCATGAATTACTACGGCATAGGCTGGCTCGGATTCGTATTCTCAGCAGTAGTACTGGTTGCAGCATTCAGCTGTGCAAATACTGGCTTCTACGGAACAGTAAGATGTATGTTCGGACTTTCCATCGAAGGTCTTGCACCTAAGTTCCTCAGCAAGGTAACCAAGTCAGGTAATCCGAGAGCTGCTGTATTATGGACACTGGGATTCATGTGGGTAGTACTTCTCCTTGGTCTTATTTCGCAGGTTACGGGGTATCTGGAAAACTTGTATACAAGCCTGCTGTCGCTGTCAGGATTCACAGGAACACTGGCATGGGTAGGAATAATCCTGTCGCATATATCACTCAGGAAAAAGCTCAAGAAGAATGGATACGACCCTGAGACGTGCCTTAAAGCAAGAGTAAAGAAAGGGCAGACATGGATACCGTATTTCGCAGTAATAGCACAGCTGATATGTCTGATAATGCTGGTATTCGAGGACGTGATGATATTTATGATTGCATGTGCGGCTATAGTTCTTCCTATGATAGGATATCAGATTGCGAAGAAAACAGGTCATCTCAGAGATTCAGCGGAGATCGCTTCCACTAACGAGACACCGTTTGAGGAATTGTTCCCACCTCTGAAGAAATAGAGTATCCTGTAAGCTGAATTTTCTTCTGACAGAAAAAAGCGTTAAAAAAGGGCATCCGGTAAGTATATTTGAACGCCACGATATACGCCGGATGCTCTTTTGTTATAAAGAAAATAGCTTTTTGAGTTTTCATAAATCATAATGATACCGCGTAAACTACTGAAAAATAAGGGTTTTTGTTGAAAGTTGGCAAATTGTCAAGCACACCTTGATGAACTGCAAATTGTCAGAAATAACAAGCATTGTTATAATAATATCAAACAACATGATATTTGTTATATGCGCATATAGAATCAGTTGAAATTTATAATTGATAAACAACTATCAAAGAAGAAAAAGTTATCATTCGGTTCATAATTCTTAAAAGGAAACACATTGTTAGGAGGAAAAGGAAAATGGACACGAAACCAATCAAAAAGCCGAACTTTATACAAGCAATACTGGTTCTCGGCGTTATCGTAGCGATACTGATGCTCAGTATAACTGTATGGGATGTTACGATCCAGATAGCGCTGCTTATTTCAATAATAATCGCATCATGCTTTGCATTATTTCTGGGATTCAAATGGGATGCTATCCAGAAGATGATGATGGATGGTGTTATGAGCATGCTCATAGCGACTTTTATACTGATGCTCATAGGTGCTGTAATAGCTACATGGATCGCATCAGGAACGATACCGTATATAATCTATCTTGGACTCAAACTCATAAACCCTAAACTGTTCCTTGTCTGCGCATGCCTGGCTGCTTCATTCATGTCCATCGCATGCGGAAGCTCATGGTCATCGGCAGGTACTGTAGGTA
>CAJJPZ010000194.1 GCA_905193765.1 uncultured Eubacterium sp.
TCGCGGATATTCTGGCACTGCAGATAGAAGGACTCGAAAAAGAAGAAATCATGTCCATGATAGAAACACCTGCAGACAGCAAGATGGGAGACTATGCCTTCCCATGTTTCAAGCTGGCAAAGATACTCAGAAAAGCGCCTCCGATTATCGCCAAAACAATAGCAGAGGCGATAAAGGATGATGCAGTTTTCAGCAACGTGCAGAATGTCAATGCGTATGTCAACATGTTCATTTCCAGAGAAGCATTCGCAGATGCGGTAGTAAACGAAGTAATAGAGAAAAAGGACGACTACGGCAGGAGCGACATGGGACAGGGAAAGAAAGTCATAGTCGAGTATTCATCGCCTAACATCGCAAAACCTTTTCACATCGGTCATATCAGAAGTACAGTTATAGGAAACTCAATATACAAGATATACGATTTCCTGGGATATGATACAGTGAGGATAAATCACCTCGGCGATTACGGCACACAGTTCGGAAAGATGATCTGTGCATACAGAAGATGGGGAAACAAGGAAGATGTCATCAGAGAGCCGATAAAATCACTGCTGTCATATTACACCAAGTTCCACCAGGAAGCAGAGAAGCACCCTGAACTTGAAGATGAAGCCAGAGCGATATTCACTAAGCTGGAACACGGAGAGAAGGAAGAAGTCGAACTCTGGCAGTGGTTCAGAGATGAAAGTCTCAAGGAATTCAATCGTGTATACGACATGCTTGGCATAACTTTCGATTCGTACAAAGGCGAAAGTTTCTACTCGGATAAAATGCAGAGGTTTGTTGATGAACTGAAGGAAAAGGGTCTGCTCGAGGAAGACAAGGGTGCCAATATAGTAAGACTGGATGATTACGGTCTTCCGCCGGCACTGATCACAAAGTCAGACGGATCCACACTTTATATAACGAGAGATATCGCTGCAGCAGTATACAGAAAAGAGACATACGATTTCTATAAAAACCTGTACATCGTTGCATCACAGCAGAATCTCCATTTCCAGCAGTGGATCAAGATCGTGGAGCTTCTTGGATATGACTGGGCGAAGGACTGCGTCCATATACCTTTCGGCCTGGTAAGCATGGAGGAAGGTACGATGTCCACAAGAGAGGGCAGAGTCATATTCCTGGAGGATGTTCTGAACAAGGCTGTTGAGCAGACAAGAAAGATAATCGAAGAGAAGAATGTCAACACCGAGAATATAGATCAGACAGCAAAGGATGTTGGTATCGGAGCTGTTGTATTCAATGAGCTTTCCAACTACAGGATCAAGGATTATGTGTTCTCATGGGATAAAGTGCTGAACTTCGAAGGCGAGACAGGCCCATATGTGCAGTATACTCATGCCAGAGCCTGCAGCATCCTAAGAAATGCAGGAGAAGATGCTGTGAACGCTGCGGAGGCAGGATTCGATGCGAAATATATAACCGGCGAGAGTGCTCATGAACTGATCAAACTGCTTTATGCACTTCCTGAGGTCATCATCGAAGCCGGAGACAAATACGAACCGTCGGTAGTGACAAGACATATAGTCGATATAGCTCAGGCCTTCAACAAATTCTATCATGACGAGCATATACTCGTGGATAATGAAGATGAAAAGGCTGCCAAGCTTGCACTGGTCATCGCTGCAAAAGCTGCGATAAAGAACGGACTGGGACTTCTGGGAATGAAAGCTCCTGAGAAGATGTAAAGGAGAAGATATGCGTTACGAAGGCAACATATTCAGACCGCCAAGCGAGGCCTACAGCCTCCTGGTGCAGGTCACGATAGGATGTACACATAACAAATGTACATTCTGCAGTATGTACAAGGATAAGAAGTTCAGGGTCAGAGACCTTGACGAAGTGATACAGGATCTGAAATGGGCAAAAGAGCATTACAGACGTGTGGAGCGTATCTTCCTCTGCGACGGAGATGCGCTGGCGTTGTCGAATAACAGGCTCATGCCGATATTGGAATTCATATCCGATAATTTCCCTGAATGTGAGCGCGTCACCGTTTACGGACGTGCAAAAGACGCCCTCAAAAAAACTGACGAGGAGATGCGTCAGCTTTATGAGGCAGGGATAAAGATGGTCTATCTCGGGGCGGAATCAGGCAGTGAGAAGGTACTGAAGGCCATAAATAAAGGTGAAACACGGCAGGAACTCATAGATGGAGTAAAGAAGATCGAAGCCAGCGGTATGAAGGCTTCGGTGACTTTCATATCTGGTCTTGCAGGAAAAGACGGATGGGAGGATCACGCCATACAGACCGGGACGATGATAAGCGAGATGCAGCCTTCTTATGTTGGTCTGCTTACCCTCATGGTGGAACCGGGAGTACCTATGGCAGATGATATACAGTCGGGGAAACTCAGGCTTCTTTCAGCTGAGGAGATCATGGCCGAAACGCTGCTGATGCTGCAGAACACCAATGTACAGAAGGACTGCGTGTTCAGAAGCAATCACGCATCGAATTACGTATCACTGCGCGGAACACTTCCTGCAGACAGGGAGAAGATGATGGCGTTGCTTAGAAAAGCTATGAATAATCATGATATGTTCAAGGATGAACGATTCAGAGCACTGTGAGGTGGACTATGAGCAAAGACAAGATGAGCCTTGCACAGGCGATGGGAATAACAAGGACTGTTATAAGACCCAGGGAGGAGTCTGATATCCAGCTCCGTGAAGACAGGATCGGAAAGTATTTTAAGAAATACCTGAACAGATTCGTATTTGCCGAATTTTCGGATGAGTTCCTTGCCAGGAACAAGGTCGGGAATATCATGAAAGGTGTTCCTGTGCCGCTCAGAAAAGAAGAAATAAAGGACTTTGCAGGCGGAGAAGGCATACCGATGCTTGTTATAGGCGAAAACATGGCATGGGTCATGGGATGCGATCCGCATTTCAAATACACGAAGAATTATGCTGACTTTCTGAGGAAACTTTACAACAGAAAGCTTGAGGAAGGGATGCTCAAGGAAGGCAGGGATGCTGCAGAAAAAGGCGATATGGACAATGCATGTATCCATTTCAGAGCGGCGCTCTGCATACAGTACGATTATCTGCATGCCATGTACAGCTATGCAAGAGCATGCAGGGCGATGTATCTGAACAGCCAGAACGAAGAATATGTGGGAAGATTCAAGGCGGAAGCGCTGGAATGGCTTGAGCTTCTGACGGAAACACATCCGAGATTCGCCCAGGGTTATTATTACCTGGGATACGCATACCTGAACATAGGCCTTTATGCAAAGGCTGATATCGCATGGCATGATTTCCTGAGATTCAGCAAGAATGCTAAAGACAAGAAGGAGATAAGGACGCGTCTGCAGCAGATAGAGGAACCTCTTAAAATCGAGAAGGGTTATAACGAGGTGCTTGCAGGACGTTATGAAAGCGGTATAGCTATGCTGGAGCCGTTCCTGAACACAAAGTACAGAGACTGGTGGCCGCTGTATTACTATCTGGGCGTCGCATACGAGATGACCGGAAACAGGTCGGAAGCTGTGGATTCACTGAAGAAAGCTCTGAAGCTGAACGGCAGCCATCTCGAAACCATGAAGGAACTCCTGGCAATATATGAGGACGAGGGCGACAAGGCGAACATACGCAAATATTCGCAGAAAATAGAGATGATCCAGTCCAATATCAAGGCAGAGCAGGATGCTCACATCAGAGCAATACAGGCGGAAGACCGTAAGCTCGAAGAAGAGGAGCCGGAACTTGCCGACCCTGAATATATCGATATAGAAACAGAAGATGAGGATAAGGTGGAATCCGTGGAAGATCCGAAAGAGAAAAAATCCCTTGTCAGAAGACTGGGCGAAAAGGATCGTAAATGATCACCGGGGCAGGTGTTTCAAGGATCACAAGAAACTCTAAAAAACCAAAGGTTTTTGATAAAAAAGGTTGACATCTCTCTTGGGATGTAGTATAGTATTATTTGTCGTTAAGAGAGACAACCTGACATTCCAAGGTAGCTCAATGGTGGAGCACTCGGCTGTTAACCGATAGGCTGTGGGT
>CAJJPZ010000195.1 GCA_905193765.1 uncultured Eubacterium sp.
TTCAGATGAGGTGAACAGCAAGATGAAAATAGTTAAAACGATCAAAGAAGTAAGAGCAGAAGTAAGTGGATGGAAAAGACAGGGACTGTCAGTAGGCCTGGTGCCTACGATGGGATTCCTTCATGAGGGACACCGCAGTCTTATAGAAAGAGCTGTAGCAGAGAACGACAGAGTCGTGGTAAGCGACTTCGTCAATCCGACACAGTTTGGCGAAGGTGAGGATCTTGAGGCATATCCGAGAGACATCGACAGGGATGCTGTGCTCTGCAGTGATGCCGGTGCTGCACTGATATTCAATCCTGAAGTCAGCGAGATGTACGCTGACGGAGCATGCACTATGGTGGATATGCAGGGTGAGATGACAACCGGTCTCTGCGGCAGGACAAGACCGATACATTTCAGGGGTGTGTGCACTGTCGTATCGAAGCTGTTCAACATAGTTACGCCGGACAGAGCGTACTTCGGACAAAAGGATGCACAGCAGCTGTCTGTGATAAAACGCATGGTGAAAGACCTGAACTTCGGTGTAGAGATAGTGGGATGCCCTATAGTCCGTGAACCTGACGGACTGGCAAAGAGCTCAAGAAACACATATCTCAATGAAGAAGAACGCAAGGCTGCACTGGTGCTCAGCAAGGCCGTTAAAAAGGGCCAGGGGATGATATCAGATGGAGAGAAAGACCTTGATAAAGTAACTGCAGAGATGAAAGCTCTGATATCAGCAGAACCTCTTGCCAGGATAGATTATGTAGAGGCTGTGGATGCAGAAAATATAAAACCTGTCAGCAGTACAGAGGACTGCGATCAGATACTGGTGGCAATGGCAGTGTATGTCGGAAAGACAAGGCTGATAGACAACTTCATGATATAGTCTGTGCTGCATCATCGCAGTGAAGATGTATCTGCGGATTCGGGAGACCATCATTTATTTGAGGTCTCCTTTTATTTTAGTGTGGTGTATATAGACGAGTCCTTAAAATATGCCGGATCTTACCGGCACAGTCCTTCTAAAAACAGCGGCATGATCATCTGCGCATGCTGGCACAGAGAATAGTTCCCGCCGGAGATGCACCACTCGTACATCAGGCCACGTTCAAACATGGCATAGGCCCGGGTGATATCGTTGATGGACAGATTTTTCTTAAAAAGATCCTGTTCCTTTCCTTCTATAGTTATCTGACGCAGAAGCTTGTAATACGTACGGTTTGTATTCAGTAAATGGCGCTCCCCATTGGTGGTCAGCTGCGTTGCGAACAGCCGGCTCAAAAGCTCTACCGAAACCGTGTTTTCGATCATCAGGAAAAGCTCCTGATTGATGTATTTCAGTTTCTCGACAGGAGACAGCAGCGGATCCATGGTTTTATCCAGTTCCGCATATTTGTCGTCAAACAGGTATGAAAGGGATGTGAGCAGTGAATCTTTCCCTTCAAAATAGTGGTAGAACGATCCGCGAGACGTGCCGGATGTTTCCACGATCTCTTCGATTGTCGTGTCATCATAACCCTGCTGATAGAACAGCTTCCACGCTGCAGAGACGATTTTTCCTTTTGTATTTCTTGAGTTTTTTTTCATTATATGTAAAATTCTCCTGATGTTTTTTTGATTTTATTTTTTATATCTAAGAATGACTAGAATATATTCTAGTATAAAAACTGTGAAATTTCAATAAAGTTTTTGAATTAGATATGATTTTATATATGAAAATATACAAACTGTATTCTGTGTTTCGTTCTGGTTTTGGTTGTGGTATACTAGGTAGGCGATTTTCAAATTTATGATAATGATCAAAGCACAACAGTAAAGGAGATTTTATAACATGAACGGAGAAATACTTGCCTTTATCATATACTTTGTTGCGATAGTAGGCGTTGGAATTTACTTTTTCTTTAAAGAAAAAGGCGAGGCGTCCCAGTCAAACTTCTTCCTTGGCGGAAGACAAATGGGACCGTGGGTAGCGGCAATGTCGGCGCAGGCATCGGATATGTCCGCGTGGCTTCTGATGGGACTTCCGGGAAGTATCCTGGCATTCGGATTCGGGCAGATGTGGATCGGGATCGGACTGGGCCTCGGTACAGCAGCTAACTGGATATTTGTTGCAAAGCGTCTGAGAAAATTTTCCAGCGCAGCAGGAGACGCCATCACAGTGCCACAGTATCTGGGCAACAGATTCATAGCGAAGAGCAATACGCTGCAGGTGATCTGTGCGATCATTTTCTTCGTATGCTTTACGATATATGTAGCGTCAGCTTATGTGGCAGGAGCGTCTGTATTCACGACGATATTCCCTTCGCTGGATCCGCAGACAGCAATGCTGATCTTCGCACTGGCAATGCTGCTGATAACATTCTTCGGCGGATTCAAGGCGGTATGCTGGACTGACTTTTTCCAGGGACTGCTGATGTTCGCAGCACTTATGGCAGTACCTATCGTGATCGTCATCACGAAGGATCTTGATACATCAGCACTTTCTGCGATCTATACATATCAGGATGCTGCCAGCGGTCAGATGGTGGAATGCAGCTTCGGCAGCGGCATATTCGACGCTTCATGGCAGGAGATAATCACAGGCCTGTCCTGGGGTCTTGGATACTTCGGCATGCCGCATATCCTGGTAAGATTCATGTCCATCGAAAAGCCTTCCATGGTAAAAAAGAGCGCGACTGTAGCGATCATATGGGTCATCTGCGCACTTGGCTGTGCCTGTCTCATCGCATACTTCGGAAGGATGTTCCTGGCAGAAGAGTTGCTGACGGTGGGTGCGCAGAAAATGGTATTCATAACCTTTGCGAGAAAACTGTTCCCGAGCTTCATCGCAGGCGTTCTCATGGCAGCTATCATTGCGGCGTCCATGTCCACTGCGGACTCCCAGCTGCTGGTAGCATCCAGCTCTTTCACATCGGATATCTATCAGCCGATCCTTCGAAAGGAAGCCAGTGAAAAGGAACTCCTGTGGGTAGGACGACTGGTCGTAGTGATCGTAGCTGTCATCGCATTCTTCATCGCATCCAGCAAAGGCTCCGGTGCACAGGCTATCATGAACCTGGTAGAAAATGCATGGGCAGGCTTCGGTTCGTCCTTCGGACCGGTGATCCTGCTGTCCCTGTTCTGGAGAAGATTTACATACAAAGGTGCTATCGCAGGTGTTCTGGGTGGTGCTATCGTGGATGTCCTGTGGCTTAACTTTCTGTCGGCGTCCACAGGTATCTACGAACTGTTCCCGGGCTTTATCGCAGGTCTGATCTGCTCTTTCATCGTTACGCTGATCGACAAGGCACCATCAAAGGAGATAACGGATCTGTTCGACAGAGCAATGAGTGAAACTGACGAATAGGCTAAATAGCAGTACTAAAGAGACAAAAAGAAGATAATAAAAGACAATGCAGCATCAGTGGATATCACATTGATGCTGCATTTTGCTGTATCTGTTAAAGTATGTGGGAGTGCTTATCTGCTGCACTTGGCCAGCAGTGCTTCCCATTTGTCATCTACATATTTCTGAGTCTCTTCTATCATCCATTCAGCACCCGGCTTGAACATATGACTGAAACGACCCTGTTTCCTGAGGAATTCCTCTACAGGAAGCTTTTTCTTAGGCTCATAAGTGAGTCTGTATACGCCGTTTTCGATCTCGTAGAGTGGCCATACACATGTTTCCACGGCAAGTCTGCTGATTTCTGCGATATCCTCCACATTATAGCGCCAGCCTCTCGGACATGGCGAAAGTACGTTGAGGAAGTTGGCGCCTTCGGTATATATTGCCTTGTGTGCCTTTTCATGAAGATCCTTCATATTGCCGATGAACGCAGTCTGGGCAACGTACGGGGATCCGTGTGCAGCGACGATGGATGTGAGATCCTTCTTGTTCTGCGGTTTGCCCGGCAGCACACTTCCTGCAGGGGATGTGGTGGCGTTGGCGAATCTCGGCGTGGATGATGAACGCTGAATACCGGTATTCATGTAGGCTTCGTTGT
>CAJJPZ010000196.1 GCA_905193765.1 uncultured Eubacterium sp.
TGCATCGAGTTTTTCGAGGTTCACGATTATCGGCTTTCTGCTCTTGAGACTGTCTACAAGTTTCGGGCATTCATCAAAACCGGCAGGCTCTATTACCACCAGTTTGAAGGCATTGGTTATAGCCTTGACGGTCCTGTTCTGCATAGGCACTACATTGCTGCTGTCATATCTTGATGATGACATCGTTGAAGCTCTCGGCTCCACCGGCTTTCTGTCATAATATCCTGATTTCTTGTATTCTTCTTCCTCTTCCATTTCTTCCTCTTCTTCGTATTCCTCGAATCCCATCAGATCTTTGAATTTAGATAACACGCCCATTTCGACCTCCTGTTATTTGTTGTAGTTTCTTTCACCGAATATTGCACTGCCGACTCTCACGAGATTGGAACCGGCCTCTATAGCGACTTTAAAGTCATGGGACATTCCCATCGACAGATATCTGAAGTCCAGCCTCTCATGTTCGATACCGCTGAACTGATCATACTGCTTCTTCACTTCATCGAAATATACTTTGATATCTTCTGCATTTTCTGCAAAAGGCGCTATGCACATAAGTCCTCTAATGCGTACATTCTCGCAGTTGTCCAGGATCTCATGTATCAGTTTCTCCGTTTCATCTGTGGATATACCGAACTTGCTTTCTTCCTGTGCGGAATTCACCTGGATGAGTATATCCATCGTGATACCATGGTTCTCCGCACGTTTATCGATTTCAGCCGCCAGTTTATATGAGTCCACTGAATGTATCATGGATACCTTGTCTATGATATATTTTACCTTATTTGTCTGCAGATGTCCGATCATGTGCCATTTTACAGGTTTAACATCGTCATATTTGTCCATTATTTCCTGGACCTTGTTTTCGCCTATGTCAGTCACACCTGCATCTATGGCAATATTGATTTCCTCGGGTGTTCTTGTCTTGCTCACTGCAACGAGCAGGACGTCATCTGCGCTCCTGCCGCAGTTTTCTGCGGTTTCCTTTATCTGAGCATTGACTTTATCCAGATTCTTTCTGATATCCTCCATAGCTAATTCTCCTTTTCCCGGTCTTTCTGTCTGCTTTCCTCTTTCAGTTCCTTCTCCAGCACACCTTTCGGATGCTTGAGGACCTCATCGTAAACGTCGACCGTATATACCTGATTTCCATCTTCATCTATGAATGTGGCATCTTCTATGACAGATTCTTTATCGTCCGAGGCTATTATCTGTATTCTGGTAAAAGTATCATCCCCGTTTTTGTTCCTGACATAGACACCTTTCTGCCCGTTCTTCTGCACTATACACTTGTTTTTCACAAGAAGCCCGGAGTTGTCACTGGTTATGATCTTTATATCATCTTTTCTTGTCCCGGCAAAGGACTCATAATACATGTCAGAATAAAACAGTACTCTGTAGTCATCGCCGTCTTTTTTCACCTTGTACACTCTGGCGTCAACGGTACCGTCTGAAAGCTGTATACTTACTTTCCTGCCTTCAGTGTAGGCTTCCGCAGTGTCGCTGTCCACCCAGCAAAGTATGTACCACCTGTCGTCATTGGATATCTTGAAAACCGGCTCACCTTTCACAGCATAGTCACGGTCAAGATCCACCGGATCGAAACGTATGCCTTCGACAGTATTTCTCTTTATACTGAGCATCCTGTCTGTAGTAAAATAATCCTCATACCCGTCTATCGTCTTGCTGAAAACACCACTTATGGGTGCATTTACCGTTGCCTTGACGCCGTCATACCCTTTCAGATTGTCGAGATACTCACTGAACCTGTCCTTGCTGTTTTCTTCGACCTTATCCGAATCATAGCTAACGATCTTCTGTCCTTTTTTGACGCTGACGTTATCTCCAACCAGATATTTTATTTTCCCGGACTTTTCAGCCGTTCCTATCTGCTCATCCTTTATGATATACCCGGTGGTCTCGTGAGACAGCGTCAGGTTTCCCGGTTCCAGGATCTGTGTGGTCTCAAAGATATCTGTGACCCTGGGGAGCACCTGTACTATTATAAAAAGTATTATCAGCGCCGCAAAATACACCAGTATTATTTTTTTTGTTTTCCTGCTCAACTTTTTATTCATTGTTTTATTTTACACCAAAGCCCCCTGCCTTGCAATGTACTATCCCTCTATTTTCATGATTTCTTCAAGAACCTTGCGTTCGTCCTTCGACAGCTCATGTTCCTGCCCGATGAAATCCCGGAACATATCCGGACGCCTCTCTTTCGTAAGAAGCAGCGCCTGTCTGAATTTCCACAGATCTATAAGCTTGTGGTTGCCGTTGAGCAGCACTTCCGGCACCCTGAGCCCTCTGTATTCACGGGGTTTAGTATACTGCGGATGCTCCAGAAGCCCTGAGTAGACGGATTCTTCAAGAGCTGAATTTTCATTGCCCAGCACATCGGGCAGCAGCCTTGCCACCGAATCTATCAGCACCATTGCAGGCAGCTCACCGCCGGTCAGAACGTAATCTCCAATGGAGACTTCTTCCGCATCCCAGTAATCGAGGACACGCTGATCGACGCCTTCATAATGGCCGCACAGGATCACGAAGCCGTCCATCTCTGACAGTTCTCTTATCTTTTCTGCATCGAGTATCTTTCCTCTCGGGGACATATATATCACTTTCCTGTCAGCTGCTCCCACCGATTCCATCGCACCGAAGATCGGATCAGGCATCATGACCATTCCGCCTCCGCCTCCGAAAGGATAATCATCTGCTTTATTGTGTTTATCATTGCTGAAATCTCTTATATCCGTAAGACGGACGTCTATTATTCCCTTTTCAGCTGCTCTTCCCAGTATGCTTCCCCCGATAACAGGTCCGAACATCTCCGGGAAAAGCGTCAGGACATCTATTCTCATAATTCATGCTCCTCCGGAAAACTACAGATCCCTGAGACCTTCTATCATCCTCACCGTTATTTCCCTTTTGCTGCTGTCTATATCCAAAACGAACTGATCCACCTTAGGTATCAGGATCTTTTTGCCGTTATCATCTTCGATTTCAAATATGTCCTGGGCTGTATTCTGCAGTACGTCTGTGACATATCCCAGAACATTGCCATTCTCCTCAACAGCTTTCATACCTATCAGATCGCGCACATAGAACTGTCCTTCCGGAAGTTCCGGCAGATCATCCTCTGTAACAGATATGAAAGTGCCCCTGAGTCTCTCTGCACCGTCTCTGTCATCGACGCCCTCAAGCTTCAGTATAACTACATTTTTCTGAAGTCTGACGTTTTCGACGCGGCAGAGCCTGTCTCCGACATATACTTCGTCAGTCGTTTCGTATATTTCACTGCTGTCGGAGTAATTGTATACCTTGACCTCGCCTTTAAGGCCCACAACGTTCACTATTTTACCGATTCTTATCTTTTCCATAATAATCCCTGTATCAAAACACAAGCACACATACTCCCCGAAAAACGTCCTGAAAATACGTGTGCTTATCTGTCCTGTTTATTGAACAATTTCAACTACAACTCTTTTGTTCGCTTTTGTCGCTGCCGCCTTTACAACAGTACGTATCGCCTTTGCGATCCTGCCCTGTTTGCCAATGACTTTACCCATATCATCAGGAGCCACCTTAAGCTGCAGTACCGTTGTTCCGTTTGCCTCTTCCTCAGTTACCTGCACAGCATCCGGATTTTCAACCAGCGATCTTGCAATTGCACTGACTAATTCGACCATTAGCTTCACCGCTTTCTATAAAATGCCGCTTATCTTGAAAAGCTTCTTCACTGTATCAGTTGGCTGAGCTCCTGTTTCTAACCATTTCTTTGCTGATTCCTCGTTTATCCTGATCTCTGCAGGATCCTTGAGCGGATTGTAGTATCCGATCTCCTCGATGAACTTACCATCTCTTGGCGCTCTTGAATCTGCAACTACTACACGATAAAAAGGCTTCTTGTGTGCTCCCATTCTCTTCAGTCTGATTTTAACCATTTTTTATTTCCTCCTAAATCAA
>CAJJPZ010000197.1 GCA_905193765.1 uncultured Eubacterium sp.
TTTGTAAAAGTCCTTACAGGCGTCCGTCGCTGCGGGAAATCCACCATATTGAAGATGATTATGGAAAAACTGCAGAATGAACGCAGCATACCGAAAGAGCAGATAGTATCCATGAGATTCGACTCCATGGAATATGATGATATGAATGCAAAGCAGATGTTTGAGACTGTGAAAGCAAAGCTTTGTGATGGTGGCAGGACTTATTTCTTTTTTGATGAAGTTCAGGAAATCGACGGGTGGGAGAAAGTCGTGAATTCTCTGGCAAACGATTATGATGTGGATATTTATGTGACAGGATCAAATTCGCGTATGATGTCTTCGGAGATCTCCACTTATCTTACAGGGCGATATATTTCTTTCCGTATTTTTCCGCTTTCTTTCGAAGAGTATCTGACTTTCCGTAAAGAGTATACGGAACTGAAGGATGTTCATACAGAACTTGCAGATTATATTCGGCTGGGGGGCTTTCCGGCAACGCATCTGCGGGCATATTCGCAGGATGAAGTCTATACCATTGTCCGTGACATTTATAATTCAACGATATTCTCTGACATTGTAAGGCGAAACCAGATCCGCAAGGTGGATCAGCTGGAGAGAGTAGTCAAATACACATTTTCCAATGTAGGGAATACATTTTCTGCAAAATCAATTTCGGACTATCTGAAATCAGAACACAGAAAAATAGACAACGAGACAGTATACAGCTATCTGGAAAAACTCGAGAAAGCATACCTGTTGCATCGTTGTTCCAGATATGACCTGCAGGGAAAAGAGATACTCAAGACACAGGAAAAGTTTTATCTTGCTGATACTTCTCTGAGATACAGCGTCCTTGGGTATGATCAGGACAGCGTCGCTTCCAGCCTGGAAAATGTCGTCTATCTTGAACTTTGCAGGAGAGGATATGACGTCAATATCGGCAAAACATTAGATGGCGAAATCGACTTCATCGCACAACGTCAGGGGGAAAAGATATATGTGCAGGTCACTCAGGAAATACGCTCCGAGAAAACCGAACGGAGAGAATACGACCGCCTGCTGGAAATCAGAGACAATTATCCAAAGTATGTCCTCAGGACTGATGAATTCGCCGGAGGTAATTACAAAGGCATCAAAAGCATGCACGTAGCGGATTTTCTTTTGAGCAAGGAGTATTAGATGCGGAAAATATATACAACAACTAAAGAAATGGAGATATCATAAAAATGGTAACAGGAGAATTGAAAAATAAAATAGATGCATTATGGGATAGCTTTGTAGCAGGAGGTCTGGTAAACCCGCTGGAGGTGATCGAGCAGATCACATATCTGATGTTTATCCATGACCTGGACGATTCAGATAATATCAAGGCAAAGGAAAGTGAGATGCTGGGGCTCCAATACAATAGCATTTTCTCAGAAGAAGTGCAGATCGGAGAAAGGACTATAGAGGGGAACCAGCTTAAATGGTCTGTATTCCACGACTTCCCGGCAGACAGGATGTATACCGTGATGCAGGAGTGGGTTTTCCCCTTTATCAAAACGCTTCACAGTGATAAGAACAGTGCGTATTCGAAGTATATGGATGATACGATATTCAAGCTTCCGACGCCGCTTGTGCTGTCGAAAGTAGTGGATTCACTGGATAGTATATATGACATGATGAATGAGACACAGGCGTCAGACGTAAGAGGCGATGTGTACGAGTATCTCCTTTTAAAAATCGCAAAATCCGGGCGTAACGGTCAGTTCAGGACGCCGAGAAATATCATACGCATGATGGTCGAACTGATGGATCCATCCAGCGATGAGATGATCTGCGATCCGACATGCGGCACGTCGGGATTCCTTGTTGCTTCCAGAGAATACCTCAAAGAAAAGAAAAAGGAAGAGATCTTCTATGACAGGCAGAAAAAAGATCACTATATGAATCATATGTTCCATGGATACGACACAGACAGGACGATGCTCCGTATCGGCGCCATGAACATGATGACGCATGGCATAGACAACCCTGTTATCGAGTACAGAGACAGCCTGTCTGATCAGAATACAGACAAAGAAATGTAGTCACTGGTACTGGCAAATCCGCCGTTCAAAGGCAGCCTTGATGCAGAATCAGTATCCGGAGATCTGCTGAAAGTATGCAAAACAAAAAAGACAGAACTCTTATTCCTGGCATTGTTCCTGCATATCCTGAAAGTCGGCGGACGCTGTGCCTGCATCGTACCTGACGGAGTCCTGTTTGGTTCGTCCAAAGCGCATAGATCAATAAGGAAAGAGATCGTGGAAAATCAGCAGCTGGAAGCCGTGATCTCGATGCCTTCAGGGGTTTTCAAACCCTATGCAGGAGTATCCACAGCTATCCTGATATTTACGAAAATAGAGCACGGCGGTACGGATAATGTATGGTTCTACGATATGTCCGCAGATGGATTTAGCCTCGATGATAAAAGAACGCCTGTCAGGGAAAACGATATACCGGATATCATCGAACGATTCAGACATCTGGATCAGGAGGCAGACAGAAAACGAACCGACAAGTCATTCATGGTCCCGAAACAGGATATCGTGGACAAGGACTACGACCTCGGCATCAACAAGTACAAAGAAGTAGAATACATACCGGTCGAGTATCCATCGACGTCGGAGATCATGGCAGACATACGCCGGATAGAAACCGAGATCAGCAAAGAGATGGATGAGCTGGAAAAACTGCTTAAATTACAGAAATAAGATAGAGATCAAAACATCCAATATCTGCATGTATTTTGGAAGTGCAATGAAAAAGTGTCTCCGCCGGTGACATGATTGAGCTGGATGTAACATCTTAAAATGCTGATAAGGACTTATTGCAGAAAAGATAGAGGAATATATCGAGTTGGCGTTGCACGTTTATGAAAATGGGCAATGGACAATTCTAATTTGATGAAAGAAATGAGGTATTAGTATGAGATTATTATTCAAGCAGAGACTTTTTTCGTGGTTCGACAGTTACGATATCTATTATGAGGATGGCAGCGTCGCCTATACGGTAAAGGGGCAGCTTTCCTGGGAACATAAACTTGTGATATTCGACCCTGAAGGAAATGAAATCGGTATGGTGAACCAGAAAGTCCTCACGCTGCTTCCGCAGTTCGAGATTTATGAAAGAGGCGAGCTGGTAGGCTGTCTCAAGAAAGAACTGAGTTTCCTGCACCCACGCTACGATATAGACTACAACGGCTGGCACGTAGAAGGCACATGGACTGAGTGGAACTACACGATAACAGACAGAGACGGCAACACTGTAGCAACTATAGGCAAAGAACTCTTCAACCTGACAGACACTTATGTCATAGATGTAAACGATCCCGATGACGCCTTATATGCACTGATGTTCGTGCTGGCAATAGACGCAGAGAAGTGTTCGAGGAATTAGACGCTTATTGTTTTACAGGATTCATCTATTTTTAAAGAGAAAAAAAGATATTGGAAGAATATGTCGACAATAGCTTCAGAGATTTCTCGCTCTAATGATGTGTTCATCAAACATAATTTTGATAATCATGATGGATAAGTGCCTGTATGGGCAGTTGTTGAAGTTCTTTTGGTACACTATCGAAGATAATCAAGAATTTGAAAACAGGTATGGGAAACTCATATTCTATATTAGCAGCTACTACTAACCGGTAGTAGCAATATGCTCAATTCTGCTCTGATTTGACACAATCTGTAATTCTAGGGCATTTGATAAAATACCCGATTACTCTGAAGAACAGGGGATTTTTCGGGGTAAAACAAGGGGAAATAACTATGATAAAAATACTATTCGTGTGCCACGGCACTCTTTGAAAGCTTCTCCCAAAAGCCAGTAAAATCAAGGTCTGGAAGGCATAGGCAGTTGAAAAATAACCCGAAAATACCCCACGGTATTTTGTGCAGATATTACATGTAAATATAGATGATGTTTGGGATGCA
>CAJJPZ010000198.1 GCA_905193765.1 uncultured Eubacterium sp.
CATAAATAGCCATGCCGGCGGTCACGGAACCGCCGGGGCTGTTTATATATATATTGATATCTTTATCCGGATCCTCTGCTTCGAGAAACAGCAGCTGTGCTACAACAAGACTGGCAATACGTTCATCTATCGCCTCACCTAAAAATATTATCCTGTCTTTGAGCAGCCTGGAGTAAATATCATACGATCTTTCTCCTCTGCTCGTCTGTTCAATTACATATGGTATCACTGCCATGATCCGGACCTCCTTTTAAACCAATAAATTTTTATTCATGCAGTTTTATTTTTTTACAGCATTGTCATACATGAACTCAACTGCTTTTCTGATCTTGATGTCGCCGGCTATCACGCCTACATTCTCAGCGCCGATCATCTCTCTCAGCTTATCTGCTTCAAGACCATACTGTTTTGCCATGTTTTCAAGTTCTGTTGAGATTTCTTCGTCAGAAACTTCGAAAGCTTCCTGTTCAGCAACAGCAGTCACGATCATTCTTGTCTTTGTCTTCTTGAAAGCGTCTTCTCTGAGTTCTTTTCTGAAATCTGCAGGGTCAGCACCCACATACTTGAAGTATGACTGAAGATCCATACCCTGACCTCTGAGCTGCTGATCGAATTCTGACATCATGTTGTCGATTTCGCTTTCCACCATCACCTCAGGTACATCGATATCGTTTGCGTTGAATACAGCTTCGATCACATTGTTCTTCATCTTGTTCTCAGCTTTTACAACTGCAGCTTTTTCCAGCTGTTCTCTCAGGTCAGCCTTGTACTCGTCGAGCGTATCGAATTCGCTTACGTCCTTTACGAACTCATCGTTGATCTCAGGTACTTCCTGTTCCTTTACTTCATGCACCTTGCACTTGAATACAGCTTCCTTGCCTGCAAGGTCTTCTGCATGGTAATCTTCAGGGAAAGTAACTACGACATCCTTTTCTTCACCATTGCTTACACCTATGAGCTGATCCTCAAATCCAGGGATGAATGTTCCGGAACCCAGCTTCAGAGGCTGTCTTTCAGCTGTTCCTCCGTCGAACTTGTTGTCTCCTACCCATCCTTCATAGTCGATGAGGACTGTATCTCCCTCTTTTGCAGGTCTGTCTACAGCAACCATTCTTGAATTTCTTGAAGCTATGTTCTCAAGCTCTTTTTCCACATCTTCATCAGTTACTTCAGAGCTTACGTTTTCGATCTCAACGCCTTTGTAATCCTTTACTTCCACCTCAGGATAGCATGCTACAGTGATAGTGATAGTAAAGCCTTCGCCTTTCTTCACTTCGCCGAATTCAGCTCTCGGCTGATCGATCACTCTGAGCTCCAGCTCATCGAGAGCTACCGGATAGTTTGCTGAGAAAAGATCGTTGATCGCATCCTCGAAGAAAATCCCTTCTCCGTATTTCTTTTCTATAATGCTTCTCGGAGCTTTACCCTTTCTGAATCCGTCTACCTCAAATTTTCCCTTCTGTGACTGATACACTTTGATGATGGCATTTTCAAATTCTTCGGCAGAAAACTCCATAGTAAATTTTGCGTCGTTGTTTTCTTTTGAAATAAATGTTGATTTCATGAATATATATCCTCCTCGATTATAAACACATAGTTCATGATATTATACATCTTTTATCCTGAAAAGTAAATACGAACCTTGACAATATTTTTCCACAGGAACATAATATGCTGTAAAAGATTTTTTATCAGTCACATTTTCAGCCACGACAGGAACGGAGTATCACTGACATGACAAACATCATAAGGAACACGACAGGCTTCGCCATGCATATAATAAAAGAGTATATAACACCTGACAGTATCGTAGTCGATGCAACATGCGGCAACGGCCATGACACTCTGCATCTGGCACAGTGCGGACCGAAACGCCTCTATGCCTTCGATATACAGGAGCAGGCTGTCGCCTCCACAAGGGACCTTCTCGTCTCAGAGGGACTGAGCGAAGCCCTGGCTTCAGGCCGTATCAAGCTCATATGTGCCAGCCATTCAGACATCGATGCATATATATCATCACCCATCGACGTTGCCGTATTCAATCTCGGTTATCTTCCCGGTTGCGACAAGGCAGTCACCACACGATCAGGCACCACGTCTGCAGCTCTGTCCTGCTGCCTTGACAGACTGAGTACCGGCGGTCTGGTTTGCATGACCATGTACAGCGGCCACCCCGGCGGCAGAGAGGAAAAGGAAGAACTCCTCGAAACTGCCGAAGCTCTCGATCCCGGTATCTACCATTGTGCATATATAAGTATGATCAACCAGCCGTCAGATCCTCCTGAAATACTCCTTATCACCAGAAAAAAGCGTTAAAACAAAATGGTATATCCATGATCGCTCCGGATATACCATATCATACTGCATCATACTCACCAGGCCTCAGAAATATTCCGGCTTTCATCGCCCATATTGTCCCTGATGAGTTCTATTCCGCGTGCATATTTACTTTCATTCTCTGCTTCGAGATCATATTTATCCCGCAGCTTCCTGCCGATCCCGATCATTTCCTTGGTTTCTCCGGAAAACAGCTCTATCTCGACTTCCGAGATCGGTGATTCTCCGTATTGGGTCACGATCTTGCCGACGTCAACGGATACCTCGAATATACTCGTTCCGGTGTCGATCCTGAATCTTCTCCTGTTGAACTTCGTTTCCATGAAGCATTCGAGAGTCTCGTCCCCGACGATTTCCGCCAGCTGCCTTCCTATCTCGCTTTCATGAAAAACAGAAATATCCGGTTCATCATCCATTACCGGTACATTTATTTCTTCTCTTGTGTGAAGACCGCCTTCGCTGTGCCCTTTCCATTTCAGGGCAGCCACTATGCGCTCGCCCTCGGTCCTTACCCTGTAGGCGATCTCATTTTTCGCAAGATCACATCGTGATGTGTCAAAATACTTTGCATCCAGATAAAGTTCCTCTCTGGAGCCATCTTCTTCGATATCCGAAAAAATATCGTCTTTCCAGATATCTTCGGCAATTGCCATTGCAGGAATCTTATACTTTAATTCAATCTCCATACGATACCATCTCTTGTCCTAAATTATTACATTCTGAAAGAAAATGTACTTTATGATAATATCACTTAATGCTGATTAAAGCAAGTAAATTTTGCAATTACTGCATTCCGGGCACTTTTAAGTCTATTTTTTGAGGAAAACAGGAGGTCTTTTCTCGATGAAAGCTTTCATTCCCTCTTTCTGATCATATGTGTCGAAGCATTTTCTGAATATCTTGTTCTCGATCTCTATAGCTGAATCTATATCAGTCTCTATGCCTTCGTCTACAGCTATCTTGGCGTATTTAAGTGCCAGCGGCGCATTGTTCATGATCTGCTCTGCCATTGCAACTGCATCGCTGAGAACATGTCCATGTTCGGATACACAATTCGCCAGACCTATCTTCACAGCCTCTTCTGCATCTATCATCTTTCCTGTATACAGCAGCTCCTTGGCCTTGCTTACGCCGACTCTCCTTGGCAGGCGCTGTGTTCCGGAAAATCCCGGTATGACGCCCAGCTTTACCTCAGGCTGTCCGAACTTAGCCTTTTCATCCGCTATTATTATATCGCAGCTCATGGCAAGCTCACAGCCGCCTCCCAGAGCATATCCGTTCACCGCTGCTATCGTAGGAAATTCAAGAAGCTCGATCCTCCTGAAAATGCTGCTGCCGTATCTTCCCCAGTCCCTTGCCTCTTCCTCGTTGAAGCCATACTGTGTCTTTATATCGGCGCCGGCAACGAAAGCCCTGCCTGTACCGGTTATTATCAGAACTTCTGCCTCATCATCATTTTCGAGAAGCTCCACGACATGTGATATCTCCTCCAGGACCTGTCTGTTGAGTGCATTCAGCACTGATTCCCTTGAGATCGTCATTATCCTCAGTTTATCCCTGCTTTCCAGTTTTACAAATTCCATATCATCTCACCACCT
>CAJJPZ010000199.1 GCA_905193765.1 uncultured Eubacterium sp.
ATATCAACGCGTCAATCTGTCATATTTTCTATGCATTATGATCTTACAAAAGTATGCTGGCATACACCGGTATCGTCACCAGACTTATCAGTGTCGAAAGGCTCACAAGATTGGATGCATATTCGCCTTCAAGGTTATAGAACTCCGATACTATAGCGGTCTGTGCGTGACACGGCAGCGATGCTGTGAGGATGAATACCTTCAGCGGAAGTCCTCCTACTCCGAAAAGCGAGAATGCTCCCCAGATGATCAGCGGATGCAGCACGAATTTGCCGATCATTATTATTATCTGGTCCAGCGTTATCCGCTGAAGTCCGTGTTTCATGGATTTTGCCAGGTTCGAGCCTATCACCAGCAGCGACAGCGGCACGCAGATATCTCCCAGATATGTCAGTGACGTCTCCAGTATCGTAGGAAGCTTCCATTCAAGCTCTACGAGAGCACAACCGATCAGCACGCCGATCAGTCCCGGACTGAATATCTTCTTGACGGAAAACGACTTACCGCCTGTATCCGACGCCTTGCAAAGTGTGTATGCACCCAGACTCCAGAACATCACTATCGTGACAAGATAGAATGTGAAAAGATACGGCAGGCCGTCATGTCCGAACACGATCTGGTTTATAGGCAGACCTATGAACATAGTGTTGTTGAAGGTGAATGTCGTTATGAACACAGCCCTTTTGGCGCGGGGCAGCTTCAGTATCTTTGACACCACCCTGCCCACAGCATACATAAGCAGTATGCTGCCGACTATTATCAGCAGGTTCCAGACTGCAGCCCTCAGCATATCGGGCGTGAACCTGTTTTCTATGCTGACCACAGCCAGCGCCGGTGCAGCTATCTGCACCACCACTATAGAGAACACCTTGTTCGTATTGTCAGGCCACTTTTCCCTGACTGTAAAGTAATAGCCGACTGCAAGTATAACGAACACTACCAGGACACTTATAAGACCGTTTAACATTTTCTTTCCACTTCTCCGTAAACTAAATTGAATTATCCATTAACGATTATACATTCTTTTCATAGATAATGCAATTTTTATGCCACGTCATCATGTCACAAAAGCAGCAGAGATCACCGTATATAATGTTCCCTGCTGCTTAATACCATGTCACCTTTCATGACATAATGTCAATGACTTTTCTGTCCGGAGCTATCTCTGCTTCTGTCATATATCCGTCATCCAGCTCTACATGGATTATCTCTTCAGGCTTTATCAGTGAGATATCATCATAGGAGCTCGGTCCCATGAATATATGCCATGAGTCGAGACAGAATCCGCCGTTTTTGCATCCGGCTGATCTGAATACTTCAAGACCCTGTTTGATGCAGTTCATATCCTTTTTGAAAGGCATGAATTCCATTGCGATCTTTTTTTCAGAATTTATGTTATCTTGTTACCAGAGACACATTTGTGCCATCGGATTTGTCACGATGTCAATCGAGTGCCATTTACTGACACTTTTTGTACCGGGCGCTCCCATCCATATGCTCGGTATATCTGGTACATTTTTTGCTTTAAATTATGATATATCTGACTTTGTTCTATTTATGATATGAAAATATTTAAAACAGGAGGTCAAACAATATGGGTAACACATCGAATGAATACTATGATATAGTCGGTGAATACTGGAACAGATATATAGATGGTACCGAAGAGATTCCCCGGGATCTGGATATGATACATCCTGAGATCCTGGATTCATGGAAACGTTCTCTCAAATACGGAGTCTCACCTTTCGGGGTGCGCAACACCACACTGCCACCTGACAAGCTTGACGCCCTTCTTGAAAAGAACAGGCTTCTGATCTCAGTGGCTCATGATCATCTGAAGAAACTGTATCTTTATGTGAAAGGAACCAACTTCGCACTGGCTCTTGTAGATCATGACGGCTATGTACTGGACATCCATGCTGGTGGACAGATCCGGACAGATCACACAGGCCAATAAAAGCACAAGATCCATACTGGGGCTGAAGAAAGAGCCGATAAACACATCTATATATGACCTTTTCACAGACCCTGCTGTGGCTACTGATATACTGAGATCCGGGAAAGATATTTCTAACAAGGAAGTATTTGTGAACAATTCATCAGGAGCATCACAGACTGTGATAATGTCAGTGATCTACAGTCCTGTATATTCAGCAGATATCGTCATCAAGTTCGACAGAGTCAAATCGATACATAAACTCGTCAACAAGGTCGGCGGTTTCACAGCCAAGTACACTTTCGACTGCATAATCGGCTCATCACCATGTATGGAAAGTGCCAAAAGTCTCGGTCGTCTGGCAGCAAAAAACGATACGAACCTGCTGATACTGGGAGAAAGCGGCGTAGGAAAAGACGTCCCTGCCCAGGCAGTTCACAACGCCAGCCACAGAGCAGACGGGTCTTTCATCGCCATAAACTGTGCAGCTCTGCCTAAGGGGCTCATCGAAAGCGAAATGTTCGGATATGAGACCGGTGCGTTCACAGGAGCGAACAAAAGCGGCAACCCGGGTAAATTCGAACTTGCCGACGGCGGTACGCTGTTTCTTGACGAGATCGGCGATATGCCGCTGGATGTGCAGGCTACTCTTCTACGTGTCATCCAGAACAAGGAGATAATACGTATCGGAGGCAAAAAGCCTAAATCGATAGATGTGAGTATCATCGCCGCCACCAATTCGGATCTTGAGACCGCTGTCGAAAACAAGCTTTTCAGAAGCGATCTTTATTACCGCCTCAATGTGCTGTCAATAAAGATACCGACGCTGAGGCAGCGTCTGGAAGATGTTCCTGCGCTCATGGACTACTTCGTACGTCTTCACGGATCCGAAGAAAATCTTGCGATATTTACTCCGGAAATACGCCATATATTCGAGACACACTCATATCCTGGAAATGTCCGTGAACTTGAAAACATGGTTGAGCGTGTTCTTATCGCTGCCGACGATGACACCCTGCATATACACGATCTCCTGGACTTCCGGACGCCGGATCTTAAACCTGCACATGATAACAGTGTGCCCCGTATGATACCTGACACACCAGCACAGGTATCTGACCAGACAGAGTTCCCGGATACATCTCCTGGAACATTTGACGCCATAAATTCTCCGGCAAAAGAATATTCGAGGATCGTAGAAGCTCTGAAACAGGAAAAAGGACATGTACCAAGCGCTGCGATCCGTCTCGATATGCCTAAGCGGACCCTTTATCGCAAGATACAGAAATACAATATTGAACCGGAATCTTTCAGACAATGGTGACACCTGTAATACTACAAAAAAGATGCACACTGCAGCGGATTAATAGTGAAATTCGCTGCAGTTTTATGATGTACTCGGATCACAGTGATTTCGTGGCTGGTTTTGTTGTTCATCACAAATTTCAGTTTTTTCAGAATAAACTTTTATATTCAAATATGTATATACATCTTCTCAAACGGTGTCAAATATACTATAATTATGTTGATATTTCAATATATTTCAGTAAAATACAAGCTTAATGGAGCCTGTATTTTTTTAGAGAAAAGAAGGAGTGAAAAAAATGAAAAACCATTTCAGCAAGAGAACTGTGTGGGTTCTGGCTATCATGGCATTACTCATCGCAGCTTGTCCTATGCTGGTATTCGCGGAAGGGAAAGAATATACCCCTGATATGTATGCAACGTTCTGGTCACTGGTACCTCCTGTTGTAGCTATTGTACTGGCGCTTATCACAAAGGAGGTATACAGTTCCCTTTTCATCGGTATTGTTATCGGAGGTCTGTTCTACTCAGGATTCTCTTTTGAAGGAACATTCAATCATGTACTCAATGACGGTATAATCAGTGTACTGTCTGACAGCTACAATGTCGGAATACTGGTATTCCTCGTTATCCTGGGCGTCATGGTAAGTCTGATGAACA
>CAJJPZ010000200.1 GCA_905193765.1 uncultured Eubacterium sp.
GCAACTCTCATTCTTGCGCCCGGCGGTTCGTTCATCTGTCCGAATACCATGGCTGTCTTGTCAATAACGCCCGACTCGATCATCTCGTAGTACAGGTCGTTACCTTCTCTTGTTCTCTCGCCTACTCCGGCGAATACCGAGATACCGCCGTGTTCCTTGGCTATATTGTTGATAAGCTCCTGTATGAGTACAGTCTTGCCTACACCTGCACCTCCGAACAGACCTACCTTACCGCCTCTGGTGTACGGTGCGATCAGGTCTATTACCTTGATACCCGTCTCGAATATCTGTGCTGATGTATCCTGCTCCTCAAACGGTGGAGCCGCTCTGTGTATGGCTTCCTTGAGCTCTGTCGCCACATCACCTTTTTCGTCTATTGTCTCACCTATAACGTTGAACATCCTGCCCAGGACCTCGTTGCCTACAGGCACCTGGATAGGCGCTCCTGTGTCAACAGCCTCCATGCCTCTTCTGAGTCCGTCAGTGGATGAAAGCGCCACGCATCTGGCAACATCGTCTCCGATATGCTGCGCAACCTCGGTCACTATCCTTCTGCCGTCATAATCAATATCCACTGCATTGAGCAGCTCAGGCATCTCGTCTTCCCTGAATTTTATATCTATTACAGGTCCTATGATCTGATGTATTCTCCCTTTGTTCATCTGTCCACCTCCTATTTCTGTGCCTCTGAACCGGCCACGATCTCGATGATCTCATCGGTGATCGCAGACTGTCTTGCTCTGTTGTAGTTGAGCGAAAGCTGCTCCAGCATCTCACGTGCGTTGTCTGTGGCATTTTCCATGGCGGTACGCCTTGCAGCATGCTCGCATGTTGCCGATTCCACCACTGCCGCATGTATCATCATCTCAACATACTTCGGCACCAGGTAGTTGAATACCGCTTCAACAGAAGGCTCATATTCCACCGGTTTGCTGTTCTTCATGATGTCAGGGTCGCTCTCGATCTCAAAAGGAAGCAGCGTTACGGTCTTTACCTCCTGCTCCATGGAGCTGATGAAGGATGTGTATATCAGCATGACCTCATCTATCTCGCCTCTGTTGTACATGTCTATGACCGGAGCACTCATCTCCCTTGTCTCAAGGAAGGAAATGTTCTCCGGCGGTGCCAGATAGTCGCTGTATACATTGTAGCCTCTCTTCTCGAAGTATTCCTTGCCTCTGTCGCCTATGGCTATGATCAGAGGCTCCTCCCAGTCGAGGTCGATCTCATGCTGTGCCGCCTTGAGCACATTGGTGTTGAAACCTCCGCACAGACCTCTGCAGCTGGTGACCACTATGTAGCATGTGGTCTTTATCTCGCGATTGCCTGCAAGATAATGTTCCGGTATCTCCTTGCTGTTGTTGAAGATCTCAGCTATAGTATGGGTGATGTAGTGTGAGTTCTCATTCGTCTTTTCAAATATGGCTTTGGCTTTCCTGAGTTTGCCTGCCGACACCAGCTTCATGGCATTGGTTATATGCTCCGTGCTGGTAACGCTCTTGATACGTCGTTTTATGTCCTGCATGTTATCTGACGCCATATTCTCACACCTCCTTTATCTGCTTGATCAAGCGGCCGGTACTGTGACTGTCACAGCACCCTCCGCGGTCATTACTCATCTTCGTTTCCCGGTTCCTGGATCTGTCCCAGACCGTGTTCTCTGCTGAATTCCTTCTTGAATATCTCAAGGCCTTCCTTCAGCTTCTCTTCAGTCTTCACATCGAGTACTCCGGTGTCCTTTATGACTTTGCCCACTTCCGGATACTGAGTATCCATGAAGCTGTATAATTTCTTTTCAAAATCCTTGACGAGGGACACAGGTATCGACGCCAGATGGTGATTTATGGCAGCGTATATTATCATTACCTGATCCTCTACAGGGATAGGCTGATACTGAGGCTGCTTCAGGATCTCCATCAGGATCTCGCCGTGATCCAGACGTTCCTTGGTATCCTTATCTATATCTGAACCGAACTGCGAGAAGTTCGCCAGTTCTCTGTACTGCGCCAGTTCCAGCTTGACAGTGCTGGCTACCTTCTTCATGGCCTTTATCTGAGCATCTCCGCCTACACGGGATACGGATATACCGGCGTTTACGGCCGGTCTCTGGCCTGTGAAGAACAGCTCTGTTTCCAGGAATATCTGTCCGTCGGTTATGGAGATGACGTTGGTCGGTATATACGCCGATACGTCTCCTGCCTGAGTCTCGATTATAGGCAGCGCTGTGATGGATCCGCCGCCCAGTTCATCTGAAAGCTTCGCAGCTCTCTCCAGCAGTCTCGAATGGAGATAAAAAACGTCCCCCGGATATGCTTCTCTGCCTGGCGGTCTTCTGAGAAGCAGCGACATGGCACGGTATGCCACGGCGTGCTTGGAAAGGTCGTCGTACACGATCAGCACGTCTCTGCCCTTGTACATGAAATACTCTGCTATGGCGCATCCTGCATACGGCGCTATATACTGCAGCGGTGCAACATCGGATGCTGTTGCCGATACGACGATAGTGTACTCCATGGCTCCCTTGTTCTCAAGGTTCTGCACCAGCTGTGCCACTGTGGAGTTCTTCTGGCCTATGGCAACGTATATGCATATCACGTCCTGACCCTTCTGATTGAGGATCGTATCTATGGCGATGGCAGTCTTACCTGTCTGTCTGTCGCCGATGATCAGTTCTCTCTGTCCTCTGCCGATAGGGATCATGGAGTCGATGGCCTTGATACCTGTCTGCAGCGGCTGGTATACCGATCTTCTCTGCAGAACTCCCGGCGCAGGGTATTCAACAGGCCTCGTTTCCGTGGTCTTTATAGCGCCCTTGCCGTCTATCGGCTGTCCCAGGGCATTGACTACACGCCCCAGTATATCTTCACCTACAGGAACTTCAACTACTTTGCCTGTAGGTCTTACTATATCGCCTTCTTTTATCTCCCTGTCGGAGCCCATTATTACGCAGCCCACATTGTCTTCTTCAAGATTCATCGCCATCCCGTATGTTTCTCCCGGGAATTCGAGAAGCTCGCCCGACATGCAGTTGTCGAGACCGTAGACTCTGGCGATGCCGTCTCCTACCTGTATAACAGTTCCGAAATCGGAGACCTCTGTCTTGTTCTCATAATTCTTTATCTGTTCTTTTATGACTGCGCTTATTTCTTCCGGTCGTAAATTCATCGCAAGTCTCCTTTACATTCTGAATGAATCGGCCATATCATCAAGCCGTTTCCTTAAGGAAGTGTCGATCATCCGTCCGTTGACGAATATCCTGACCCCGCCTATAAGACTTCTGTCGGTCTCGTTCTTCAGTCTGACCTTTATCCTGAAAAGATCCGAGACCTGGTCTTCAAATCTTGCCAGCTGTTCTTCCGTAAGAGGTGCAGCGGAAATTATGCGGCCGTCTGCCACTCCGTCGGCTTTGTCTGCCAGCTTCCTGTATTCTCTGATTATGCCGGTGAATCTTCCTGCTCTGCCTTTGTCTATCAGGATAAAGAGGAAATTCATCATCTCCCGGCTTATCTGTCCTTCAAAGATATTCTTCAGGACTGTTTTCTTGCTGTTTTCCGAAACAACAGGATCTTTGAGAAAGGCATCCAGCTCTGGTTCTCTGTCGAGGATCTCCGAAAGCTCCTGTCCTTCTCTGAGGAACGTGTCCCTCATCCCGAGTTCACAGCCTGCCTCATAAAGGGCATTGCCGTATGTCATATCTACAGTCAGTTCTGCCATTCAGATGCACCTGCTTCCTCTAAAACCTGTTCTATGATCTGATCCTGACCGTTCACTTCAACATCCCGTTCCATGATCTTCTCCGCAGCCATCAGGGAAAGTACAGCTATCTGCTCTCTCATCTCGAGAACAGCTTTCTCACGCTCTCTCTCGATTTCCTTCTCGGCGCGGTTCATG
>CAJJPZ010000201.1 GCA_905193765.1 uncultured Eubacterium sp.
GTGTACTGTGTCGTGGATAGCGTCGAGGTTCTGTTCCTTTGCCAGCTTAGCCAGTGCTTTCTTGCCTGCGCATGCGCCTGCTTCAGCTTCCACACGCATTTCGAGGTTTTTCTTTGTTGAGTCTGTTACGACTTCGCCCAGGAGTTCTGCGAATTTAGCAGCGTGCTCAGCTTCCTCGTAAGCAGCCTTTTCCCAGTAGAGTCCGATCTCAGGATATCCTTCTCTGTGAGCAACTCTTGCCATTGCCAGATACATACCAACTTCTGAACATTCGCCGTTGAAGTTGTCTCTCAGGCCCTGGATGATCTCAGGATCAACGCCCTGTGCAACACCTACAACATGGTCGTCAACGAATTCGACAGCGCCTTCCTTGACTTCAATGAATTTTTCTGCCGGAACTCCGCACTGTGGACATTTTTCCGGTGGCTGAGGTCCTTCGTGAGTGTATCCGCATACTGAACAAGTCCATTTCATAATTTGTTTCCTCCTTTGTTATCTGCATATCATTTAAACGTTCTGATTATCTCTATTATAGTTAATCGGTTAGCTCTTTGCAAGCTATGGTTAAAGTATACTAAAATAGTCCAATATAGTCAACCCCTTTTTTCAAAAAAACTTCAAAATCCTTTCACTTTACCTTTTGTATAAAAAAGGGTATAATTATTAAAGTATGCAGATCACAGACAGAAGCAGTAAACAGAAAGGCGATTTCGTGAAAAAATACAGAGTTACAGCAGTCCTGGCAGTTATGGTGATGGCCATGCTGACAATGTCGGGATGCGCTACATTCGACAATTTCAAAAAAGCTTTCATAGAAACCAATGACGATACAGATTCCACGGTGCAGATCGGTATATACGAACCCACCAGCGGCGCTGACAGCGAGGCAGCAAAGGCTGAGATAGAGGGCATAGAGCTTGCTCACGAGCTGTATCCCAATATAGGCGGTAAAGCGGTGGAGCTGGTTTACAGTGACAACGCGTCGGATATATATGCAGCTGAGACGGCGGCAAAGGATCTGGTCTCGAAGAAGCCTGCAGTGATCCTTGGCAGCTACGGCAGCGTGTATTCCCTCGTGGCGGGAGATATAATATATGATGCGAAGATACCGGCAATAGCCATGACCAACACCAATCCGCTGGTGACGAAAAACAATCCGTACTATTTCAGAGTATGCTATGTGGACTCGAACCAGGGAGATATACTGGCCAGGTATGTGCTGGAGGACAAGAAAGAAAAGACTGCCGGAGTGCTGGTGCCTGAGGATGACGACGCTGCGCTGGCAATGACCACGGCATTCACCGACAGGATAAAGACACAGACAGGCAACGAGGATGCGATCGTCGCATACGAACAGTATAAGACAGGCGACGAGGATTTCAAGGATCAGCTGAACGAGATACAGCAGAGCGGCGTGAAGAGCGTCCTGCTTCCGGGCGAGATGGCTGATTCGGCAAAGATACTGAAACAGGCAGATGAAATGGGGCTGGACGTCCTTTTCCTGGGAGACAGCGACTGGTCCACCGAAGAGTTCCAGAAGATGTACATCGGGAGCCAGAATGGGAACAACATGGCTTTCATAAACTTCTTCACGTCCGATGAGACGACCACGAAGGAATCAGAGACATTCCTCAAGGCCTATCATGACAAGTACGGCAGTGACAGCGAACCGGACAACAACGTGGTGCTGGGATTCGACGCATATGTGGTGGCCATAAAAGCCATCGACAAGGTGGACGGCGATATCACCGGCGAGAACGTCAAGCAGGTCCTGTCGGGACAGTATGCATTCAAGGGAGCCACCGGTGAGATCAAATTCAACAACGTAGGCGACCCGATCAAGACGGCGTATATCAGCACATGGCAGAACGGCAAAATGGAAACGATATACACTGTAGAGCCGACGCTGTGATTTTGCATGATGCGGCAGAAAAACCATCAGATGATCAAAGTAAAAGTTGATGTAATATGAATTCAGCTTATTGAAGATAATAAGTAATAAAGGAGACGAACAATGGAACAGAAAATCAAAGATGCGCTGGAACAGATCAGACCTTTCCTGCAGAGAGACGGTGGAGATATCGAATTCGTGGAATACACGGACGACCATATCGTCAAGGTAAGACTTCAGGGACACTGCGCAGGCTGCCCGGGAGCACAGATGACTATCAAAGGCGTAGTTGAGAAGATCCTCAAGGAAAGCTATCCGGAAGTAGCCGGAGTTGAAGCTGTATAACAGCAGAAAGGTTCTGGACCGGATGGATTTTTTACAGAAAGTAAATGACCGGATAGAAGAAAACAGGGCAGAGATGATATCGTCTCTGTCCCGTCTTATATCCATACCAAGTGTTGCGACAGATGCGAAGGGGAGCTGCCCCTTCGGAGAGGATGTGCAGAAGGCGTACGACATGATGCTGGATCTGGCGCAAAGTGAGGGCTTCGGGACTTTTGATGCAGACGGCTACGGCGGTCACATAGATTTTGCAGGCAGCGGATCGGGGATCGTCGGCATCATCGGCCATCTGGATGTGGTGCCTGAAGGCGAAGGCTGGGATTTCGATCCCTATGGAGGCGAAGTGATATCGGGCATGGTGTGCGGCAGAGGTGCCGTCGACGACAAAGGACCGGTAGTCGCTTCTTTTTATGCTATGAAAGCTCTCAAAGACTGTGGATATGAACCGCAGCGCACCATCAGGCTTATACTGGGGCTGGATGAGGAGACTAACTGGCACGGTATGGAACATTACCTGCTGATGGTGGACGAACGTCCTGATTTCGGTTTCACGCCGGACGGAGATTTCCCGGCGATACATGGCGAGATGGGGATCATGATATTCGACATAGCGGGGAAATTTTCCCACGGCAGCGTCAAGGGCCTGCAGCTGAGGAGTATCAAAGGCGGCACTGCGGCCAATGCTGTTGCGGGGTCTGCCAGAGCATTGCTGTACAACAGCGCCGGAGGCGGTTATGACGGTGTGCGGGAAGCATTGGATAAATTCCGTGAGAGCAGGGGCTTCAGTATCCGGTGCAAAGGAGTTGGCAGGAGTCTCGAGATAACGGCGGATGGCGTACCGGCTCACGGCGCCAAGCCGGAGAAAGGGCTCAATGCGATATCTGTGCTGATGGCATTCCTGGGCGGGCTGAATTTTGCCAGTGAAAGCATCAATGACTTCATCGCGTTCTATAACAGCCATATAGGATTCGATCTTCACGGCGAGAACATCGGTTGTGATTTTGCAGATGAAGTATCCGGGAGACTGGTGTTCAACGTGGGTATGATATCTCTGGACAGAGATTCCGTCAGGCTGACGGTGAATATACGCTACCCGGTGACTATGAACGATGAAATGGTATATGACGGTATCATGGGTGTCATCGGCGAGTATGATCTGGGGATAGTCAAGGGCCATCATCAGGAGCCTATATATATCCCGGCGGACGATCCGCTGATAGTGACGCTGATGGACGTGTACCGGAAGCATACCGGTGATATGACTGGCGAGGCCGAGGTCATAGGCGGAGGCACATACGCCAGAGCGATGGATGATATCGTGGCTTTTGGCGCCAGGTTCCCGGAAGATCCGGAGCTGGAGCACCAGCGGAACGAGTGCATCTCCGTAGAGAATATGGTCAGACTTGCAAAGATATACGCAGAGGCGGCGGTGAGACTGTCGGAACTGTAATGAGGACATGGGAAAGTACCGTGACGATGCAGCAGATGCAGGCGCACGGCGCTTTTTTCATTTAATAGGAAATATCAATCTGAATAGGAGAACAAAAAATACCCATAAAATGGTAATGGGTAATTTTAAGGAGAGTGCAGGCATACTAAAAAACACATTATGAATGTGCAGGGGAATTATTCGTTTAAAAAGTAATCCAT
>CAJJPZ010000202.1 GCA_905193765.1 uncultured Eubacterium sp.
ACAGCTCCGTGGACAGCACCTGCCGCGCCGCCCTCTGACTGCATCTCGACTACCTTTACCTGTTCTCCGAATATATTTCTTCTGTCTTCACTTGTCCATTCGTCTATATTCTCTGCCATTACCGATGATGGAGTGATCGGATATATGGCTGCAACTTCAGAAAACGCATAGGCAACATGAGCTGCTGCTGTGTTGCCATCCATTGTCTTTTTCTTTCTCACCATGTTCACATCCTTTCCTCTACTCATCTATCTCCATTGCCTTGACCTGCATGTAGTTGTATTCAGGCACGATCCTCTCTGCAATCAGACCCCTTGAACATACATATGAACATGCATTGCAGTTCTCACATTTGCTGCCGTCGATGACCGGATTCCCTGCCACCATCTCTATAGCCTCGTTAGGACAGTTTGCAGCGCAGTCTGCACAGCCTATACAGCCGATATCACAGACACGAAGTCTCTCAGCTCTGTCGTTCCTTGAATTGCATGGCACCCTCTTGACACCTACATACGGAGCCATAACTATCATATCTCTCGGACATTCTCTCATGCAGTCTCCGCATCCGACGCATTTTTCTGTATCAACAAAAGCAACTCCGTTTTCAACAGATATCGCACCGTACCTGCATACCTTCGTGCAGTCTCCCAGGCCTACGCATCCGTATTCGCAGAGACCCATGGCACTCATATGTATGTCCGCCGCTCCGCGGCAGTCCTCGATGCCCAGTGCAGAGAGTTTCCTGTTTGCCTTGTCTCCGCCCACACATTTCACGAAAGCTATTTCTTCCTTGTGCTTTGAGATATCATGCAGTTTGTCAACGATGATCTTCTTCCTGCACTTTACGGTACATGCTATGCATCCGACACATTTATCGTAATCTATCACTGCACAGTTTTCTATTATTTTCACTGCGCCTTCAGGACATGCTTTTTCACATTCTCCGCATCCTATGCAGCCATGCCCGCATGTCTCGAGAGTCATGTTCTCGTATGCCTTGGATGCGCATGGTATGAAATTCGTAGCTTCCCTCGGTGCCATAGTGATTATGTTCTGCGGACATGACGACAGACATGCCATGCATCCAGTACATTTCTCTTCATCGATATGTACACTGCCGTCCTCCAGTGACATTGCCCCGAACTCGCAGCGTTCGATACAGCTGCCTATACCGAGACATCCCCATTGACATTCACTGTGGAGAAGGCCGGCTTCTTTTGCAGCTTCGCAGCTGTCCAGACCGGCAAGTCGTTCTTTGCCTGCTGCATCACCTGCGCATCGTACAAAAGCGACCATATCTTTCTGTTTTACCTTTTCTGTTTCAAGGACCTGTGCCATCTTATCGACAGTTTCCTGGCTGCATGCAGGACACAGCAGTATATTGCCGGTCTCGGCTATTGCCTTCGCACAGGCTTCGCAGGTCTTGTACCCGCACCCGCCGTGACCTTTACAGTCGACGCCGGGAAGCAATGCCAGGATCTGCATACCTTTGTTCTGGATTCCTTTCATTTTGATAACCTCCGATATATTATTACTGATGAAGTTTAAGTACCTGGATTTCATGTATACGATTGTATGTCGTACACAGTATACCATCCAGTTTAAAAAAATAATTGTCCACCCCTGACAAAATCTTCTGAATTCACATGTATTCTATCACTGCTGTTTGTTCCTTTCAACACATAGCATAAAAAAATTCTTGTTCTTTTTCCGAACCAAGACATCACCTGAAGATGTCTCCCGCTAAACATATGATATTTTCTGCGATAAGACGTCCTTGAACAGCATAAGATCTTCGATCCCGATATGACATATTCTCACATGAAAAATCCTTCGGCCAAACGTAGTTGAACGTTCCTCCGGAGGATCTGTGCCAAAACTATTATTCTGCAGCGATGATCACTGCGATATTTATAAGCTTTACGCCAGCTGGTTTCCTGTGCTCCTGCGATATGCGATGTCCATTATGATTATACTCAGGACACCGCAGAGCACCTTCGTTATGACGAACACTGTGACTGTAGCTCCGTCTGAAACACTCGATACAAACCCCAGCTGTCCCCCAAGCACATATGTACCGCTCACGCTGAATGCCGCGTTGAGCATTTTACCCTTTTCATCCATCCTCGATACCAGCGGCAGTATAGCCAGCGACGTCGCGCAGTTCAGCAGCATTGCGACCACAGACACTTCGTTCACGCCAAGCTTTGCAGCCACTTTCTGTATATGCTTCCTGAACAGTTTCAGTATGAGCTCCGAAAACACCAGAGATCCGCATATTATGGCTGAAGATTTGAATACGATTATGAACGCCTCATGCACCGTCTCATCTCCCACATATGCCAGAGACGGTATGAATATCCCCAGTACTGTCACGAAAAACAGGATGTTTATGATTATCTGTACTGCTCTGGCAAATACAGAGAATATCTTTATTATCTTATCCGGGAATTTTATTATCCCCGCTGCTATGATGATACAAAGAACAAGTATCGGTACGAAGTTCAGCAGGAACACCCTGATGTCCGATCTCAGCATCAGCCCCGCAGCTATCATACCCACGGGTATCACTGTAAACCCTGTTATGAATCCTCTCAGCACCGGCTTGTGATCCTGTCGTTCTATACCTGCGAGAAAAACAGGCAGCTGGAAAGTTATCGTCTGGCCAAGAAGGGATCCCAGTATCACGCCGTTCAGCACAAGCATCGCCTTGTCCGTTGTCAGCTGCTGCGCTATGAAATAACCTCCCAGGTCAGGTGCCAGTATCGCACCTACAAGAAGTGACGGATCGAATGGAAATACCGATGCAGCGTTGAGGACAGCTTCCTCATTATGCTGTATAAGGCCTACGCCTACACACGATACCCCGACTATAGGTATCACCATCGTAGCCATGGTTGCCAGTCCCCGGTCAAAGGACTCAGCCAGTCCTGCCTTCAGTGAAAATGTCTTGTCTGCAAATCCTATGATCGCAAATACAAGCATTATTCCCGTAAAAACATTCATCGTACATTACCTCAACTCTGATATTAATGTTATATATAATGATCATTTATACAGCACATTGCTTTTTATCAGAGTATCTGCCATCTTCTTGCTGCCCAGCGCCCATACGAGATCTCCCTGCATGATTATAGTCTCCTTGTTGGGACTGATTATAGGAAGATTGCCTCTCTCGATCCCTATTATAGTTCCGCGGTACTTTTCCCGCATCCTGCTGTTCTTTATGGACTTTCGCAGAAACGGGGATCCGGAATCCACAAGGATCGGACAGCATATGAGCTGATTCTCTTTCTTTATACCATAAAAGACCTGTGCGTAGATATAATCCTTTAACATTATATCATCCCTGTTGGTATATTCAATACATTCTTCGTTTTCAAGAAGCAGGGTGCATGCATCGATTTCATCTTTAGTTCCCAGCATATGGAGTATATCACCCTCGCACACCAGTTCATCCTTTGACGGGAGATTTATGGTATTGCCATCTCTTATTATCCTTATTATCGTCAGCCGGAAAGCCTTTTTCTGTGCAAAGTCTCGTATCGTTTTGTTCTCATCTATATCCGTTACTCTGAACTCCGCTACGAAAAGTGATTCGTTCAGCCAGTGATAATCGCCGCTGAGACCTCTCTCCTTCTTCTCCCTGGCCAGTGTGCGCTCCGAAAAGTTGGACATGAAACGCATCTCCATGTTTATGTTTATGCCCTTTATATAATCCGATCTTATGATGAATATTATAGGGATTATAACTATCCACACCAGGATAAGATACGGTACATGGAGTATGGTCCTGAGAACCAGCGCCAGGAAGCAGGCCGATATGATTATCCGCACACACTTCCTCTACAGAAGCGGCAGCCTGTTGGATCTGGGCTTC
>CAJJPZ010000203.1 GCA_905193765.1 uncultured Eubacterium sp.
GCTTTTTCGCTGCTCTGATTTTCCTGGCTCCGCTCATCAGTATGGACGACAGGGCGCTGATGCTGATGACAGCAGTGGCGTGGCTGCTTATAATAATCTTTTCTCCTGTGGCGTCTTCACAGAAACCTATAGTAACTGTGACCAAACACTACTACTGCAAGATGCTTTCGGGTATAATCACAGCACTGTCACTGATCTTTCTGCTCATCATGTCTGATAAAGGATATGATACGCTGTTCAGATACGGATGCTGGGTCATAGACATGCAGTGCATACAACTGATGGGAGCCTATGTGATGATGAAAGCAGGGAAAAGACAGAAAATGAAAAAGGGGTTATCTGCCTGACATACGCACTGTCGCAGATAATATTGTAAATACATCAAAGGTTGAAACACAGGGATTTTCAGGAAAGGAATGGTGAGACTATGAAAAAAGGTATTATGTTTTTGACAACAGCTTTTCTTGTTATGGTGGCGAATATATCCGTATCGACAGGGACTGCTGTTCTGTGGCATGAAACCAAATGTCCCGAAGAACTGCTCAAGTAGAGCGTGCATCGGCTGATATCAGCTGATGCATGACAGATGATAATGCGAAGTGTTCAGGCGGAGCCACGTATATCCATTAGGAGCTGACAAGGTACTGAGGGGAGTAAATGTATCGCTGAACGGATTTTATTGCAGCTTCAGGGCGGTATGTTGGACCGGAAACATTCAAATCAGTAACTGAACTTATGCAGAGTTTATAGTATAATAGAAGCAGTGCGATACGGATCATAGATTTTGCAGAGGAGGCAACGGATGAGTCAGAACAAATATGCTAGAGAACTGGAGAAGGCTGTATTCAACTGGTATTACTGCGGTAAGGACAAGGACATAACTCCATTGTTCAATGTGATACGGACAGGCATGGATAATGATATGCAGCTGTTTGTACCCAGGTACGAAACGAAGCAGGCAGACGACGCACCGTATGATGATGAGCCGACTTCTGAAAATATCTGCCATGTTGCAGCGGATGAAGACGGTAATTACTACATACCGGTATTCACATCTGCAGCAGAAGCAGAAAATGGAACAAAACTTCGTGTTGAAAGATATCCGCTGGATATGATATTTGAAATCGCAGAAAAATCATCTGAAAGATGCAAAGGCGTAGCAGTCGACCCATGGGGCAGAAAGCTGCTGCTGAGCAGGAAAAAGATACAGAGGATCAGGGAGTTCGTACCGAGAACGTATATAAAATTAGTGCATGGGAATGTTGTGGATATGCATGCAGACGCTCTGGTCAACGAGACTAACAGCGGTCTTGTCGGTGGAGGCGGCTTCGATGATGCTATATTTGATGCTGCAGGTCCCGGTATCAGGGAAGCATGTGCGAGACAGCGTAGCTGCGATATGGGAAGAGCAAAGCTTACCGGTGCATATGACATAAAATATGCAGATTATATCATACATGCAGTCGGACCTGTATACTGCGGGATAAAAGACGACGCACCTCTTCTGCGCAGATGTTACAGACAGATACTGGATCTGGCATACAGAAGCAGGTGCATGAGTATTGTGATCCCCTGCATATCGACCGGGATATGCGGCTATCCTGCCAATGAGGCAGCGAACGAGGCGATGCGTTCGATGGAGAGGTGGTTCTATAAACACCCGGGCGTCGTTATGAATATATACATATGCAGCAGCGATGATAAAGCCCTGGACGCGTACAGAGATCTCATAGAAAAGCGGCAGGATATTATAAGAAAGACAAAATAATTTAAGCAAAGATAGTGGCCGGGATCTGGATCCCGGCCTTTGCATGTAAAGACAGAATAATAAGACAACTGCAATAAGCGGTTTTTTGTGGTATACTGTTACAAGTATGTATTAAATAAGGTTTAAGTTGTTTTTATGTAGTCAGCAGGAGAAGAAAAAATGACAAGTGAAAAGAAAGAAAGAAAAATCATAGGGATCGGCGAGAGACCGCCGGTCGGTAAGTGGATCCCGCTGAGCATACAGCACACGTTTGCTATGTTCAGTGCATCTGTACTGGTTCCGATACTCTTCGGGATACCGGCTTCCATCGTACTTCTGATGAACGGTGTGGGAACACTGCTGTTCATCCTGATAACAAAGGGCAGGGCGCCGGCATATCTGGGATCGAGTTTCGCATTCCTGTCACCGGGCTTCATCGTTATAGGAAGTATGGGATATCAGTACTGCCTCGGCGGATTCATATGTGCAGGAGCCATATTCTGCATAGTGGCTATAATAATAAAGTTCGCAGGCGTCAACTGGATCGATGCAGTGCTTCCGCCGGCAGCAATGGGACCTATCGTTGCTCTCATCGGTCTTGAACTTGCAGGTTCTGCAGCAAGCACAGGCGGCATCGTAAGCTCCGGGGAAGGTGCGGCAATAGACCCTAAATTCGTATTCGTGTTCATATTCACCCTGGCACTGGCAGTTATCGGACAGGTCGTGTTCAGAGGATTCGCAGCAGCCATAGCGATCCTTATAGCTATCGTTTCGGGATATGTACTGGCAGCCATCATGGGACTGGTCGATTTTGCAGCAGTTTCAGAGGCAAGCGTATTCGCACTTCCGGCATTCATGCTTCCTAAATTCAATCTCAGTGCTATAATAATCATCATACCGGCGTCGCTTACAGTTATTTCAGAACACATATCACATCAGATCGTTACAAGCGAGATCATCGACAGAGACCTCCTCAGAGATCCGGGACTCCACAGATCATTGATATCGGACGGTATCTCGACGATGCTGTCAGGTCTGTGCGGATCGGTACCAACAACTACATACGGCGAAAACATCGGTGTAATGGCTGTAACGAAGGTATACAGCGTATGGGTGATCGGAGGAGCTGCAGTATTCTCGATACTTCTGTCGTTCTTCGGACAGGTGAGCGCACTGATCAGTACTATACCGGGACCTGTAATGGGAGGTATAAGCTTCCTTCTCTACGGAATGATAGCTGCATCAGGTATCAGACTTCTTGTTGATAAGAAAGTCGATTACTCGAAGCCGAGAAATCTTGCAATGACAGCAGTTGTATTCGTAGTAGGTCTTTCAGGCGCTTCGATCCAGATCGGAGAGGTACAGCTCACAGGAATGTGTCTGGCAACTATCGTAGGTATCGTTATGGGACTTATAATGTTCATTATCGATAAATGCGGATGGGCAAACGATACAGAAGAATAACCATATAAGATACAGCTGACTTTGTATCTAACATAGAACAAAAGTGGCTTCGCCACATATTATCATGTGAAGCTTTTGTTGATATTCCGGAAATATCGAAAACGATATTTCTTACATAATAAAAGAAAAAACACCGCTGCACGTTCAGTGCAGCGGTGTTTTTTTACCATCAAAGTTTATCCTGATGATATCAGTAACGCTTTCTGCGTGAGAGTGTGGTCACTGCAACAGCTCCGGCGGCTGCCATCAGCAGGATGAATATACCCGCATGCATATCGTCGCCTGTTTTAGTACGTCTGTTGTTATCATCATCTTTGTCATTGTTATCCGGCGGTATTACCGGCTTATCCGGTTTGTTGCTGTATTTGTTCCTGAACACCGCAGGTTTGTCACCGGACGTGCTGCCGGTCACACTGAGTGTACCATTTTTGTTGTCTGTGACTGAGACGTGGACACTGAAGACTCTGCCGTCGAAGGTGATGTTTTTATCTTTGCCGCCTGTCGGTATGATCTCACGGATCTGATAATCGTATTCGCCCGGACTGCTGTATGTCAGCTTGTCGAATGTCACATCTGCTTTTTCCCCCGCAGCAGCAGCTTCATTCGTTCTCTTTGAAATCACTTTGATA
>CAJJPZ010000204.1 GCA_905193765.1 uncultured Eubacterium sp.
GAATTTCAAGACAGAATAAAATACTTGAACTCATTGAGAAGTATGAAATAGAAACACAGGACAAACTTGCTTCACTACTTCGCGAATATGGGTATGAAGTAACACAGGCAACTATTTCAAGAGACATCAAGGAACTTCAGCTGATAAAGATACTCTCCTCTACCGGCAAGTATAAATATGCAGCTGCAATAAACAACGACAAACCTGTATCCAACAGGCTTTCGAATATTTATCGTGAAACTGTAAAATCTGTCGTACATTCAGGGAACATAGTACTGGTAAAATGCCTGTCAGGCTGTGCCAGCGCTGCCGCAGAGGCACTTGATCTTATGAATCTTCCCCATATCATAGGCTCTGTCGCCGGAGACAACACGATAATGTTCGTCACGGATTCTCCCGAGAATTCTCCTAAGGTAGTGGATGAACTCAACAAACTGCTTATGAAGAACAGTTAACTCTTTCAGGCCATTTCGTTTTATGAGAGGTAGAAATGATAAAACATATCAGCATAAGAAATTTCGCGATAATCGAAAAAACAGATATAGATTTCCACGATGGTCTCAATATAATAACAGGTGAGACCGGCGCGGGAAAATCGATAATGATAGAAGCAGTAAGTCTTGCCTTGGGCAGCCGGGCGGACACTGCTTTTGTTCGTTCCGGGCGGGAAAAAGCCACGATCCAGATGATCGCAGACTACAAAGGGACAGAATATATCATAACGCGGGAGATATCTGCCGCCGGCAGGAATCTCTGCAAAGTCAATGATGAGATAGTCACTCTTGGTCATCTCAGCATGCTGTGCAAGAAGATAGCAGACATACACGGACAATACGACCACCAGTCCCTGCTGAATCCTGAATATCATATACGTCTGGTGGACCTTTACAAAAAAGATATCATCAATTCTGCAAAGGAGGAAGTCGCCGCCCTTTACGAGAACTATGCTTCTCTCAGAAATGAGCTGAAAGCCCTCGTCACTCAGGCAAACAAGGACAGGCGCGAAAAGGATTTCATGGAATATGAATTCCGTGAACTTGAGGCAGCTCAGCTCCGTGTTGGAGAAGATGATGAACTTGAAGACGAGATCTCACTGCTGCAGAACAGCGAAAAGATATACGACAACCTGTCCAACGCATATATGATATCCTGCGACGATGAATATTCAGTCCAGACAGCCCTGAAGAAAGTGTCTGATCTGCTGGCTGAAACAGGCGAATTCTCACAGGAGCTTTCGGAACTCAGCAGCAGGATGTCTGAACTCTACTACGAATTCGAGGACGCCTGCCATTCCATCAGGGACTGCAGAGACAGGACGGTCTTTTCACCTGAAGATCTGGATACAGCCATAGCCCGTATCGAGGTTCTGAACAAACTGAAAAACAAGCACGGCAGATCCATAGCAGAACTTATAGAGTACAGAGATGAACTGGGAGAAAAACTCTCACGTATAGAAAATTCCAGCGATATAAAAGAAAAGCTGGAATCAAAACTCTTAGAATGCAGGAAAGCACTTATAAGCGCATGCAACAGGCTTTCGGAGGCAAGGAAAGCATCAGCTGCAGAGCTTGAAACGAAGATAACATCAGAGCTGCAGCAGCTCAATTTCAATGATGCTGACTTCCACATATCGTTCAGCACAGCTGACAGTTTCTCTGCCGCAGGTACCGATATCGTCGAATTCATGATAACCACCAACAAAGGCGAATCCCTCAAACCGCTGAGCAAAATAGCCTCAGGCGGTGAAATGTCCAGGATAATGCTCGCTTTCAAGAAGATAATCGGAGACTATGATGAGATCCCGACGATGATATTCGATGAGATCGACAGCGGTATAAGCGGTATAGCCGCCAGCATCGTCGGTCGCAAACTGAAAGAGATCGCGCAGAACCATCAGATAATATGTATCACACATCTGCCGCAGATAGCAGCTTTTGGTGAACATAACTACAGGATCGAAAAGAAGTCTGATGATAAAATGACATTCACCACTGTGACGCCTCTTTCACAGGAAGGCAAGACAGACGAGATCGCAAGGCTCCTTGGCGGCGCCAATATAACCGATACGACGCTTCAGTCTGCCAGAGAACTCATAGCATCATCAGAAACTGAGTAGGACGTCTATGATGTTCTCCACTGTTTTTTCCATGGCAGCATCGCCGGTGTGCACCGTCACATCGGCGTATTTTTTATATAAAGGAACTCTTGCCTCATACAGATCGTCAAGAGTCTGTCCCTTCTTCATAGCCACGCCTCTGGTCCTGATGTTCCTGAGCCTTTTCTTCACTGTATCAAGGGAAGCTTCCAGATATACTACAGTACCGTTTTCCTTCAGATGCTCCATCGCTTTCTCATAGTATACAGCACTGCCCCCTGTTGCGACTACTGTTCCTGTGACTTCAAGGCTGCAGAGCACATCCTCCTCTGTTTTCTTGAACACGTCCATACCGTCTTCATTGAGTATCCTCTGGAGACTTTTGCCTGCACGCTGCTGTATCAGCAGATCTGTGTCCACGAACTGCATATTCAGCGATTTGGCAAGTACAACACCTGTAACGCTCTTGCCGCATGCCGGCATTCCTGTCAGTATTATATTCTTGTCATATCTGCTCATTGTATCCTATTCTCCTTTGTACATTTTCTCAGCTTCATCCAGCTCTTTTTCCGAAAACACTTTTATACCTGCCTCTTCAAGCAGCTGCACCGCAAGCCCTTTCCCTTCTGTCAGAGTCCCGCTGAAAGTACCGTCATATATCATATGGCTTCCGCATGAGGGACTTTTCTCCTTAAAAACAGCAAATGACACGTTTTCCTGCAGTGCCAGCCTTACAGCTTCCTCCGCTCCTGCCATATATTCAGCCGTGACGTCTCTGCCGTCTCTTGTCACGATACTATCTCCCTGACGCTGTGCATCGGTCCTGGGTACCGGCAGTCCTCCGAATACTTCAGGACATACAGGTACCAGTATGCCATCTTCCTTCCATTTCAGGAATCTGTGATCCTTCTCCGCCTTCGATCTGCCGTCATACCTCACAGGATCTCCTCCGTAAAGACACCGGCTTACAAGTATCTTTTTCATCATATACACCACCCGTTTAAAAAAATGCCGTACAGAATCATCCTCTGTACGGCATCATGTTATACTGATATTATACCTGTCCGACTAAGCTTCTTCAGTTTCTTCAACCGGAGCTTCATCAGCTGCAGGCGGATCGATAGTCTCTCTGATACTGAGGCTGATCCTCTTTCTGTCCTTGTCTATCTCAAGGATCTTAGCTTTAACGATCTGTCCTACCTCCAGTTCGTCGTTGATATTTCCGACTCTCTTGTGAGCAACTTCTGAAATATGTACAAGACCGTCAAGACCCGGTTCGAGCTCTACGAAAGCACCGTATTCCTTGATCTGAACAACTTTACCTTCGATGACCTGTCCAACCTGGTAGTTCTCATCGATAACGCTCCAAGGCTCAGGCTGGTTCTGCTTCAGACCCAGTGAGATCTTTCCTTTTTCTGCGTTCATTGAAAGAACTTTTACGTTTACTTTCTGTCCGATGCTGAGTACTTCCTGAGGGTGCTTTAATTTACCCCATGAAATCTCTGAAATGTGGAGCAGACCATCGATACCGCCGATATCAACGAATGCGCCGTAATCAGTGAATCTCATTACAGTACCTTCAACAACATCGTCTACATTCAGGTTCTCCCAGATCTCTGCAACGAGCTTATCCTTTTCTTCGTTGAGGAAGAGCTTGTGTGAGAATACAGCTCTGTTTCTTCTCTGGTCAACTCTGGAAACTCTTACTTCCATAGTCTGTCCAACGAATTCTTCTTCGTT
>CAJJPZ010000205.1 GCA_905193765.1 uncultured Eubacterium sp.
TAGTGCTTGACAATCCTCCTAACAGGAAGCCTATAAACATCTGTTCACCTTCAGACCGCATCGGAACACCATATATGGAATGTGGTTTTGATAAAATAGCAGCAATCGTTATCACTGATATGCAGGACAAGACAAGACCTCTCGGAGAGGTAGATGACACTTCAAGGAAGATTTCCGACAATATAATCAAATTCTTTGAAAAAGAAGTTTCAGAGGGTCGTCTGTCACCATCCCTGCTGCCACTGCAGTCAGGAGTGGGAAGCGTTGCCAATGCGGTACTGTATGGTCTGTGTGAGTCAGAATATGAAAATCTGACATGTTACACAGAAGTCGTACAGGACTCGATGCTTGATCTGATAAGGACAGGAAAGGCAACAGTTGCTTCAACGACAGCACTGAGCCCGTCGCCTGCAGCACTTGAAAAATTCCTTGATGAAGTTGATTTCTTCAGAGACAAGATAATACTCCGTCCTCAGGAAATAAGCAACAACCCGGAAGTTATAAGGAGACTCGGTGTCATTGCAATGAACACTGCTATAGAGGCAGATATATACGGCAATGTGAACTCAACACATATCATGGGCTCCAAAATGATGAACGGCATAGGCGGTTCAGGTGATTTTTCAAGAAATGGTGCGATCACTATATTCAGCACACCATCAACAGCCAAGGGAGGCAAGATATCATCTATCGTTCCTATGGTATCACATGTCGACCATACAGAGCATGAGGTTATGGTGCTTGTTACTGAACAGGGATATGCGGATCTCAGGGGACTCAGTCCTAAAGAGAGAGCAGTGAAGATAATCGAAAACTGTGCCCACCCTGACTTTAAGGATGAACTGATGGACTACTACAAGAGAGCATGCGATTCATCAGCACTGCACACACCGCATATCCTCAGTGAAGCGCTGTCATGGCACAGCAGATTCCTTGACACAGGCAGCATGCTGGAGGACTAATAAACGGTTATTCATTAAATATCTAACATAAAAGAACAAGCAAATCAATGGAGGTAATGAAAAATGGATGAAAAAGCTATGAGCCAGGAATATATCAATGGATATATCGAAAGAGCAAGAAAGGCACAGGCAGAATTCGAGAAGATGAGTCAGGAACAGGTAGACCTGGCAGTAAAGACTATCGGTAAAGTTGTTTATGACAATGCTGAGATGCTGGCTGAAATGGCAGTTGAAGAAACAGGCATGGGTAATGTACCTGATAAAATCGCAAAGAACAGACAGAAATCAGGAATCGTCTGGAACAATCTCAAGGGCAAGAAATCAAGAGGTATCCTCGATACAGATGAAACAACAGGCATCACAAGCCTTGCCAAGCCTATGGGCGTTGTAGCTGCCATCACACCTTGTACAAACCCTATCGTTACTCCGATGAGTAATGCGATGTTTGCACTCAAGTGCGGTAATGCTATCATCATCACACCTCACCACAAATCACAGAAGTGCAGTACAAAAACTGTTGAAATGATGAACGCAGAGCTGGCTAAGCTGGGATATCCTGAAAACCTGATCCAGATTCTTGACCAGCACTCAAGAGAAAATACACGCAATCTGATTTCATCAGCTGACGTTGTTATCGCAACAGGTGGTGCAGGCATGGTAGGCGCCGCTTACAGCTCAGGTCGTCCGGCTCTCGGCGTAGGTGCAGGGAATGTACAGTGTATCATAGATGAAGGATACGACTATAAAGAAGCAGTACCTAAGATCATAACCGGAAGAGCTTATGACTATGGTATCATCTGCTCAGGTGAACAGTCAGTCATCTGCCCTGAAAAGGACTTCGATGACATCATGAATGAATTCGAAGCAAACGGCGGATATATCATCAGAGAGCCTGAAAAGCTCCAGGCTGTAAGAGATGCTCTGTTCATAGATGGAAAGCCTAACAGACATTCAGTAGGTCAGTCACCTGAAAAGATCGCTGAACTTGCCGGGATCGAAATCCCTGAAGGGACAAAGGTTATTGTTGTTGTAGCTGAGGGAACAGGAAAAACAGACAGTCTCGGCGGAGAAAAGATGGGACCTGTTATCGCTGCATACAAGTACAAGAACCTTGAAGAAGGCGTTAATATCGCAAGAGAGAACCTTGAAAAAGACGGAAAGGGTCACAGTGTTTCATTCCATTCAGACTCAGAAGATCATATCAAGTATGTAGGCAATGAACTCTGCGTATCAAGATTCGTTATCAACCAGGTATCCGCAAGCAGTGCAGGCGGAAGCTATTTCAATGGTCTCGCACCTACAAATACGCTGGGATGCGGCAGCTGGGGACATAACAGTATCTCAGAAAACCTGGACTACAAGCATCTCATGAACGTATCAAGGATCGCACGTTACATGAAGGACAACCATGTTCCTACAGATGAGGAATTATGGGGCTAGCATAGTTTACGGGTATTGCAAGCTTCTTACAATATATTGATAACTTCAGAAAAAACGGCTGTAACAGCCGTTTTTTCATTTTTAGGATAAGTTCAGCCCCCGGGCACGCTATCGGTAAAATTTATATTGTTATCAGAACAATCAATTTTATTTGTCGAATTCCCTGTGATATTATAATATTGTGCTAAAGCATGGGAAACGTAAATGCCATGACTTCTTAATTAATAATAATAACTTCAGAAAAGGACATCTTGCGGGAAAAAGATGTCTTTTTCTGTTGTATAAGGCACTTTTGCAGCTGTGATATGCATGCGAACGGAATCTGGGAAAGTACTAAAATAAACTGATATAGTTATCAGAAGAATCAATTATATCTGATGCATATTTTATGATACTCTTTTAATATAAGGAATAATTTTAATACAGTTTAAAACTGACTTGCATTCAAAGGAGGCATATTATGAAAAAGATTGGTGTTTTAGGAACAGGCACGATGGGTGCAGGCATAATACAGGTACTTGCACAGAGCGGATACGAAGTAGTACTCAGAGCAAGAAGACAGACTTCTGTAGACAAGGGTATAGCTACTATCGTAAAGAATCTTGACAAACTCATAAAAAAAGAAAAAATAACTGAAGCAGACAAGAATGATATCCTGGGCAGGATACATGGTTCTACTGAGATAGAGATCGTAAAAGATGCAGATCTCATTATCGAAGCAGCAACAGAAAACATGGAAGCAAAGAAAGCGCTTTTCAAAGAGCTGGACGAACTTTGCAAGCCTGAAACTATAATCGCAACAAACACTTCTGCTCTTTCCATCACAGAGATAGCAGCAGTAACAGGCAGACCTGACAAGATCATCGGAATGCATTTCTTCAATCCTGTTCCGGCAATGAAGCTGGTAGAGATCGTAAAAGGACTTACGACATCGGAAGAAACAAGAAAAGCTATCATCGACCTGACAAAAGCTCTGAACAAGACTCCGGTAGATGTGGCAGAAGCTCCGGGCTTCGTTGTAAACAGGATCCTGATCCCTATGGTAAACGAAGGAATAGGCATCCTCGCAGACGGAGTTGCAGATGTAGAAGGCATCGATACAGCTATGAAGCTTGGTGCAAATCATCCGATGGGGCCTCTCGCACTGGGAGATCTGATCGGACTGGATGTATGCCTGGCTATAATGGAAACATTATACACTGAGTTCGGTGATACAAAATACAGACCTCATCCACTTCTCAGAAAAATGGTAAGAGCAGGCAAGCTGGGAAGAAAGACAGGTGCAGGATTCTACGATTACAGTAAATAGTCAGAACAGTTTAAGCGATATATGTTTCTAAGGAGGAAAAAATAATGAGAGATGTTGTAATAGCAAGTGCAGCAAGAACACCGATCGGCAGCTTCGGCGGAGCACTCAAGTCAGTTCCT
>CAJJPZ010000206.1 GCA_905193765.1 uncultured Eubacterium sp.
TTTCGTCACGGCCAGACTTCTCGATCTGCCACTCATCGTCATAAGACGCGACACCAAGATATCCGAAGGAGCGACCGTAAGCATCAACTACTTCCCGGGTTCCTCCGAAAGACTGCAGAAAATGTCAGTTTCCAAACGTGCCGCGGCACCGTACTCTAAGGTCCTCATCATAGACGACTTTATGCGCGGCGGCGGCAGTGTCAAAGGGATCAGTGAAATAATGTCCGAAGTCGATATAGAAGTCGTAGGCACCGGTATCGCCATCGTGAGCATCGAACCCGAACAGAAAAAAGTGCACGACTATTTTTCCCTGGTATATCTCGGTGATGTGAATGAAGATACGAAAGAGACCTTCGTTTCACCCAACTCCGGGATTTTCCGGTGATATGACGCGGTAGTCATCCATTGAAGATTATGCTCTCAACATACAGTCTGGCTATCTGCTCCATGCATATCAGCTGATCGACAGAACACACACTCAACGAACTGATGATATTCTCATTCAGTATCTTCTTACGCTCATCATCAGGCAGCATGCATTCACCACCGTCCAGGATATAATCAGCACTTACTCCAAGTATCTGTTTAAGCCTGAACAGGGTCTTCAGAGATACTCCTCTGCTGCCGTATTCTATCTCTGCTACGGATCTCTCGCTCAGCGAAACGCGTCCGGCAAGTTCCCGGCGGGTTATATGCAGTATCTCTCTTCTTGCTCTTATCCTGCTGCCTATCTCTATAGTGTTCAGTTCTTTAAGTTCGATGTCCTTCATGGTTTCACCCCTTTTCAGTCCTTCATATATGTCTGCTATAAGTTTATATGAAACCATCTTGCGAAAGTACTCTTAAAAAGTGTCCTAACTATAACTCTAAAGTGAAGTAAAAGGCATGATCACATGTTTTTTGCATTCAAAACCGATTGGTAATTGTCAGTTTTTTTAGAATTTACTTGCTTTGGAAAACAATTATAGTGTATAATAATCCCTATACAATATACTGTGCGACATATAATGACAGCAACATGAAAGGAGGTACTACACATGAACATTACTGATGTAAGAATTCGCAAAGTTAATGATGAAGGAAAGATGAAAGCGGTGGTTTCTATCACATTTGATGATGAATTCGTTGTTCACGACATCAAGATCATCGAGGGACAGAACGGACTGTTCATCGCAATGCCAAGCAGAAAAATGGGCGAAGGTGATTTCAGAGATATCGCACATCCTCTTGTTTCAGATACAAGAAATAAAATCAGGGATGCTATTTTCGAAGAATACGAAAAGGTGCTTGCTCATAAGGCTGAAGAGGAAGCTGCGATGGCGTAAATGTCGTCAGAAAAACGATATGCTCCTGCGAACCGCTTCATTATCGTGAAACAGTCCGCAGGAGCATATTTTCTTTCGGGTTTTATCTGTTATGTTGTTTTTTCATTTCTGCTATTCTGCAGTTATGACCCTTATGAGATTGGTCTTGCCTGTCGTCTGCAGCGGCATACCTGCCGTGAGGACGATGCTGTCTCCGCTCTCCACGAATCCCATACGTTTAGCGCCGGCAACAGCCTCTGTCATGATATCGTTCCATTCGCTGCTCACCTGCGTCCTGACAGGATATACGCCCCTTGTCAGCGCCTGCTGATGATACGTCTTCATTTCAGGTGTAGCTGCTATCACCGGCACGTTCGGTTTATACTTCGCCATCATCTCAGCAGTGTAGCCCGATGTGGTCACTGCTATTATCACGCTGGCATCTATATCCTCTGCCGTCGTGCATGCCGCATGGCCTATGGCAGCCGATACATCCCCTGCATATGATTCTACTTCCAGGAACTTGTACTGATTTACATCTTCTGCGTCCCGTTCTGCCTGATCCAGGATCTTCGCCATCGTCCTGACTGTCTCTACAGGGAATTTCCCTGCGGCGCTCTCCCCTGAGAGCATCACGGCCGAAGTCCCGTCGAATACAGCATTGGCAACGTCTGTTATCTCTGCCCTGGTAGGCACCGGTTCGTATGTCATGGACTCCAGCATCTGTGTCGCCGTTATAACAGGCTTGCCGGCTATGCAACACGCCTTGATGAATTTCTTCTGGATACCCGGAAGCTTCTCAAAATCCACTTCCACGCCCATATCACCTCTCGCTACCATTATCCCGTCTGACAGATCCAGGATCTCATCGAAGTTCGATATGCCTTCCATATTCTCTATCTTCGATATTATCTTTATATTTTCTCCGCCGTTATCACACAGCAGGCTCCTGAGCTTCCTGACGTCATCGCCGCTGCGGACGAATGACGCCGCGATATAGTCAACGTCCATCTCTATACCGAAAAGGATGTCTGCACGATCAGCGTCGCTTATATACTCAAGATCAAGGGAGCTTCCCGGGATGTTGACTCCCTTTCTGTTGCTGACTTTCCCGCCTTCTGTGACTTTACATATCACATCATTATCAGTGCATTCCGTGACCTCCATCCTGATCCTGCCGTCGTCTATCAGGATCACAGTTCCCCTGCTGACCTGAGACGGCAGTTCTTTGAAAGATATCCCGACGCGTTCCCTGCTGCCCGGACAATCCTCGGACGTCAGTACAAATGTCGCGCCATCCTCCAGCATCTCGCTGCCGTTAACGAAATCCCTGAGTCTTATCTCCGGTCCCTTCGTATCCAGCATCACAGCTGCCGGTATATCCAGTTCATCTCTGACCTTCCTGAATATCTCGATTTTTTCCCGGTGTTCCTCATGGGATCCATGTGAAAAATTCAGCCTCGCAACATTCATGCCCGCTTCCAGCATCTGTCTCATTACCTGTTCATCACTGCTGGCAGGTCCCAGCGTACAGACGATCTTTGTTTTTTTCAGCATTGCATCATCTCCCTTTTAATGTCTTCAGAATTACACAAAAGACTGCTCCATGCAGAGAAGCAGTCTTGCAGAATCAATAATAAAAACCAGTCGAAGGATCGGAATACTCCCTGACTCTCGCATCATAAGCCTCCAAGGCAGCCTCTTCGAACGCCAGATCGCCGCTGTCTGCACCGCATTTTTCCAGCAGGTACTTCGCAAAGGGCGGATTGAGCACGAGAAGCGGCCCTATGACATATGTCGCCATAAAGTTATTGACACGTATGCCTTCCTCCTTCATATCAGGATCCAGTCCCGGACCTCTCTGGGTCATGAACAGCGGCGCCGGCGTTTCACCCGGTTCGAGATATGAGTGGGTAAACTGGCTTTTGAAGCCCACGATCTTCATACTGTCACCGCCATACTCAAAATCACCGATATACAGAGAATTGAAACGGTTCCTCATATCTCTAACGGCGTATGTCCTGAATATCCCCAGGCATTCAACGACAGTGCCGTCCCTGTCCTCTATCCTCTGTCCGAACACTTCAAGAGCATTTCCGGTGACAAGGAAAAAAGCACCTGAACCTATCAGCTCCATGATGCGCTTTTTATACGGCGCCAGCTTTTCTATCACAAGCATCTGTGAATTTTCGGACATGGTCCCCATATATATCAGATCCGGCGTTTCCCTGACGAAAAGAGGCTCATCGGTCAGCGATGTCTCGATTATCTCAGCATCGGGATATGAGCGTTCCAGGAATTTTACATTCCAGAGTTCTCCGTACAGATTGCATATCTCCGGAAAAAGCACTTCTATTTTCATCAGCAGTCTCCTCCTTCCTTCATGCTCTGCATCCTCTTCTCGGTGCGGTTCGCTACATCCCGGCCCAGACCTATGGAGTCAGTGCCGTAAC
>CAJJPZ010000207.1 GCA_905193765.1 uncultured Eubacterium sp.
GTGTTATTTCAATATGTTTGATTTATGCAGTTGAAAATTAAGTGTCAAACTCCCGAGCGAACAGCCATAAAGCTCATAGTAGAGCCAAGATAACAGACAGATGAAACGACAGGAGACGGGCACTGCCCGTCTTTTTTGCATGCCGTCACATATGCAGAATTTTTTAACCTTTATTTTACATCCTCTTCTTTGATTTTTACATTACAGTGTTGTATAATCTTAGTGTTGACAGGAGGATGTATAAAAATGGAATATCTCAAGGAGACATTGGAAGATAGCAAAAAGATCGTTATAAAAATAGGAAGCAATGTGCTGTCAGATGACAACGGCAATGTGAATAAGCAGGTGCTGCATAATATAGTAGAGCAGGTGAATGAACTTATAGATCTTGGCAAGCAGGTGATACTGGTATCTTCGGGAGCAGGTATATGCGGTGTCGGAGCCATAAACAAGTGGAGCAGGAGAGGCGATATAAACTACAAGCAGGCCCTCTGCGCCATAGGACAGGTGGAACTGATGATGGCATACAAGGAGTACTTCGGCGATTACGACGTGCACGTGGCGCAGATACTTCTGACCAGGGATGACTTCAACGATCATCACAGGACGCTGAATATAAGGAATGCCATGTTCACGCTGATAGACGAGGGCGTTGTCCCTGTAATAAACGAGAATGACAGCGTCAGTGTCGATGAAATAAAGATAGGCGACAACGATACGCTGGCAGCGCTGACAGCAACGCTGTGGAACGCGGATCTGATGATAATTCTCAGCGACATAGACGGAGTATTCGACAGCGATCCGAAGTCCAACAGCAATGCGAAGCTGATAGAGACGGTGGGAAATGCCGAGAAACTTTTCGGATCCATAGATATAGGCGGTACGAGTTCATTCGGTACAGGCGGCATATCCAGCAAGATCGAGGCTGCCGCCAAAGTGAACCAGTACGGCATACCGATGATACTTCTCAACGGCAAGAAGACCGATATAATAAGGAACTGCATCACAGGTACTTCGAAGGGTACGCTGTTCACAGGGAGGATCGAAAAATGAGAACAGGATTCATAGGAATAGGCAACATGGGCGGCGCCATACTCTACGGCTATGCTGCATCGGAAGCGTCAGACGGAAATGATATAGCGGTCTTTAACAGGAGCGAGGGCAGATCCCTTAAAGCGAAGGAAAGATTCCCGAAGATCAGCATATGCAGAAACAGCGGCGAGCTCAGCCGCATGTCGGATATAATAATTATAGGAGTCAAACCTCAGGGTATAGATGAAGTCCTGGAAGAAGTGGGCAGCGCGTGCAGAGGCATGGCAGCGGATAAAATAATAGTATCCATGGCGGCGGGAGTACCGATAAAACATATAGAAGGTTTTTTTGACGACGGCGCTAAAGTCGTGAGGATAATGCCGAACACACCTGCACAGGTGGGCGCGGGGATGACGTCCATAAGCAGGAACGGCAACGTCAGCGATGGCGATCTGGAAGCAGTGAAGTCGGTGCTCGATGCGACCGGCAGAGTCGAAGAAACCGATGAATCGCTGATAAACTGCGTGGGATCGGTCAGCGGCAGCAGTCCGGCATATACTTTCATGTATATACAGGCGCTTTCGGAGGCGGCCGTGGAGAACGGCATGACGGAAGAAAAGGCAAGGATCTTTGCGGCACAGTCCGTCCTGGGAGCAGCAAAGCTGGCACTGGAAAGCGACGAAAGCCTGGAACAGCTGAGGATAAATGTATGCTCTCCGAAAGGGACGACGATAGAGGCTGTAGAAACGCTTCTGGCCAACGGCTTCATGGAAGACGTCAAGGAAGGATTCAGGGCTGCCCTGAGACGTTCCATCGAGATGACTGAAGAAAGGGATGCAAAGAAATGATCTTTGAGGAAAAGAAAATAGACAGCTGCAGGATATATGAGGGTGCCATACTGAATGTCAGGAAAGATACCGTGACAGCTGTGAAAGGACAGGCATACAGAGAGATCATAGAACACAACGGCGCCGTGGCCATTGTGCCTGTGACGGCGGAAGGCAGAGTCGTGATGGTGAAGCAGTACAGATACGCCTGCGGCAGGACAGTCCTGGAGATCCCTGCCGGAAAGATCGACAGAGGCGAAGACGATCCAGTCAGTGCAGCAGCGCGGGAACTGCGGGAAGAGACCGGATATAAAGCAGAGAACATAACCTACCTGGGCAGGATCAATCCCAGTGTGGCGTATTCGGAAGAAGTCATCTATATCTACGCCGCAACAGGGCTGACGCCGGGTGAACAGGATCTCGACGAAGATGAAGCTGTGGAAGTTGTAGAGATGGATTTTGACGCACTGTATGATATGGCCGCAGGTGGAGAGCTCATTGACGCCAAGACTGTCGCAGGACTGATGATGGCAAAGAAGCAGGTCATGCAGGAACGGTGATACATCGAGATCCGCAGTCAGACGGATATCTGGCTCAGCAGGGCGCCTGTGATGGAGCCTGCACATACGGCAGCAAACGCAGCTGCAGACGATAATTTCAGAGTCCCCGGAGGAAGGGTGACTCTGTTTCTTTTTTGCGTGAAAGTTCCTGAGACGGAGTATGTGAAAGTGACTGCGGCAAACATGATGAATGCAGGTATGAAGAATATATTCTGGGGAATGATCTTCACCAGAGACACCATCAGGGCATGGCCCGGATCACGTATATATATGATCCCGCTGCAGAACCCCGCAGAAAAGCATCTGTACCACAGGAGCAGAGGCGGCACGGGACACAGATATTTCGTAAACACTGCCGGGAGCATGAGCAGCAGCATGAGCATGTTCACCCTGAAAAAAGACAGCAGCGAATGTATGAATCCGGATGGCGGAGATGCGGAAGCCGACAGGATCAGCTCAGACAGTCTGTCTGTATTTTCGGCGGACAGACCGGTGCTGTAGAAAACTCCGGAGAAGAGACCGGCAAGGAAAATAAAAATGAATACTGTCAGTATCTTTTTCATATGTATACCTCTCATATCATGATTTCTCGTTGGTTGAGCAAGTTTTTTCATCACTAATTAATATGATGCAGCGGAAAATTTTAGTACATGTATCAGATGATCATGTCCTGCGGAATATACTTGAAAAAGATTATTGTAAACCCGGGTGAATTGGTATATAATGCATTATGCATGAATATGAGCTTAGTCGGAGGGCTGTCAATGTACACAGAAAAGTTTATAGCATATCTGAAAAATGAAAAGAAGATGTCGCCCAACACCCTTGAGGCGTATTTCCGTGATGTGAGGGAGTTCATCGCATTCGAAGGCGAGCGTGGCAACACTAAACCTGAAGAGGTGACAAGCACGGATATAATCGCGTTCCTGAACAGCAGGAAAAACATGGGCAAATCATCAGCGACAGTCAACAGGAAACTGGCGTCGGTAAGGGCCTTTTTCAATTTCCTTATGGAGGACGGTCTGCTCACGTCGAACCCTACGACGGGGATACGTTCGCCGAGGATCGAGAAAAAGGAGATCGAGTATCTTTCTCTTGAGGAGATAGACAAGCTGATAACCGCACCCGACAGCAGCGTGCGGGGCGTCAGAGACAGAGCCATACTGGAGGTGCTGTACGCTACAGGCATACGGGTCACAGAGCTCATAGAGGCAGATGTGGAGGATATCAATCTCAGGATGGGATTCATCACATGTGCAGGCGAGCACAGCAAAGCAAGGATCGTGCCGCTGGGGAGACCGGCC
>CAJJPZ010000208.1 GCA_905193765.1 uncultured Eubacterium sp.
TGACGAAGTGGCCAGCCGCAATCATTTAGGGTTAAAAGACAAAATCCTCATAAAAAACCGTTCTTTGAAAAATGGGGAAGTTTGTTTGGAGGATCAGGCAATAGAACTGGAGATTGTAGGGATCTTCCATGTAAATTTTTATCAGGAAATAACGGATTTTACCAGTGAAGACGCGGTGGCGGAAAATTTTATTTTTACAGATATTATACTTAAAAAAAGGAATTACTGCAATGATCAAAAACAACGATATGACTGCGCAGCTGATTGAAAGCTTCGCAGACAGGATGATGGACATGTACGATCTGCCGGGGCTGTCCATCGGAGTCCTGAAGGGGGAAGACGGATTTCTCACAGCCAGAGGGTACAGGAACTATATCACGAAGGATCCTATGGAGCCGGATCATATATTCCACTGCGCCTCGGTGTCCAAACTTTTCACGTCGGCGGGGATAATGAAGCTTGTCGAAGACGGGGAGATAGCATTGGATGACAGACTTGTCGATATACTGCCGGAATCGTCGATAAGTGATAGACGATGCGAGAACGTGACGATACAGCAGATGCTGACTCATACATCGGGACTCGGCGATGTGGAGGATTACAGGTGGGATACGCCAAGGACTGACGACGGTGCACTCAGAGATTATGTGATGTCGGATGAGGTGAAGGATACTCCGATGCTTTGGGAGCCGGGGCAGGGCGGATTCAGATACAGCAATATCGCTTATGAAATGCTGGGACTGATAGTCTCTGAAAAAACGGGAATGACCTTTGAAGATGCTATGGAAAAATGGCTCCTGCGCCCATCGGCAATGCACGATTCGACATTTCTCACGTTCCAAAGGACCGGCGGAAGCCTCGATGCAGATCAGATAGACAGTACGGGGAACATGGCGATGCCTTACAGCAAGGCTGAGGACAGATCCATCGTGCCGGAGCCGTACTATCCCTACAACAGGATGCACGGGCCCAGCTCCACGCTGACCTCGAATGCCGGTGATCTGCTTGAATGGGCGAAACGCCATATGGACCGTGAGGTCTTTGCACCGGAAACCTATGATATCATATGGAGATCTTACGTCGAAGTGCCGAACAACGGCGAAGGGATGGGTCTGGGATGGTTCATAAGAAAACAGGAAGGGTATACCCTTTACGGTCACGAAGGTACCGACGACGGATTCAGGGCAAGTTTCTGGATATGTCCGGAGATAAAGACAGCCGTTACAGTCCTGGCGAACATATCCAACGCGCCTGTGAAAAAAATCAATAAGAAACTATTTGCTGAACTGGTTACTCGTCTTTGATGAAATCCAGGAAATCATCGAAGTCGTCGAAGTCGCTCTGGATGAATTCGAACAGTACAGGTTCCTTGAACTCGTATTTGGCAGACGGCACCAGGAACGGAGCCAGCAGGCTGTTCCTGAGCCTTGACTCCAGAGCGCGTATGTCCGGCAGCGTGTAGGCAGCTACGATCAGCTGGCCGTAGTCGGTAAGGAAATATATGCCGTTGACGTCATTGCTGAGCCTGAACACACGGTCATTGACATGATCGTTGTTTTTCTTGAAGGACATGAACAGTCTGCCGTTGTCGTGGACAGACATGATGGTGTTCAGATCGAAAGAAAGCTCTCCGATGTTGTTGTCTATGTCTTCATCTGAAAGCAGGACCTCGTATACTGTGACGAATTCAGGTTTAGCCAGCATCATGGCTGCTTCGGCAGCGCTGACATGGAATCCCGAACAGTGACAGAAGTCCACGACACGGAGCTCCTTCACTGCGACTTTGGATATCACGGTCTCATACTGCCCGTTCATCTCCACAAGGGATTCGCATATATAGGAGACGGCGCCATCGTCGAATGTCGTTTCTTTGTCTATGACATTCTTGCAGAATGTGGCGCATTTGTATCTGTCGTAGATGTCCAGCGGGAAATCGCCGGATGCGAGATATGCTGCGGCTTCATAGTCCCTGCCGAAGCAGCGCATCAGGAAGTAGTTGACGACCTGATAGTCGGAAACTATCTCCGTGCATATCATGCTCAGCAGCTGAGCCCTGTCCTGTGCGGTCACTTCCGGAGCGTCATGGAAAATGAAGCCGTATTCATCAAAGTTTTCAGGCAGAGGAAGTCCGTGCTGATCGTTGAAATCACGATAGATGCAGAGCAGCTGCCTCAGTGTTTTCTCTGTCAGACTTACTTTGCCTGCCCCCAGGCCGCCGATAAGAGCCTGTTCAGTCATGGTTATCTGCTCCATATCGCTACCTCTCACCGACTGATAGGTCTCCAGTCCGGCTTCCTCGCAGTCGATATAGAAGAACTGGTGTATATCCGGCAGTCTGTCGCCTGAAGCCGGTACCTCCACCTGCCAGTGAGCATATACGGCAAGGACGCCCATGAGACGTGTGTCGGTGACATATGCTGAAACGAACGTGTTTTTTCTGTTTGCGGCGGCCAGACCGCCCTGTATTACTGTGAATTTTGGTCTGTTCAAATCAAATTACCTCTCAATACCTTTTCAAGTAAAAAGTATACCCGATTTAAAAAAAATTACAAGCCAAATAAAGATTATAATTTCAACTATTGACAGTGGTCAGAATTGGGATATAATAGAAGATGTATAAAAAATCCTTATTTAGAGTGGCGGAGGGAATAGGCCCAGTGAAGCCCGGCAACCTGATGTATCCGGCATGTGCACGAGTCCTGCACTGTATACATTGAAGGTGCTAAATCCTACAGGATATTGTATTCTGAAAGATGAGGAAAGATAACAAACCTGATTGTAAATCTTTCTGTTTTTCAGAGAGATTTTTTTCATACGGTGGTAGTGACTGCGCGTGTGGTTTGGAGGTAAAAAAATGAAGAGATTTTTCACATCAGAATCCGTTACAGAAGGGCATCCTGACAAGATATGCGACCAGATATCAGACGCTATCGTAGATGCCATAATGAAGGAAGACCCTATGGGACGTGTGGCTGCAGAGACTACAGTAAACACAGGATACGCCATGGTCATGGGTGAGATAAGCACAGAGTGCTACATCGATATACAGAAGATCGCCCGTGAAGTCATATGCGACATAGGTTATGACAAAGGTGATTACGGCTATGACGGCAATGTATGCGCCATACTCACAGCTATAGACGAGCAGTCCCCTGATATAGCTCAGGGCGTAGACAAAGCTCTGGAATACAAGGACGGCACACTGGAAGACACAGGCGATCTGCTTGATGAGACAGGTGCGGGAGACCAGGGGCTGATGTTCGGTTTCGCATGCAATGAGACGCCGGAAATGATGCCTATGCCGATAGCGCTGGCTCACAGGCTGGCAAGGAGACTGGCAGCAGTAAGGAAAGACGGCACGCTGAAATATCTGAGACCTGACGGCAAGACCCAGGTGACCGTGGAGTACGATGATGACAAAGTCGCAAGGATCGACACTATAGTGATATCCACACAGCATGATCCTGACGCAGAGCTGGAACAGATCAGAAAGGATCTCATAGAGCATGTGATAAAACCTGTTGTGGATGCTGATCTGCTGGATGACGAAACAAAGTATTATGTAAATCCTACAGGAAGATTCGTTATCGGCGGACCTCACGGAGATTCGGGCCTCACAGGCAGGAAGATCATCGTTGATACTTACGGCGGATATGCACGTCACGGCGGCGGCGCTTTCAGCGGCA
>CAJJPZ010000209.1 GCA_905193765.1 uncultured Eubacterium sp.
TAGTGAGGGCGATCCGGCAGATAAATATGACACAGACGATCCTGCAGACGCCGGCCGGGCGCAGGGAGATAAGCCTGACGCAGACGATCCGGCAGGCACCGATCAGGAGCAGACGGACGCATCGCAACGCATCGGCGGACACGAACACAGCAGACTGATCTACGCCACCCACGGGCACCGTTTCAATATCGACAACCAGCCACCTCTGTCCGATGGAGACATCCTGCTGCAGGGTCATACCCACATACCTTCATGGGAATCCTTCGGCAGTGGCAGCATCTGCCTGAACCCGGGATCGGTCTCCATACCTAAGGCAGGCAGCAGACACAGCTACATGATTTTGGAAGGCCGCCAGGCATCATGGAAAGACCTGGCGGGGGGCATATATCACACGGAGATGCTGTGACGCACAGATCTGGCGCAGGCCTTTCTCGAAAAATGGGAAAGTATCGAACACGGCAGTCAGCGGAGGTATTTAGATACATCCGGAGAGTGACAGAAGCTACGAGCCGTGGCAGCGGAGCGCTGCAGCAGATAATCTTATGGGATTGGACTATGGATCGGTGCTCGTACGGCTTACAAAGCGAGCGACGGCGCAGCACGCAGGATTGACTTGCGTGCCGGCGGGATGTTAAAATCCATATATAGTGATAACGTGAGGATCCGCGGGCGCTGAGGCATCCGCGGAGAGCAGGTGCAGGCGCCCGGGCGGGTGCTGGTCACCGGGAAGGCGGACCCCGCATATGATAAAGGATACGATGGAAAGCTGCAGCAGCGCAGACAGCAGATCCGGCGACGAAGCCGGTCATCAGGCGGAGAGCAGGCAGGACAGGACAAAGTATAGGTTTGCAGCTGCAATGAAGAAGTGCATGGAACGCATGCCGGTGGAAAAAGTCACCGTAAAAGAGATTGTCGAGGAATGCGGTACCACGAGACAGACTTTTTACAGGTATTTTCTTGACAAATACGATCTCATCAACTGGTATTTCGACAAAATACTCAGCGAGTCCTTCGAACACATGGGAAGAGGCGGGACCGTGTACGAGGGCCTTGTCAGGAAATTCAGGTTCATAGAAAAGGAGCGCCTGTTTTTCGATGCGGCTTTCAGATACGACGACCAGAACAGCCTCAGAGATCACGACTACAGGATGATACACGCATTTTACAGGAACGCCATCGAGAAAAGGACCGGAGAGCCGCTTAGCAGCGAGCTGAATTTTCTTCTGGAAATGTACTGCCGCGGATCCATATACATGACCACGCGGTGGGTATCGGGAGAGATCAGCTGCACCCCGGAGGAACTGGCAGAGCGTCTGGTGGACGCCATGCCGGCAGCTTTGGCGGACACTTTCCGCCAGCTGGGACTTGTATGACAGATGAAGAGCCCGGATTTTGTGCAGAACCCGGATTTTGCATGGAAAAGTGACAGTCACAGAGAATTGTCACTTTTTTTAGGAGGAAAGATTGTTAAAATATAGACAGTAAAAAGAATACAGATATTTTAGAAGGAGGATCATCATGGCAAACAGGATTATGTTGAACGAAACTTCGTATCATGGAGCAGGTGCGGTGCAGGAGATCGCAACGGAAGTGAAAGCAAGAGGATTCAGGAAAGCGCTGGTGTGCACAGGGCCGGATCTGATGAGATTCGGTGTGACTGCAAAGGTGACTGACGTGCTGGACGCAGCCGGATTCCCTTATGAGATATTTTCGGATATCAAGGCTAACCCGACCATCGAGAATGTGCAGAACGGCGTGAAGGCGTTCAGAGCTGCAGAGGCTGACTGTATGATCGCCATCGGCGGCGGTTCATCGATGGATACATGCAAGGCCATCGGTATCATCATAAACAATCCGGAATTCGAGGACGTCAGGAGCCTGGAGGGCGTTGCGCCGACTAAGAAACCATGTGTTCCGATCATAGCAGTACCGACAACTGCAGGAACAGCCGCTGAAGTAACGATAAACTACGTCATAACAGACGTTGAGAGAAAGAGAAAATTCGTTTGCGTGGATCCTCACGATATGCCGGTGGTGGCGGTGGTGGATCCGGATATGATGTCGTCCATGCCTAAGGGACTGACTGCATCGACAGGAATGGATGCGCTGACACACGCCATCGAAGGATATACAACAAAGGCTGCATGGGAAATGACGGACATGTTCCATCTCAAGGCTATCGAGATCATCTCCAGATCCCTGAGGGGCGCTGTTGCCAATGAAAAGGAAGGCCGTGAAGGAATGGCCCTCGGACAGTATATCGCAGGCATGGGATTTTCCAATGTGGGTCTTGGAATAGCACACTCCATGGCACATACTCTGGGTGCTGTATACGACACGCCTCACGGGGTGGCATGTGCTATGATGCTGCCGATAGTGATGGAGTACAACGCAGACCAGACCGGCGAAAAATACAGAGAGATCGCCAGAGCCATGGGCGTGAAGGGAGTAGACGACATGTCTGTCGAGGAATACCGCAAGGCAGCAGTTGATGCAGTGCGTAAACTTTCCGCAGACGTAGGCATACCGACTAAACTCGATGCTCTGAAGGAAGAAGACCTGGATTTCCTGGCAGAATCGGCTCACGCTGACGCCTGCGCACCGGGCAATCCTAAGGACGCCGGCATCGACGACCTCAAGGCACTGTTCCGCAAACTCATGTAAAGGGCAAAGGGCACAGCCCCCGTACCGTATAGGTGCGACAACCGATGTAATACAGCATATGCAGGACGGTATGACTTGTGGACCTGCAGGCTGACATATGAAACAGAGTTATCACTCTGAAGTCGCTAACGATTGCAGCTTTTGATATTTAGGAACTGTGATGAAAAGCTGCAATAGTTTCGACCATAAAATTTAACTCCGGCAGACTGCATACATTCACATTAGTGGTGTATGCAGCCTGCTTTTTTGCATATGCAGGTCATGAATGCCGGTGGAGTGGCCGGGATCGATGCTGGCTCCGGATATAGATTATTACAGGAGAGTCAAGGAACTGTGTTCACAGAAAAGCCAGCTGATTTCGATTTTCCTGAGGACATGAGATCACGAGTCCGCATTCACTTTGCAAACAGGTCGGAATGTGTTCCCGTTCGCGATGCAGTCAGAACCAGCTGGTCATTATCGATACGATATATCAGCAGCCAGTCAGGTTGTATATAACATTCACGGAATCCTGAGTAGTTACCTGACAGACTATGGTCACGATATCGCAGATCAAGCGGCTCTCCGCTGATAAGCCGGTCCGGAACATGCTTCAGCGGGCCGGAATCATATCCGCATTCTCTGATACGCTTATAGTCTTTGCGGAATTGTGTGGTCGTGACGAGCCGCGGAATCAGTCATCGCCTTATTCTGCATCCGGTTCGTTGTCAAGATCATGGAACAGCTCTTCCGCACTCGAATATCTCCTGGCGTATCTCTGTCCGTTTATTATTTCGAGAGCTTTGCGCAATGCAGCTTCACATCAAAAGGAAGTCCCCCTCCATAGCTGATTTTCTGAGAAAAATATTGATAGCGTCCGAAATAGTGATACCGAACTGCGCGAAAAGCTGCTCCGCGCCTGCCTTAGTCTCGGGGTCGATGCGGACGTTGACATTTGCAGTCTTGGCCATTCAAATCACCTGTTATGAAGTGACCTCCTGTCAAGCAGTTTTTATGAGATCACCACAAC
>CAJJPZ010000210.1 GCA_905193765.1 uncultured Eubacterium sp.
CAGCATCATGGAGTATCTCGAGGCACCCCTGTGCCGTCTTTTCGGACTGAAGGGGATGTATTCCTGCAAATCCAGGAAGTGCTGCCATTTCCTCATTTATTTTAGGATTGTATTTCATGGTACACGATCCCAGCGGATAGAATCCATTGTTGACACCGTGTGTATGTTCCGCCAGTTCAGTGTAATGACGGCTTATATCATTCTCCGACAGTTCAGGGAGGTTCAGTGCTTTCTCACGTTCGAATCCGGAAAGTTTTACCTCAGGAACATCGCATTCAGGCAATATCGAGCATTCGCGCTCAGGCATGCTTCTTTCAAATACCAGTTTCATTATTTACACACCTCCTTAAGCACTTTCACAAGCTCATCTATATCAGCCTTCGTGTTCTTCTCTGTAGTACACCACAGTATCTCATCACTGCCAAGAGCAAGACCTCCCAGTATGCCGTGCTTTTCGAGTCCTTCAAGTATCTCCGACGCATCCGCAGGTGTCTTTGTCACGAACTCATTGAAGAACGTTTTGTCATATTTAGGAGCAAAGCCTGCTGCTTCGAGCTCCTTCTGCAGATAATGAGCCTTTGATGTGCTCAGTGTCGCAGCCTTTGCGAGTCCTGATCTGCCCATCACTGTCAGATATATGCCTGCTGTAAGTGCACATAAAGCCTGATTTGAGCAGATGTTGCTGCTTGCCTTTTCTCTCCTTATGTGCTGTTCTCTTGCCTGAAGTGTCAGTACAAAAGCTCTGTTTCCGGCGTCGTCTGCCGTTTCACCGACGATACGTCCCGGGAGCTTTCTCATCATTTTTGAAGTTGCAGTCATGAATCCGAGATATGGACCGCCGTATGACAGCGGCATTCCCAGAGGCTGACCTTCTCCTACTGCGATATCTGCGCCGTATTCCGCAGGTGTCTTTACGATTGCCAGTGCTATGGGATTGGATCCGATGATGTATTTCGCCTTTGTGCTGTGCACTGCTTCTCCAAGCATGCCGTAATCTTCAAGTATCCCGAAGTAATTCGGCTGCTGTACATAAAAGCACGCTACATCATCTGTCAGTGCAGCTTCCAGAGCTTCCATGTCAGTTACGCCGTCTTTTTCCGGCACGATCTCAACGGTCATCCCGTTGCCGAAGCAATAGGTCTCAACAACGCTTATCACCTGAGGATTCGTCGTTGCAGATACGAGCACCTTGTTATGTTTCTTGTCCTTGCACATCGCAGCTGCCTCTGCCGCTGCTGTTGCTCCGTCATAAACAGAAGCGTTGGATGCATCCATTCCGGTAAGCTCACACATCATTGTCTGATACTCGAAAATAGACTGCAGTATGCCCTGACTTATCTCAGCCTGATAAGGTGTATATGCAGTAACAAATTCTTCTTTTGACGCGATGCGCTTTACCGCAGCCGGAATATAGTGGTCATACGCACCTGCACCTCTGAATATGCTCTTGAAAACGGTATTCTTTGCTGCTATTTCTTCGATCTTTCTTCCTGCTTCCATTTCAGAAAGACCTTCAGGAAGATCGAGACCGTCTTTTAATTTTACTTCTTCAGGTATGCCGGAAAACAGATCATCAAAGGATTTTTTCCCGATGCTCTCCAGCATTTCCTGCTGTTCTTTTACAGTAGATACTACGAATCTGCCCATCCTAAGCCTCCGCTTCCTCTGCTATGAATTTCTCGTATGCGTCTGCATCCATCGTATCTTCTTTTTCTGATACATTTTCTACTTTTATAAGCCATGCATCATAAGGAGCTTCGTTGATGAGTGCCGGATTGTCCACCAGTTCCTCATTTACTTCTTTTACGGTTCCTTCTACAGGTGAGAAAATGTCCGAAACAGCCTTTACTGACTCAACGTCTGCAAAAGCGTCGCCGATGGAAACATCATCCCCTTCTTCCGGCAGATTTACAAATACTATATCGCCCAGTGCATCCTGTGCGTAATCAGAGATACCTACTACGATCACATCGCCTTCTTCTTTTACCCATTCGTGTGATTTAACGTACTTTAATTCCTTTGGATATTTCATTTTATTGCCTCCTGATAATTTTAGTTTTTGATATATAACTTATTATTATATTCACATTTACTGTGAATGATTATCTTTTGTAGAACTGTGATCTGACGATTTCTGCTGCTATACGTCTGCCTCTTACTTCAGCTTCTACCACTGATCCCAGTTCACTGTATTTCTTGTCTATGATAGCCATCGCTACAGGGTATCCCAGATGCGGTGCGTGTGTACCTGATGTGGTATATCCGATCTTTACATCTCCGGCATATACGTCTGCATGTTCACGGATGATTCCCCTGCCTGTTACTTTAAGGCCTACACGTTTGATCGTCGGTGTTCCCTTTGCTTCCAGAGCTGCTTTACCGATAAAGTCATCCTTATCCATCTTTACAAAGATGCCCAGACCTGTTTCTCTAGGTGAGATATCATCATTCATTTCATGTCCGTAGAGAGGCATTCCTGCTTCAAGTCTGAGTGTATCTCTTGCGCCGAGACCGCATGGAATAAGACCGTCTGCTACACCTTCTTTGAGGAGCAGATCCCATAATGCTGGTGCATCTTCTGATTTGCAGTAGAATTCGAAACCGTCTTCACCAGTGTAGCCTGTTCTTGAAACTATGCAGTCTATGCCGCCCACTTTGCCGTCAAACACTGCACTATAGTATGCTTCCGGTATGGAATCCTTATCAGCAAGGCGCTCCAGTATAGCCTGCGCCTTAGGCCCCTGAAGAGCCAGCTGTCCGTATTCGTCTGAGTGATCTTCTATTACTGCGTCACCTGTTGCGTGTGCTTTCATCCACTCGAAATCTTTTTCTCTGTTTGCAGCATTCACAACTATGAGATATTCTTCATCACTTTTTTTGTAAACGATCAGATCATCTACAACTCCGCCGTTTTCGTTGCACATAGGACTGTATCTTGCCTGTCCGTCATACATGCCATTGAAATCGTTAGTCAGAAGCATGTTGACACATTTCAGGGCATCTTTACCTTTACATATTATCTCACCCATATGAGACACGTCAAACAGTCCGCATGCCTCTCTGACTGCCTTATGTTCTGCTATTACTCCTGCTTTATACTGTACCGGAAGCAGATATCCTGCGAAAGGTACTATTTTACCTCCTGCTTCAACGTGTTTTTCGTACAATGGTGTTTTTCTTTCCATTTTCCTCCTCCTTATCAACTAAATGGCGGAATCCTTTAACTTGTTCTGTCAATTTAACAGATATCAAATATTAAAACAGGATCCTGCACACAGCAACGAAACTGTCACAAAATCCTGTCCTTTTACCTGATAGCTTCCCAGCTTACTGAACCTCTCTATTCAAAGATACTGTAAGCAGATTGCTTCTTCGGTGATGCATGAGTGCATTCTCTCCAAAACCGTATCCATTCACTATACATTTGCCTGAAAGCTTCGGTAAGTCAGTGACAAACTGATATACTTTTCTTCTTCGGCTGAACCTGCCTGCGATTTGTTCCACAAATCGGGCTAGGGGTTCCGCAGTCGTTTTCTTTCCGCTCTTCCGTCACTTTGCTCCGTTTCGCGGGAAAACTTTGCATGACACCTGCCTGCGATTTGTTCCGCAAATCGGGCTAGGGGTTCCGCAGTCGTTTTCTTTCCGCTCTTCCGTCACTTTGC
>CAJJPZ010000211.1 GCA_905193765.1 uncultured Eubacterium sp.
CAGTGGCCGGACTTCGAAGTCGAAGTTGAAGTTGCGGCCGATGAGCTCTGGCATTATGGTGATGCCGAAGCCGTGGGCGGCCATGGACATGACGGAAAAATCATCGTTGAGCATATAGCGTGTATTTATCTTTCCGGAGCTTTTATCCAGAACAGCCATGATATCATTATCAGAACCCTTTATAGGCATGATAAGGGGTTCTTTTTTTACCTCTGCAAGAGTGAGTTTTTCTTTAGCTGTGAGAGGGTGATCCTTCGACATGAACACCAGCATCGGATCGTCGTAAAGCGGCGTAAACATGAAATCCCTGTGCACAGGTGAGGACAGGAATCCGCAGTCCACCTTGCCCGACAGTATCGAGTCTGTTATTTCGTTATAATCGCTTGACAGCAGCATCCTGATGTTCAACGGTGTGATACTGGCAGGTCTGCTGGGACAGCTGATATCCTTCCAGTTCACGGTGTTCATGGCGGCCCTTGACAGAACAGTATCGCAGCAGTATTATCAGAGACAGATATATAGACGTGATATCAGAAACGATATCTTGGAGGTGTAAAAATGAAAAAATCCGCAGGAAGAAGCCTTGAAGGATACAAAGTAAGAATAACAGACAAGGATGAACTGATAAACAGGATAATCGATGCAGAATGGGCGATGTTCGACGAGGTGGATAATATAGGCGGCAGAGCAGGCTGTCAGGATGACGGCAGGACTTTCTATATCATGAGATATTCGAACCACTGCTGCCTTTCGGAGAAAACGCTGGGCAGTTATTATGATGATATACTGGAAGCTGTTTCAGCAGGCAGGAACCTGATCTCGGAGAAATACGCATACATGATGGAGTTCACAGATCCGGAGTATTTCAGGACTGAACTTGAGCCGGTGCTGCCGTATATAACAGCGTCAAAACAGCGTCTTGTTGATGCCATAGTCGATATAACAGTGGACAGTGAACTGAGGTTTGCAAAAAAATATCCGTATTTCAGCAGAGGCAGCAGACCTACTGAAGATGACAGCGCAGGGATCACATCTGTAAAGTCGTATGCAGCAGGAGAATACAAAACCTATTCGGAAAAAACTCTCGAGGCGTACCTTGAGGATCTCAGAGCTATGCTTGATGAAGGCATAGAACCATCTTTTGCAGTACACGACAGGATGGTAAGGTTTTACGGATATGACGGCATAGATGATGCCGAGCAGCAGATGAAGGACAGATACAACAGATAAGGCGAAAAATCGCGAAAGGCATGCAGATCATATAAAGGCATGTCTTTTTTGATGCAGAGGATACATTTTACGCTGATTGAAATGACAGAGCTGCTTTGATATAATAGACGCAATGGATCAGAAGCAGGATGTCTGGTATATATGGAAGATGTGAAAAAATATATACGCATAATGATCACAGAAGATAAAAAAGGAGAACAAAATAAATAAATGGAACGAAATCTGACATCTGGGAGTGTGCTGAGCAATATACTGTATTTTTCGCTGCCGTATCTGCTGTCATATTTTCTGCAGACGCTTTACGGTATGGCGGATCTGTTCATAATCGGGCAGTTCGACGGAGTCGCAGGGACAACGGCGGTTTCCATAGGCAGTCAGATAATGCATATGCTGACGGTGATGATCGTGGGACTTGCCATGGGAGCAACTGTGAATATCGGACATGCGGTGGGAGCAGGAGACAGAAAGAAAGCATCGCTTGTGATAGGCAACACTGCTACACTTTTCATGGCGGTATCCATACCCTTGACGATACTGCTGATATGCCTTGTGAAGCCGGTGGTAATGGTGATGTCGACTCCTGCTGAGGCAGTTTCCGGGACTGCAGCATATCTTACGATATGCTTCGCAGGGATCCCGTTCATAACGGCATACAACGTCATCAGCTCAGTGTTCAGAGGCCTCGGTGATTCCAAAAGCCCGATGTACTTCATAGCTGTGGCGTGTGCTGCAAATATAATACTGGATCTTGTTTTCATGGGCGTCATGGATATGGGGCCGGCAGGTGCGGCGCTGGGTACGACGCTTTCACAGACCATAAGTGTGGCTGTAGCGCTGATCGCTATCGTGAAGCGCAGGCTAATATCGGTGAGCAGAAGCGATTTCAGAACGTGCAGGGAGCATATACGCCGGATACTCAACATCGGCGTGCCGGTGGCGCTCCAGGACGGATTCATCCAGATAGCTTTCATAGTGATAACGATAATAGCAAATCAGAGAGGTCTCAATGATGCGGCAGCTGTAGGGATCGTGGAAAAGATAATAGGCTTCATATTCCTGGTGCCGTCCTCAATGCTGTCAACGGTGTCGGCTGTATGCGCTCAGAATATAGGTGCAGGCAAATTAGATCGTGCTGCAAAGACTCTGAGATACGCTATTTTTATAGCTGCAGGATTCGGACTGGTCGTGTCTGTGCTGATCCAGTTCATTGCAGAACCGGTGGTAGGACTGTTCTCGTCGGATACAGCGGTAATAACCATGGGAGGTCAGTATTTCAGGGGATATGTCGCTGACTGTATGTTCGCAGGGATACACTTCTGCTTCAGCGGATATTTCTGCGCATATGGAAAATCAGGGATATCATTCCTGCACAATTTCCTGTCGGTGCTGCTGGCACGTGTTCCGGGAGCATATCTTGCATCGAAGATGTTCGCAGATACGCTTCTGCCGATGGGGCTTGCAGCAGTGGCAGGTTCGATACTGTCAGTTATCATATGCACAATTGCTTTCGTATGGATAAGAAAAAGAGAACCGGGAGTTGCGTAGTATGGGAGGATGCAGGAAAGAAGGAAATGGATATCTGCGCAATGACCGGGAATATATGCGCAGGATGCGCAAAAGGATACTTGTCATATACGCCGTCATACTTACAGCAGGCGCGATATATACTTTGCTCATATTCAGGACAGGGTTGGGCATACCGTGCCTTTTCAACAGAGTAACGGGGCTTCTCTGTCCCGGATGCGGCACTTCCCGGATGGCACTGTCTGTCATGCGCCTTGATTTTGCATCGGCGTTCAGATACAACCCGGTGGCCTTCATGACGGTACCTGCATGGGTGGGCATAAGCCTGTGCTGTTTCACGGGATATCCGGATGTATTATGCAGGGAGAAAAATATCCTGAGGATACTTTATGTTAATATAGCGCTTTATGCAGTGTTCTGCGTAGTCAGGAACATGCCGTGGTACGGTTTCGGTTTCTGATGATTGACTTTTTCATAGTGCTAATTTACAATATTTATATACGGTATAATCCGGGTTAGATTTTAAAGAAGAAAGGAATATCATCCAAATGGACAACAATAACATGAACAACGATAATCAGTACAATTACGGTGAATCATCTGAGAATGGATTTTATGATCAGCCTCACAGCGACGGTCAGTCACAGTACACATATAATACGAACGGCAGTGGTACTGGAAATGGAAACCAGTATTCATATCAGGGATATCAGAACTACAACTATCAGCCACCGGCACACGGTAAGGCAGTAGCTTCACTGGTCCTGGGGATAATAGGTCTGGCGTGCTGTGGTATATGCGGACTTATCGGTCTGATACTGGCTGTACAGGCCAAGAATGAAGGCAATGACGAAGGCATCCGAAAGGCCGGATTCATCCT
>CAJJPZ010000212.1 GCA_905193765.1 uncultured Eubacterium sp.
GATATCTGCCTGAGTACGACACACCTGTACAGCGTGCCAGAAGGATAGCTGTAGTAGGCGGCGGCAACGTTGCCATGGATGCGGCAAGATGCGCCAAAAGAATGGGTGCAGAGAAAGTATACATAGTATACCGTCGTTCCATGGATGAGATACCGGCAAGAGCTGAGGAGATACATCACGCCATCGAAGAGGGGGTGGATTTCCAGCTTCTGAAAAATCCTGTGGCCGTGATCGGCGATGATGACGGTCATGTGACTGGTCTGGAATGTGTAGAGATGCAGCTTGGCGAGCCGGATGCCTCCGGCAGGAGAAAACCTGTGCCGAAGGAAGGATCGAACTTTGTCCTGGATGTGGACTGTGTCATCATGGCTATCGGTACGAAGCTCAACAAGCTGATACTGGAGACTACAGACGATCTTGGCGCAAACCAGCGAGGCGGCATAGGCACTGATGAAACGGCAGCCACAAGCAGGGAAGGCGTGTTCGCAGGCGGAGATGCAGTCACAGGCGCAGCAACGGTCATACTGGCCATGGGAGCCGGCAAGACAGCAGCAGCGAGCATGGATGAGTATCTTTCGGAGAAATGACGGTGATAAAAGTCAAAGGTAACAGGAAGATATATAATATATAAACAGAGACTCTTACATATAGATCGAAATAAAAACGCTATGGATTATATTTATCATGATATAGTTCATAGCTTTTTTTGTTGCATGTGCGCAATCAGCGCAAAAATGCATTCAAATTAACAGAAAATTCTTTTTAAATTAATGGGGCTGAACTGTTGAAAGCAGAGCGACCTTTTGGGGTATGAACTTATGGCACAGCTTTTGCGGTATATTAAATTAGGAATATTCAAATAATTAATACCAGGAGGTGGATTCTTAATGAAAGCAATCAGATGCAGACAGATATATACATCAGTCAATGAAACACTGATAGATGGATATCTGCTGATAGACGGGAACAAGATAAAAGAAATCGTTCCCGTTGAAAAATGGCATCCGTCAATGGCAGATGAGGTGATCGATCACAGTCAGGGGTTTCTTATGCCCGGATTCAATGATTACCATGTTCATATGGCCATGGCTGCGATGATGGAATATTTTGGCACGATAAGAGCGACCAGAGATGAGCATGAAGCTGCTAAATATTTGTATGAAAAGAATAAAGACAAAGATCCGGATAAGTGGATACTTGGAGGTGCGTGGGATCATTTTGTATGGCCAGGGCAGAAACTCCCTTCAAAAGAGTCACTTGATATATATTTCCCGAATACACCGGTTTTTTCAATGAATAAAGAATGTCATGGTGCATGGCTGAACAGTGAGGCTCTTAGACGTTTCGGAATAGATAAAGATACAGTGCCTCCTGACAATGGGGAATATTTTAAAGATGAAAATGGTGAACTTACAGGCTATGTGCACGAAGGAGCAGTAGCGCCACTGCTGGCAAAGATATTTGATAGTATATCGGATGAGGAAATAGCTGATTTTACAAGAGCTTTTGCTAAAATGGCGAACAGACTTGGGATAACTTCCGTAGGAGATCTGCCTCTGCATGGGATCCTGCGGGAAGGAGCATACAGGGTGCTTCAGAGATCGGGTGATCTTTCCATAAGAATTAACTTTTCAGTAGGCATGATGGAACCAAATGAAAAAATATCAGCTATGGAGAAAGAATTCAACGGTGATATCATCAGGTTCAATGGTGTAAAAGATTTTCTTGACGGCACGCCTATGGGGCATACCGGGTATATGGTGGAACCATATTACGACAGACCTGGATTTGTCGGGGAGCCGCTTATTCTGAAAGATATCTTCATAAAACGGATCGAAGAACTCGATACGCTGGGAGTGAAGTGCCGCGTTCACTGCTGTTCGGATGGGGCTGTCAGACTGGCACTTGATGCATTTGAAAATGCAGGAAAGAAAAACGGATTCAGAGATATGAGACATGCTATCGAGCATATAGAACATATAATGCCTGAGGATATATCAAGATTCAGAGAGCTAGGAGTAGTAGCCTCCGTGCAGCCTGAACACGCACCAAGGACACACTATGCTAAACATCCGTTCCATCATCTGCTTGGGGAAAAGCGCATGAGGTATATGTGGGCATTCAAATCACTTATGAATGCAGGTGCTGATATGGCTTTCGGTACAGATTATCCTGTAGTGGAGTTTACACCTTTCAAAGGTCTGTTCAGAGCTGTCAATCGCCTGACCAATGAACTCGAACCTGAAGGAGGATATAACCCTGAGGAGAAACTTACAGTACATGAGGCTCTCAGAAATTATACATATGGATCGGCATATGCATCCGGACGAGAGAAAGAACTTGGAACGATAGAACCCGGCAAGCTGGCGGACATAGTGGTCCTTGGGAAAAACCCGTTTGAGATAATACATGACAGGGATCAGATGTTCAGTATGCCTGTGCTGATGACTATGATAGATGGGAATATCATATATGAAGCATGATGGTTTGTATATGATAGCAAATCACCATGATAAATAAGGAGGGATTTTTATGGATTCTAAAAAACTGACTTTAGGAAGTGTACTTACTGTTGCAGGTACATATCTTGCGTTCGCAATAGGTTCAGGGTTTGCGACCGGACAGGAGATACTTCAATATTTTACAGCATTCGGATTCGGTGGCATCGGTGTACTCATAGTGTATTTTGTAGGTGGATCACTTATGAATACTGAGTTCATAACGATAGGGCAGAAGGAACAGTTCGAGAAAAAGGATGGCGTGTACAAATATTACTGTGGTAAATACATCGGCACATTTTATGATTATTTCACTAATCTGTTTGTATATATGTCATTTATAGTAATGTGTTCAGGGGCTGGTGCCACTCTGAATCAGCACTACGGTATACCGGCATGGATAGGCGTGATCATCATGGCAGCTGTTTCAGGGATTACTGTAACGCTGGGGCTTAAGCGTATATCGGACATAATAGGAAAAATAGGCCCGGCACTTATAGTCATTACGATACTTATATGTATACCTAATATATTCAAAGGCGGTTCAGTAAAAGAGGGAATAGAACTCATACCGGATCTGGAACTGATAAAGGCTTCAGATTCATGGTTCATGTCAGCATTCAACTATCTTGGATTCGGTATACTGTGGATGGTAGCTTTTCTGCCTGTTTACGGGAAGACACTGGGCAGCAGGAAACAGGCAGCATTGGGACAGATATTAGGCTGTGCTTTCTTTGCACTGACAGCGCTGATAGTGATGCTTGCAATGTGGGCCAATATGGCTTCTATGGAAGGCTCACAGATTCCTATCCTGACACTGGCGACAAATCTGAGCCCGATATTCGGCAGTTTCTTTGCAGTGATAATACTGTTCGGCATATATTCATCAGCGGTACCGCTTCTTTACAGTCCTGCCACAAGGTTTGTTGATGAGAAGACTTCTAAAGGCAAAGCCATCATCGTGGTACTGGCGTTGCTGGGAGCGTTCATAGCTCTGCTGCTGCCGTTCAATAAACTGCTGAATATTATTTATGTAGTGAATGGCTATGTCGGTATAATCTTTATAATACTCGTTGTGATAAAAGTGATAACAAGGCA
>CAJJPZ010000213.1 GCA_905193765.1 uncultured Eubacterium sp.
ACATTCATCAAGGGCACAGCTCCATACAAGAACGTGCTGGTAAACGACCTTATACTGGACAAGCACGGCAAGAAGATGAGCAAACATGTGGGCAATACAGTGGATCCGTTCCAGCTGTTCGATAAATACGGTGCAGACGCTACAAGATGGTATCTGCTCTACACATCGCCTGCATGGTCACCTACGAAGTTCGACGAGGACGGACTTATCGAAGTTATGAGCAAGTTCTTCGGAACTTTGAAAAACGTATATAACTTCTTCGTACTTTACTCGAATCAGGACGAGATAGAACCGGACAAGCTGGATGTGCCTTACGGCAGCAGACCTGAACTTGACAGATGGATTCTTTCCAAGTACAACAGGCTCATCGCAGAAGTAACCGAAGAGATGGACAGATACGATCACATGAAGGCAGTAAGAAAGATACAGAACTTCGTTACAGAAGACCTTTCCAACTGGTATATCAGAAGAGCAAGAAGAAGATTCTGGGGCGAAGAACTGAACGACGACAAGAAGTCGGTATACGCTACCACATATGAAGTACTTGTGGGCGTTTCAAAGATGATAGCGCCGTTCGCACCATTCCTGTCAGACGAGATGTATCAGAACCTCACAGGTGAAGAGTCTGTACACCTTGCATTCTTCCCTGAGGCAGACATGAGCCTCGTGGACGAGAAGACAGAGGAAAGGATGGATCTTGTAAGGACACTGGTGGCACTGGGACGAGGTACAAGAGAAAAAGAACGCATCAAGGTGAGACAGCCGCTGAACAGCGTGCTCGTGGACGGTAAATACGAGGCTGTGATAGGTGATTTGACGCCGCTGATAAAAGAAGAACTGAACATAAAGAAAGTGAACTTCGAGAACGATCTCGACGGATATATGAACTTCACTCTCAAGCCTAACTTCAAAGTTGCAGGTCCTGTACTGGGCAAGAACATCAAGGCCTTCGGTGCAGCTCTGGCAAAAGAAGAACCTGGTGCATTCGTTGCCAGACTCGATGCAGACGGAAAGACTGTTCTGGATATGAACGGTGAACCGGTTGAGATAACAAGAGAGATGGTGGATGTCAGGATCGACGCCAAGGAAGGCTTCGCTGTGGCCATGGAGAATAATGTGTTCACTATCCTGGATACCACAGTCACACCTGAACTTGCCGGAGAAGGCCTTGCCAGAGAACTGGTATCAAAGGTCCAGCAGATGAGAAAACAGAACAATTATGAGATGATGGACAACATCAGGATATATATCGATGCGGATGATGATGTCAAGGCAGCAGTTGAAGCTCACAGAGAATATATCATGAATGAAACACTGGCAGTTTCCATTGAGTACAGGGCATGCGAGAGCACGTCAGACCTCAATGGGCATAAGACAGGCATAGATGTGGAGAGAGTTTAGTTATGAGTACATCGATAGAAAATCTCAGGCGACTGGCTCAGATCGACATACAGGATCATACGGCTATCTTCGATTTGTATGTATGTGTCGGCAGGGATATAGATTATCTGGCGATAAAATTCGGATACGATCCGACAGATATAATAAACATGCTGGAAGGATACGGTGAGAGGATAATCAAGGCTGACGGACAGATCGATACATCGAGAAGAGGCAGACTGGGAGGCGTATCCAGGAATGTAGTAGAGGAATACATCGACTATTTCTATCCGGGGATATCTTCTGAAAATCCTCAGAATGACAGGATATGCATAGAGGAGTACATGGAATGGAACGAGTAGATCTTCAGGGATTTACAGAGAACGAGCTGAAAATGTTCGCCGCGGATGCAGGTGAGAAACCTTTCCGCGGCAAACAGCTTTTTAAGTGGATACAGCGAGGCGCGAGATCTTTTGATATCATGACTGATCTGTCGCAGGCGACCAGGGAACGGTTTTCGCAGCTGGCGTATATAGGGGGAGTTGATGTTGCTGAAGTGCAGAGCGACAGCCATGACGGGACAAAGAAATTCCTGTTTTCTCTTCACGACGGCAATGCTGTGGAAGGCGTGTTCATGAAATACAGATACGGCAATTCACTCTGTGTTTCATCTCAGGTGGGCTGCAAGATGGGCTGTGTGTTCTGTGCATCGGCTCTGGGTGGCTTCGTCAGGGATCTCACGGCCGGGGAGATGATAGGACAGGTTTTCGAGGCGGAGCGTGTGTCCGGAGAGAAGATAGATCATATAGTTGTTATGGGCATGGGGGAACCCTTTGACAACTATGACAATCTGAAAAAATTCCTTGAGCTGCTCCATCACCGTGATGGCAAAAATCTCAGCTACAGGAACATGACTGTTTCTACCAGCGGGATAATACCGGTGATGAAAAGATTTGCTGAAGATTTCCCGCAGGCAGGTCTTGCCGTCTCCCTGCATCGCCTTGATGACGAGGGACGAAGCAGTATAATGCCTGTCAACAGGAAATATCCGCTGGATGATCTGCTGGAAGCAGCTCGGGAATATACAGGGAAAACGGGGCGCCGCATAACTTTCGAATATACCCTGATAAAGGGGGAGAATGACGGCGGACGGGATATAGAACTTATGAAGAAAAAACTGTCAGGATCATTGTGTCATATCAACCTGATACCGCTGAACCATGTGGAGGAATCAGGCATGACAGGGAGCAGCCGCAGACGTGCTGAAGAAATAGCGGGGATTTTGAACCGGTCAGGGATCCCTGCAACAGTAAGGCGCGAGCTGGGCAGCGAGATAGATGGTGCATGCGGTCAGCTGAGGCTCAAAAAACCGTTGCCCTCATTAACCTGATGGTGTATAATTATCTATAAATTAAAGGCTCTTAGCAAAGCATATTGAGGAGGACGTTATTATGGTGAAATTACTTATTGGACATAAAGGCAGTGGCAAGACGGGTCAGATGGTACAGCTGGCTAACGACAGCATAGAGGAGAGCAATGGCAGCATAATATTTATAAATAAAAACCATCGTCTTATGTATGAACTCAACTATAAAATAAGAGTCATCTGTATGGAGGATTTCGAACATATCACAAATATAGATGAATACATAGGGTTCATATACGGTATCATAAGTTCCGATCATGATATCGAAACGATATTCATAGACAGCATACTGAAACATGCAGATGTATCTTTGGGAGATCTGCCTGAGTTTATCGAAAGACTGAAGGCTATATCGAAGATATACGGACTTGATTTCGTAGTAAGCGTAAGTGCTGACAAAGAAGAGATGATCGGCGTCGATTTCGACGGATGCCAGATCCTGAACTAACAGATCCTGAATTGCAGAAGGCGGTGATGACACCGCCTTTTTTGAGATAGTTTTGATTTTGAGAACAACGATATAGGGGAAGTGACATTTTAAATGAAAAAAGTTTATTTTTACGTGGTGCTGACTGCGTTTCTGTTCGGGACGATGGAAGTAGCGCTGAAGATGGTGGGGAACCATCTCGACGCATTCCAGCTGACATTCCTGAGATTTTCCATAGGCGGCATACTGCTGCTGCCTTTTGCAACAGCGGAAATGAAGAAAAACCACGTAAAACTCACGGTAAAG
>CAJJPZ010000214.1 GCA_905193765.1 uncultured Eubacterium sp.
CGGCGCGCACTGATAAAGCCAGTACTTGGCTTTTTCCAGCCTCGTATCGAAATCTTCGTACTTATACGGCGTACCGATCTTCTCGAATACGGTCTCCATCATAGGCACGTTGAAGTCAACTATCGAACCCAGCTGTACCAACAGGCTCATCGGAACAGTTTTGATCCTGTGGTCGTCTATAAGGCTGAATTCCATAACTGTGCTGTTGTGCTCGTTGGCCTTGCCGTTGATATAGTCGTTGTACATCTTGTCGAATTCGAAGTACTGTCTCAGTATACCATCGTCAAAGCAGAAGTCGAAGGCTTTCTTAGGATCTGTCTTCGAGTACAGCCAGAGGATGATCTCAGGCTCGTATATCTTCAGCAGTGTCTCAGGAGTCAGGTTCAGACCTGAAGATCCTGACATCTTGCCCGTGGATCCCTTGATACCGATGAATTCGTATCCCTGGAACATCGGCGGTTCCCAGTTGAATATCTTCCTGCTGATGACGCTGCTTGTCTCATAGCTTCCGCCCGGACTCGCATGATCCTTGCCGCCCGGTTCGAAGTCCACGCCTTCATATCTCCAGCGCATAGGCCAGTCTATCTTCCACGCCAGCTTGCAGTTCGAATCCTTTTTGAAGTCGAAAGTGCCTTTATGTCCGCACTCACATTCGTATTCTGCCACTGTGCAGTCGTCGGATATGGATACGATCTTCGTAGTATCTCTGCCGCACTCAGGACAGAAAATGCTTACAGGGAAATATGCATCACGTTCGCCTTCCTGAGCGTCCTGTGTACGGAAGCTGTCCAGTATGTCGAATATCTCTTTTCTCTTCTTTAAAGACTCTATGATATCATCCCTGTACTTGCCCGACGTATACATCTCCGTCTGATATCTGTAGTCGAGCTCGATACCGAATTTCTTGATGGATTCCATGAATTCAGCTTCGAAATACTTGGCGTAGTTCTCGTGTTCTGTAGCGAAAGGATTAGGAACATCTGTATAAGGACGACCTATATACTGCTCCATTTTGTTTTCAGGGTCGATGGCTTTGACGTTTGCAGGAACCTTCCTGAATCTGTCGTATTCGTCCCATGAAAAGAGTATCCTTGCTTTCTTGCCCTTCTTGACAAGTGCTTTCGCTACAAAAAGACTCGTTGCTATATCTCTGAAATTACCTATGTGGATGGAACCTGAAGGACTGATACCCGCTGCACAGACATACTCTTCCTTGTCGGGTTTTCTTTTTATGATCCTGTCAGCTATTCTTTCCGCCCAATGCATAAAAACACCTCGCTTTACTTGATTAGTTATATTATTTCATTATATTCATTACTTCGTAATTGATTATTCCGTCAGGTACCTCGACAGCTACCTTGTCTCCCTTTTTATGACCTATGAGAGCTCTGCCTACGGAAGACTCGTTGGATATCTTTCCTTCGAAAGGATCTGATTCCGTAGCACCCACTATCGAAAATTCCTCTTCAAGACCTGTATCCAGATCTTTCACCAGTACCTTGAGTCCGACATTCACGACATCGCCTTTGACATCCTCATCCTGAACGATCTTAGCTTTACGGATCATCGTCTCCAGTTTATGGATCCTTTCTTCCAGTTCAGCCTGTTCGTTTTTAGCTGAATCGTACTCCGCATTTTCGGAAATGTCTCCGTATGAGATAGCCTCTTTTATCCTCTCGGCAACCTCAGCTCTCTTGACTGATACGAGTTCCTCGTGTTCCTGAACGATTTTGTCGTATCCTTCCTTGGTTAATATGATCTCTTCATTCATAATATCTGCCATGTTCGTAAAATCTCCTTTCGACCAATTGTCGTATCGAATTATTATACTTTAAAACCCGCCTGTTGTCAATGACCGCACGGCTTGTTTCCAATGGTTCCGACGTCCGCTGTCAAATTACAAAGGGACTGCTTTTCTTCGTGCAGTCCCTTTGTGTCTTTACAATGATCCTGTTATATGAATACTTTCCTGATATTCGGCGAGCTGGTCACATAAACCAGATTCGAATAGCTGATGCAGAACTCCACGATATCCCCCGTTTCATATTCACGTTCAGCATCCTCGACATCCAGTATCGTATGGTCGCTTGACGCTCCGATGACGCTTATGCCTTTTGCCAGCGGTACAAGATCCTCTGGCGCACCGTAGTCCACCTTGCCAAGGGCGATGATGGCGCGTTTCCTGACGCCCCGGTCCTCGTACTCCGGCGTATTGCCGAATGCGTCGAACATTATCTGCCCACACGGATATGTAGGCTTGTCCTTTATCTCAACGATCTCTGTTCTTATGACGAACGCATCTCTGTTCATGAAACTGAGATCGTAGCCCCAGAGATCCTGGAGATCCTTTGCCAGCAGTATACCTTCTCCCACACGGAGCAGATTTATCCTGTCCGGCATATTGCCTTCGATTATCCTCGGCAGCGAGCTCGTGGCTCCTCCTGAAATGTATTCCAGTTCCCTGCCAAGCTTCGCCTCGATCGTCTCTGCGATATCCACCAGCTCCCTGAGTTTTTCAGGCGTTGCCGCAATGGAACCGTAGCACCCCAGATTCGTACCGACGCCGGCAAGTTCCAGATTGTGCATGTCGTTCTCCACAGCCAGCGCGACTTCCAGCATCTCTTCGCGATCCCAGAAACCTTCTCTGAGATCACCCAGATCGGCCATCAGTATCACCCTGTGCGTCCTGTCCTGCAGTCCCGCCTGCCTGTTCAGCTCTCTCAGCACGCTTATCTCGCTGTTCAGACTGATATCAGCGAGTCTGACGACATCTGCCGCTTCACTGATCATTGGTATCCTTATCATCATGAAAGGAGTCTGTATCCCCATCTCTCTCAGGGGTTCCAGCTGTTCCAGCCTCGATGTGGCTATGAACTCACAGCCTGCCCGTTCGAACTGCTCCACGCATTCTGGAAGACCTGTACAGCCTTTGATGACGCCGGCCACCATAACGCCGTCATGATCGCACATGCGTTTTACCTTCTCTATGTTGTGACGCAGCTTGTCCAGATCTGTCACAAGCTCAGGATATCTGCATCTGTCCATTATACGCCTCACTCCTCCTTCTTGTTCTCCTCGGCGAATCTTATTATCTTCTGTGAGGTGTTCTTGACGAAAGCTGATTTTCTCAGGATCACCTTCCTGATTTTCCTGTAAAGCGGCGCCGCCTCATTTATCGCATCTATCTCGCTCCAGATCAGCTTCCTGGTATCGTCATCGGAACATCCTTCGCCAAGGATCTCCCTGACTGCATCCTTGTCCACTTTCACAGATGCCGTTATGACCACATCGCTGTCGATGGATGATTCCTGTCCGAATACGAATGATTCTTCAACGAAATCTATATTCGAGATCTGATATTCCATTTCCTCCGGATAGACGTTCTTGCCGTTCTTCGTTATTATGACGTTTTTCTGGCGTCCTGTCAGGTATGCATATCCATCGTCATCTATATATCCCAGATCCCCGGTATGGAACCAGCCTTCTTCATCTATGGCCTTTGCAGTCTCCTCCGGCTGCTG
>CAJJPZ010000215.1 GCA_905193765.1 uncultured Eubacterium sp.
CACTATCCTGCCCTCCGGCATCTCCGCCGCAGGTACTGCACCTATGCCTATCAGTCCTGCCAGCCCCGAAGGCGTCACCATCTCGGTATCCACGTCTGCTGTCCTGAATTCGTAGTCGCATACCGACATCAGTGCTTTTACCGCCGGTACGGGTACGGGGATTTCTCCATGGCTGCATACCACTGTTCCTCTGCCGTCATACAGCGGCGACGTCATGATGCAGTCCGCCGCGATGACTTCCGCTGCAAGGGCAGTACCCAGCGCATTCTTTATGGCTTCATCCCTGCCGACTTCATGAAAATGCACCGTCTCAGGTTCTGCTCCGTGGACCCCGGCCTCTGCTGCCGCGATGGCTCTGTATATATCGGTGGCATACGATGCCGCCTTTTCGGATACGCCGCTCATTTCGATTATATGTTTCACATCGCCGAAACTCCTGACGCCGTCACCGTGATGATGATGGGTGCTGCCGTCTGCATGTGTATGCACATGTCCTGCTCCTTCTGTGAAATCCATATCCGCAACGGTCTTCTTTATCTCGTCAGCTCTGCCGCTGAGCTCCGTGACCGCGCTGCGGAGCATATCTCCGCTTATTCCTCCTGTACAGTCAAAATATAATATCTTCATTGTTTATTGAGAAACCGCCTTTTTAGTAAAAATCTGTTACCTTTAAATATACATCCAAAGAGCAAAAAAGTAAAGAGGCGAATCCCTCCGCTGCACGTCGCAAACGGCGGGATCCGCTGCTGTCACTGCATTTATCTGAGTCTGTATCCTTTGATCTGCGACCACGGTCCGTATATCTTCTTCCCGGCTTCAGTCCTGTAGGCCCTCACTTTGTAATGAAATGTCCGTTTTCCTGATACAGATATCTTCGACGACGTATATCTGCTGCTTACAGATTTCACCGTTCTGAAACCGCTGCTGCTATGGGCTGATCTGGCTATCTGATATCCCGACGCACCACTGACAGCTGTCCATCTGACCTTCACCTGTGAACCTGAAGCCTTCGAGATCCTGACCCCCGACACCTTTTTCAGGGTGTATATGCTGCCCGATCTGTATCCCGAGCTGTAATACCTCACGCCATCTGTCGTTCTGTAGGGTTCGACTCTGAAATAATATTTCCTGCCGTCCGCAAGATCCTTTTTCTTTACCGAAGTCCCTGCAGTATGGCACAGCGTCCTGTAGTACGTCTCGCCCTGTTTCCTGTATTTCACCCGGTAACCGTCGGCACCGGAGACTCTGCTCCATGACAGCTTCACATCATCGTATCCGTATAAAGATGTTTTAAATGATGACGGCTTCGATGTCATCGATGCTTCCGTATTTGTGAAAGCTTTTATCCTGGTGCACATATCGTCGTCATAAGAGTCATGCCACCGGACAGGTGCTCCCGCTTTTGCCTGACCGTACCAGAAGCTCTGGTTCCCGGACAGACTGCACCTGAACTTTATCCAGTCATACCGGTAATCGCGGCACTCCGCACCGATATCCACATCATCCTTCACAGTCACTACCACAGAGTAACTGCTGCCCGGCTCCAGGTATATCCGTCCTGCATGTTCTGTTATATCCACGGTGTGGTATCCGGATTTCCTGAGACTGACGCTGAAGGAGCACCGCTTCTTCCCGCTGACAGGCGACGAAGGATCCTTCAGATCCGTGTAGACTGCTATGTCATATCCGCACATGTCTCCCGACAGATCCTTCGTGCTGCGCATCGTCGTGAATGCGGTCGCCTCAAGGAAATGGGATCTTCCGTCCCGGGGCACTGTGAATACGTTGGCCGCCTTTTCCCCTGCCAGCAGAGGCCACCCGCTTGGAGCTGCATTGCCGTCATACTGGTAGTTGTATTCGTATGTATCCGCAGCCTGCACCTCCATGGTCAAGGCGTTCTCCAGCGAAGCGTCCTCGTATGATATGTAAAAGTAACCCGCATCGCCCCAGTCTGTGCCGTAGCTGTTCTGGGCTATCCATGCGCCGTCGCTGTCAGGTCTGTGGCTGCTCCTGAAGTTCTCTCTGCTGTATGTGTCGTCCCATCCTATTATCGTCACCACATGATTGCTGTTGATATCTGCATCACAGTTGTACGCACCGGTATCCTGGACCAGATATCTGTTTTCGCTCATGTATATCCCGATAGAAACACTGCCGTTCCGCATGAGAGCCGCCTTTATATCATCGCCGCTCCTCAGTATGTCGGCGTTCCTGATAACCACTTCATCATCGTAGGCCAGACTGCTTCTTAGAGTCCTCCCGGACCACTTCTCAAATGGCGCCTTCGACTCGGCTGCCAGTCCCGTCCAGCCTGCAAGAGCCTGGAAAGTCAGATAGTTGTTACCTCCGGCGTCGGTATAATCGAATATCCCGCTGTCGCTGTCCTTCACCATGATATTGCGGTCGCCTTTCGTGTTGCCCAGCGGATCGTTGACTCTGTTGTAAAAGAAATATCCCAGATGCACCGGGGAAAGCTGCGTCACCGGTGACTGCTCCTGATGTTTATATGCATATGATATCTCCGCTGCAACCGTCGCCGAGAACGCCCAGCACAGCCCTGTGCCCTGCTGATCCCTGACCTTTACGCCACTGAACCAGCTCTCGCCCCGGGGATCGTATACCGATGCACTGCGCGAAGAACGCTGCCGCCCCGACCTGTTTCTCATGCTGTCGTCCTGCAGCTTCACATGTATCCCCAGATCTCCCACACCGCCGCTTTCCTCATCATATACGTCTGTCTGCGAGTCGCCGCCCCAGTTCACGATCCCCTTCTCCGCTGCCGAAACTTCTCCATGATATGAAAAATCTGACGGCAGTAAAACTGCTGCCGTCAGAATGATGCTCAATATACAAGTTATAGCTGTATGTCTGTAATCCATGCCTGTGTCCACAGATCGATGCAAAATCAGAAGTATTCATCGTCGCTGCTGTCGAAGTAGCCTCTGCTGCTCCCGCTGGAAGAGCTTCCGCCGGAGGAGCCGCTCTTTCCTGAAAAACTGCTGCCCGAAGAGCTGCCGGAACTTCCTCCGCTGTAGGTATTGTAAGTGCTGTAGCTGGTCTGCGGAGCAGTGTATGTCGCAGCCGGCGCGGTGTACTTGTAGACTTCTACCGTGACAGTCTTTGTGAACCCTCCCGCACTTATCCTCAGTTTCGTCTTACCCTGTTTTTTTGCCTTGATCCTGCCCTTTCCATCTACTGTTGCGATATCCTTATCAACAGTATAATATACCACCGGCTCATCTGCAAACTTTTTCGGGCTCAGCTCAGGGCTCAGCTTCTTAGTGCTGCCCTTCTCGATGCGTATGGTTTCTGCGACATTTTTTATCGCAGTCACCTTTGGATCCACCGTCACCTTTATGCTCCTGGTGAATTCCCTGGCCGATATCCTGAGTTCTGTTTCGCCTGTCTTCTTCGCAGTCATCTTCCCGTCCTTCGAAACGGTCAGGATGTTTTCATCCGCCACGCTGAACGTCAGCGGCTCGTCGCTGAACCAGTCCGGTTCTACCTTGTATTC
>CAJJPZ010000216.1 GCA_905193765.1 uncultured Eubacterium sp.
ACAAGCACTCTTCTGGTACCCGGCAGAATTATCTCTCCCGGTCCCGGCGGCGCAGGTGTAAATTCCCAGTCTGCCTCCATGTGCATATTTCTTCTGCCGGACGCTACATCAGCAGCGCCGGCATAGGCGTTTCTGAAATTTCTTCTGTAAAACCGCGGCTTTACTCCCAGCTCTTTAAAGACTTTCCAGAATGCTCTCCGTGTTCCGGCAAAATCATTGAAGAACAGCGGATCCGTAACTATCGTTTTAGCACGTTGTTCTTTCCCGATACACAGTTCCGGCAGTCCCAGCTGTTCAGGGCAAAGCCACCGCCCTTTCATATCCTTCATGATCCGCGGCACCATGACCCTGTCGCATTCCTTTCCAAGTGCATCGATCTGCCCTGCGAACATTTTCACCGGAAGACAGGCTTCATCCGCTGTCATACCCTTTCCCCTTGTAAATATATCATCATTGTTTTCCATTCCTGCCATGACAGTAACACCTGTGCCGTCAAACAGGGTTTTTATGAAAGGCAGATAATTGTAATAAAAATAACCTCTCGGTATACCTAAAAGCATAAAAAAACCTCCTGCCAGAATCTACATAATGTAGTATTGACAGAAGGTATTTTTTTATTACCCGATACAGTCAGATTTATTCTTCCAGATAAGTTATATACGGAAGATTCCTGTATTTCTGGTCATAGTCCAGACCGTATCCCACTATGAACTTGTCATCTACCGTGAATCCGATATAGTCGACATCTATCTCGACTCTTCTTCCTTCCGGTTTATCAAGGAGAGTACATATTTTGACCGATTTAGGCTTCATATGCTCCATATACTGTTTCAGATAATTGAGTGTGACTCCTGAATCCACTATATCTTCTACGATTATAACATTTTTGCCTTCGATAGCAGTGTCCAGATCCTTGTTGATCTTTACTACTCCTGACGATTTCGTCGATGCGCCGTAGCTGCTCACAGCCATGAAGTCTATCGCCATATCAAGGTTCACATTCTTCATTATGTCACCCATCCACAGGACCGCACCTCTCAGGATGCCTATAAGCACAACTTCCTCGCCTTTAAAATCCTTTTCAATCTCCGCACCTATCTCTGCGGCTCTTTTGTTTATCTGTTCCTGTGTTATCATCACAGTTCCGATCGTTTCCTCATGCATACTAAAACCTCTCCTGTAAATTATTGTTTTCCTGATATCAGGTCTGTGTCTTCTTCATGTTCTACATCACAGCCGCATGATTTGTCACGACATTTCATGAAAAATCCCGGTGCTTGCCATAAACCTGACCTGTGCAGCTTATGCCTCAAGAAGCTGTTCCATGATATCCAGCAGCTGTTCCTGACCTGTTTTCTTCAATGATGAAACAGGTATTACCAGGTCTTCACCTGAAAGCTTCAGCGTCTGACGTATCATTTTTATGTGTTTCTGGATCTGATTTCTGGATATCTTGTCCGCCTTTGTTGCCACGACAACACCATCCAGGCCGTAATGTCTCAGATACTGATACATCTCGATATCCTGCTTTGATGGTTCATGACGTATATCCACAAGCTGCACGACCTTGAGGAGATTCTCACGGCTTTCAAAATATTTTTCCATCATTTCGCCCCAGCTTTCGGATACCGAACGTGAAACCTTGGCATATCCATACCCCGGCAGATCGACTATCCTGAATTCATCATTGACGATATAAAAGTTTATCGTCCTGGTCTTGCCCGGACTGCCGCTGACCCTTGCAAGTTTTTTTCTTCCTGTGATCGTGTTCAGCAGTGATGATTTGCCTACATTCGATCTGCCTGCAAAGGCTATTTCCTTCAGATCATCTGAAGGATACTGGGAAGGCTTTACAGCAACCGCTTCAAGATCCGATTTAATGATTTTCATTTTTTTCACCTTTTACAAGTACCTGTTTCAGCGCATCATTCACTGTCCTGAGTAAAACAAATTCCATTTCATCTCTTACTGCTTCCGGTATTTCCTGTATGTCCGGCTCGTTTTCCTTAGGAAGCAGGACTTTTCTTATGCCGGCTCTGTGTGCCGCCAGCACTTTTTCCCTGATACCGCCTACAGGCAGTACCTTGCCTCTCAGCGTGATCTCTCCGGTCATCGCGATGTCTTTCCTTGCGGGTATACCTGTAAGGGTCGATATTATCGCAGTACACATGGTTACGCCTGCCGAAGGGCCGTCCTTCGGAGTAGCTCCTTCAGGGATGTGGACATGAAGGTCATATTTTTTATAGAAGTCTTCATCTATCTTCAGCTTTTTGGCCTGTGATCTTATATAGCTCACGCCTGCTTTTGCCGATTCCTGCATAACATCTCCCAGCTGTCCTGTGAGAACAAGTTTGCCTGTCCCCGGTACAGCTATCGTCTCAATAAAGAGTGTGTCTCCTCCGACTATGGTCCATGCAAGTCCTGTGGTCACGCCCACTTCGGTCTCACCCTTTATTATATCATAGTGGAATTTCTTCTTGCCGAGGAATTCCTGCACTTTCTTGCCAGAGATATTTACCTTCTTCGTATCTCCGCATACATAGTTCTTTGCCACCTTGCGGCACAGATTGCCTATCTCTCTTTCCAGGTTCCTGACGCCCGACTCTCTTGTGTAGTAGTTTATCAGTGTTCTTATGCCCTGTTCCGTGAAAGATATATTGCTTTTTGTAAGTCCGTTTTCCTTTACCTGCTTAGGCACAAGGTATTTTTCAGCTATATTGACCTTCTCTTCTTCGGTGTACCCGCTGACCTCTATGACTTCCATCCTGTCAAGGAGCGGCCTCGGTATAGTGTCTGTAGTGTTGGCCGTGGTTATGAACATCACCTTGGAAAGGTCGAAAGGAACTTCAAGATAGTGATCTATAAAGTCCTTGTTCTGTTCAGGGTCCAGTACTTCAAGCAGAGCTGATGCCGGATCTCCCTTGTAGTCAGCTCCGATCTTATCCACTTCGTCGAACAGGAAAACAGGATTCTTGACTCCGCTGTCCTTTATGGCACCTATGATCCTTCCCGGTATAGCGCCTATATATGTTCTTCTGTGACCTCTTATCTCTGCTTCATCGCGGACTCCTCCCAGGGACATACGTACGAATTCCCTTCCGATGGATCTCGCTATGCTCTTTGCTATGGATGTCTTACCTACTCCCGGAGGGCCTACCAGACAGAGGATCGGTCCTTTGAGCCCCTCTGATAGCTGCATTACAGCAAGATATTCCAGGACTCTTTCCTTGACCTTGTCAAGTCCGTAATGATCCTCGTTGAGTATTTCCTCCGCCTTGTTGAGGTCTATGTTGTCCTTGCTCTCATTATTCCATGGAAGTGCAAGTATCGTCTCTATATAATTGCGGCTTACAGTAGCTTCCGCAGATGACGGCTGCATCTTGGAAAAACGCTTGATCTCCTTTTCAACTTTGTCATATGTTTTCTGTTCAAGCCCCAGCTCATCGAGCTTCTGCATAAAGTCGGCCACTTCATTCTCTATGTCTTCTCCGACTCCC
>CAJJPZ010000217.1 GCA_905193765.1 uncultured Eubacterium sp.
GCTATGATAATAAACGGTTATGCAGTAGGCGCACATCAGGGATATATCTACGTGCGTGCTGAATATCCGGTAGCTGTACAGAGACTGGCTATCGCTATAAAGCAGGCCAAGGAGTACGGACTGCTGGGCAAAAACATACTGGGCAAAGGCTTCGACTTCGATCTGGAAGTAAGACTCGGCGCCGGTGCGTTCGTATGCGGAGAAGGCAGCGCCCTGATGACATCCATCGAAGGTCACAGAGGTGAACCGAGACCTAAACCGCCTCGTTCAGCAGTCAAGGGACTCTGGAAACAGCCTACAGTACTGAACAATGTTGAAACATATGCGAACATCCCTCAGATCATCAACAATGGTGCTGACTGGTTCACGAATATCGGTACAGAAAACTCCAAGGGAACGAAGGTATTCGCCCTGGGCGGCAAGATCAACAACATCGGTCTCGTGGAAGTACCTATGGGAACTACCCTCAAAGAGATAATATACGATATCGGCGGCGGTATCCCGAACGGCAAGAAATTCAAGGCTGCCCAGACAGGCGGCCCGTCAGGCGGATGTATCCCGGCTGAACACATAGATACACCTATCGACTACGACTCCCTGAAGACACTGGGTTCGATGATGGGCTCCGGCGGTCTTATCGTAATGGACGAAGACACATGTATGGTAGACCTGGCCAAGTTCTTCCTGGAATTCACGGTCGACGAAAGCTGCGGTAAGTGCGCTCCATGCAGGATCGGTACAAAGAGGATGCTGGAAATACTCACAAGGATAACAGAAGGTAAAGGAACTCTCGAAGATCTGGACGCCCTGGAAGTCCTCGCTGAGAATACCAAGGATGCATCGCTCTGCGGTCTCGGCCAGAGTGCTCCTAACCCTGTCCTTTCCACGATGAGATACTTCAGAGACGAGTATGTGGCTCACGTGGTAGAGAAGAAATGTCCTGCCGGCGTCTGCAAATCCATGCTCATGTTCATCATCGCAACAGAGACTTGCAAACGCTGCAGCATCTGCAAGAAGAACTGCCCTGTTGGCGCGATCTCCGGAGACAAGGACACACCATTCGTTATCGATCAGGACAAGTGTATCAAATGTGGCGTTTGTATGGAAAGATGTCCGTTCAAGGCCATACTCAAGAACGCGTAACGGGAAGGAGGCCGCATAGAAATGAGAAAAGTAAATATCACAATAGACGGTATCAGCTTATATGTGCCTGATACATACACCATCCTGGAGGCTGCCAAGGAAGCGAACATCTCGATCCCTACCCTCTGCTTCCTCAAGGATATCAACGAGATCGGCTGCTGCCGTATGTGCGTTGTTGAAGTAAAGGGCTCCAAAGCACTGCAGGCTGCCTGCGTGCACCCTGTAAAAGAAGGCATGGAAGTCCTCACTCATACCACAAGAGTAAGAAAAGCAAGAAAGACTACACTGGAACTCATACTTTCCAACCATAACGCCAACTGCCAGACATGTACGAGGAGCTGGATGGACTGCGAACTGCAGTCACTGGCAAACAAGCTGTCGGTAAAAGACGTGAGATTCAAAGGCGAAAGCGAGAAAATGCCGCTGGATATCGGACCGTCCATCGTCCGTGACCCTAACAAATGTATCCTCTGCAGAAGATGCGTCAGCGCCTGCAAGAAGATCCAGACAGTAGGTGTCATAGATGTTGTCAACAGAGGCTTCGAGACTCAGGTGGGCTCACCGTTCGGCATGCCGCTCAGCGACACTCCATGTGTCAACTGCGGACAGTGCATCAACGTATGCCCTGTAGGTGCGCTCCACGAGAAGAACGACATCGACAGTGTATGGGAAGCTATCGACGATCCGACAAAGCATGTTATCGTGCAGACGGCCCCTGCCGTAAGAGTTGCCATAGGCGAAGAATTCCTGATGCCTATAGGTACTCCTGTAACAGGAAAAATGGTAACTGCCCTGAAGATGCTGGGATTCGACAAGGTGTTCGATACAGACACAGGTGCAGACCTGACTATAATGGAAGAAGGTTCAGAGCTCATCGACAGGATCAGAGGAGGCGGTACGCTGCCGCTGATAACATCCTGCTCACCGGGATGGATCAAGTTCTGTGAACACAATTATCCTGACATGCTGGACAATCTTTCCACATGCAAGTCGCCGCATCAGATGTTCGGTGCGATACTGAAGACTTACTATGCTCAGAAAAACGACATAGATCCAAAGGACATCGTAGTGGTATCAGTCATGCCTTGTACAGCAAAGAAGTTCGAGGCCGCAAGACCTGAGATGGAAGTCGATGGTCTGAAAGATGTTGATTATGTACTCACTACAAGAGAGATCAGCAAGATGATCTACGACCTGGGTATCGACTTCCCTGATCTGGCTGAACAGGAATTCGACAATCCGTTCGGAGATGCTTCAGGTGCCGGTGCTATATTCGGCGCTACCGGCGGCGTTATGGAAGCTGCACTCAGAACAGTTGCAGACATACTCACAGGCGAATCTGCAGACAACTTCGAGTATGAAGAAGTCCGCGGTCTGGAAGGCATCAAGATCGCCAATGTCAAGATAGCAGATCTCAATGTGAGAGCTGCTGTGGCACACGGTCTCGGCAATGCCAGGAAGCTCATGGATGCCATCGAGGCAGGCGAGGAATTCCACTTCGTTGAGATCATGGCATGTCCGGGCGGCTGCGTGAACGGCGGAGGACAGCCTCTCCAGCTGGCAGACGTAAGGAACTGGGTGGACATCAAGGCAGAAAGAGCCAAGGGTCTCTACACAGAAGACAGAAAATCATTCATCAGGAAGTCTCACAACAACCCTGCCATCAAGAAACTCTACAAGGAGTTTCTGGGAATGGCCGGTGGAAGCAAGGCCCATCAGCTTCTCCATACGCACTATGCGCCAAGAGACAATTATGAAAAGTAAATCATCATAACTTACACTTCATACCACCAAAGCGGGAGGCCCCGGCAGTGACATCTGCCGGGGTCTTCCCTTTTCCACACAAATTTGTTTATGGCATATGACATTAACAGCAAGTTTGTTAAAAACGTCTCAATTTTTCCATATTAATTTTGTTTGAAAATTAACAATTTTGCCGAGTTATCTGACGACATTTGGTTATCGTTGACTAACCAAGAGCCTCCACGATATCCTAAAATGGGTAAGGTATCACTGCCGGCCCACATTTGATTGTACAGACTATATCACTTATCAGGAAAGGAGTTTCTCATGACTGAAAAATGCACATTGTGTGCAGAAGCAACAGAGAACGCAAAAAAACTGGAAGAAATAATCGCGAAGTACAGAGATACCCGCGGTGCGCTGATCCCGGTGCTTCACGAGGCTCAGGAAGTATACGGATATCTTCCTCTGGAGGTCCAGAGGACCATTGCTGAAGGTCTCGATATCCCTCTCGCAGAGGTATACGGAGTAGTCAGCTTCTACACTCAGTTTTCCATCAATCCGAAAGGAAAATACCGCATCAACGTAT
>CAJJPZ010000218.1 GCA_905193765.1 uncultured Eubacterium sp.
TTTAACTTCTGTTCTATCATGCTATATGGTTCTATCCGTAGAAATCTGTATGCCCATTTATCAATACATAAAATGCGTTGGACTCTGGTTTTCGACTATCTTTTTACACCCATTTCTACACCCAAATGGCATGAAAGTATATGATTTTGTATGAAGTTTTATGAATTTACAATTTCAAAAAACTTTGTAACCATGCGGTTTTACGGACTTTTATTGATGTATATAGATTTATGAAAAAAGGCTAATTTACAACGATTCCTAGTTTCATAAACTTCTCCTTGCAATTATTCTGAATATATTTATCAACTGTTACAGTCACTCTGACTATTATATCATCTCAGACTGCATTTCGCGACATTCTCATAATTTTTATCACAGATCATGTTATTTTTCCGCAGCTCTGTGTCTCAGGATCACATACAGTATGATACCTGCAGCTATGACAGACAGGCTCAGTACCTGCGCCTGCCTGAACGGTCCTATCATAAGGCTGTCGGTCCTCAGTCCTTCGACAAAGAAGCGTTCCACAGAATACAGGATGCAGTACATAAGCAGAATCTGCCCTCTGAACTTTCTTTTTTTATCGACCCGTATCAGCACAAAACAGAGTATCAGACACCATACTGACTCATACAGGAATGTCGGATGGCACAATACTCCGTTTATGTTCACGCTCCATGGCAAATCTGCCGGACCGCCATGCGCCTCGGAGTTGAAGTAATTGCCCCACCGGCCTATCGCCTGCGCGACAGCTACTCCGGGAGCAATAAGATCCAGAAGCTCCAGCGTATCTATCTTCCACACATGGCACAGAACGACGACGGTAAGGGTTCCGAATATCAGCCCGCCATGTATCGCCAGTCCCCCGCCTCTTATGTTTATCATTTTCATAAGATCGCCGGTGTAATCCGACCAGTTGAATACGACATAATACAGCCTGGCGCCGACTACAGCCACAGGAACTGTGATTATCACGATATTAAGCAGCCTGTCGGAATCCAGACCGTGCAGCGGAGCTCTTCTGCAGCTCAGCACTACTCCGACGATCATCCCTGTCGTTATCATTATGGCATACCACATTATATCTATGCCGAATACTGTGAATGCCACCGGGTCAGGAACCGGAAATCCTCTCATGTATATCACCTTTCATATCAAACTTTCCTGGTAAACTGCTCACCGCAGTGAGGACATTTTATCCTTATAGTCCCGGCATTCCTGGGAACCCTGAGTTTTTCGCCGCATCCCGGGCATCTCAGTATCCTGTGATCAGGATCTTTCTTTTTCCAGAATCCGCTCATACCGCCCTGCCGGCCGCTGTTGTTTCCATAACCACCCCTGTTTCCTCTGAACCTGGAAGTGATCTGCAGGAATTTCTGGTTTTCTGTCGACCTCGCCCGTATATTTCTTGAAAACATCCTCGAATAGGTGTATATCAGCAGTATAATCGTCAGGAAATGCAGTATCCTCGATCTCACGAACATATCGATCACTATCAGGACTAATGCTACGATCAGCAGGAACCTGTTCAGCTGATCGACTCCGTATCTTCCCCTCATCATGTTGGCAAACCACATGCTAAATCTGTTCATTGCCGAATACCTCCTGGGCAGCCTCTACCGACTTCATCGCATCCTTGCAGTAATAGTCGGCACCTATCTGTTTCGCATAGTCAGGCGTCAGCACTGCGCCACCAGCCATCACTCTGCAGTCAGGCGCGGCTTTCTTAAGTGCTGCTATGGTCTCCTCCATGCTTTTCAGTGTAGTAGTCATAAGCGCACTCAGTCCTACAAGTTTTATATTCTTCTCGACTACTGTTTCCACGATCTTTTCAGCAGGCACGTCTCTGCCAAGATCTATCATCCTGTAGCCGTAATTTTCCATTATGACCTTTACTATGTTCTTACCTATATCATGGATATCGCCTTTGACTGTCGCGACCACCACGTCGCCGAGAGATACGCTCTCGCTGTCGCTGCCTGCAAGGCGCTCCTTTATGATATCGAATCCTGCCTGAGCAGCTGTGGCCGCCTGCAGCATCTGCGGCAGGAATATAGTCCCCTTCTCGAATCCCTTGCCCACATTGTCAAGAGCCGGTATCAGATATTCGTTCACAACAGTCATCTCCCTGTTGTCTTTGAGAAGACTGTTCACTGCATCCACGGTTTCCTTTTTCAGCCCTTTCTCTATGCTGTAGAAAATGTCGTGTGCTCCGCCAGTCCCCGCACCTTTGTCTGCTGATGCGCCGTTTTTCGCACTGATGGATGCTATCTGTCTGTCTGCATATCTTTCGATGTATGCAGCCGCATTCACATCACTGTTCTTGAGCACATTGAAAGCATACATGGACGCCATCATATCCTCATCGTTCGGGTTTATGATAGGCAGATCCAGGCCACATTCCATAGCCAGTGTAAAGAAAGTCCTGTTCACTATCGGCCTGAGCGGCAGTCCGAAGCTGACGTTGGAAACTCCCAGAGCTGTCCTGAGTCCCAGCTTTTCCTTGACCATTTTCACCGCTCTCAGCGTCTCGTTGACTTCCTTCTGCTGTGCAGACACCGTCAGTGTCAGACAGTCTATGATGACGTCTTCCCTCGGTATGCCGTAAGACTCTGCTTTGGCAGCTATGCGTTCAGCTATGGCAAAACGCTCCTCGGCAGTCTTAGGTATTCCGTTATCGTCAAGGGTCAGACCTATCACGGCTGCACCGTATTTCTTTACTGCAGGCAGTATCCTTTCCATCACGGCTTCCTCACCGTTTACGGAATTTACTATAGGCTTGCCGTTATAAACACGCAGAGCCGCCGCTATGGCTTCCGGATTCGATGAGTCTATCTGCAGCGGCAGGTTCGTTATTGCCTGCAGCTTCTTTATGACCTCCGGCAGCACCTTCACATCATCGAGAGACGGTACTCCCACGTTCACATCCAGTATCTCCGCCCCAGCATCTATCTGTTCGATAGCCTGTGACATGATATAATCAAAATCGCCATCCAGCAGAGCCTGCTTCATACGTTTCTTTCCGGTAGGATTGAGTCTTTCACCTATCACAGTGACATGATCCACAGTCACTGTCCTGCTGCCGCTGCATACTGCAAGGGGCTTCGGAAGTTTGTCCCTGTTTTTCGCAGACGACCTGCCCGTTTCCTTATACTTTGCCAGTCCCCTGATATATCCGGGATCTGTACCGCAGCATCCTCCGATCATATCGATGCCTATGTCCACATAATCCTTCATTTTTTCGACGAACTGATCGCACGTTATGTCGTATTCACCGGTCACCGGATCAGGCAGACCTGCATTAGGTTTTACCAGAACAGGTACATCTGTCAGGCTCCTGAGCTTCTCTGCCAGAGGGAATATCTCCACAGGACCCAGGGAACAGTTGATACCCATAGCATCTACGCCCAGCCCTTCCATCGTCATTGCCATGGCCTCGATACTCACGCCGGTGAAAGTC
>CAJJPZ010000219.1 GCA_905193765.1 uncultured Eubacterium sp.
TCTTGCGACAGCTTGTCTATATTACCAAACTTATCACTGCCTGTCAATACCTTTTGTCGATTTTTTGACATTTTTTTCGCTTTTTTATTTTCTATTATTCATAAGCCTTAATTTTTTTAGTTTTTATTGAAAATTCTGTTGACAAATACTCTATGCAGTCGTATACTTGCTCCATCGTAAGCAAAGGTGCTTCGAGCTTAGTGCTCGGAGTGCCTCTTTTTATTATGTAGGAAATATCGTTCTCGATATTTCTGGAATATCAACAAAAGTTTCATATGATAATATGTGGCGAAGCCACTTTTGTTCTTTTTTCGAAAAGTTTTTATAGTCACATGCCTGAACATTACAGGCATGGAAGGCTTTACTCATACTGATGATTTTACAAGGAGGACGATACAATGAACAAGATAGCAGAAACATTCGGAAAGAAAGTTTTCAACGATACCGTAATGAGAGAAAAGCTGCCAAAGGATGCATATGATTCTCTCAAGAGACATGTGGAAGCAGGTACAGAACTGGACAGCAGCGTAGCTAACGTGATAGCCTCTGCAATGAAAGACTGGGCCCTGGAAAACGGTGCAACTCACTTCACACACTGGTTCCAGCCTATGACCGGTGTAACAGCTGAAAAACACGACAGCTTCATGACGCCGGACAAGGATGGTAACATACTTATGAATTTTTCAGGAAAAGAACTTATAAAAGGCGAACCTGATGCATCAAGCTTCCCTTCCGGTGGTATACGCGCAACATTCGAAGCCAGAGGATATACCATGTGGGATCCGAGTTCCTATGTATTCATAAAGGGCAACACTCTATGCATACCTACAGCTTTCTGCTCATACGGAGGCGAGGCACTTGACAAGAAAACGCCGCTGCTCCTTTCCATGGAAGCAATAAACAAACAGGCACTGCGTATACTCTCACTTCTTGGCGAACAGGTCTCAAGAGTCGTAACGACAGTAGGCCCCGAGCAGGAATACTTCCTTGTACCGGAAGAGCTCTACAAAAAAAGAAAAGATCTCATCTTCTGCGGCAGGACCCTCGTTGGTGCAAAACCACCTAAGAGCCAGGAACTTGACGACCATTATTTCGGCGCTATCAAACCTGTCGTATCCGAATACATGGAAAATCTCAACGAAGAACTGTGGAAGCTTGGTGTTCTGGCAAATACCGAACATAACGAAGTAGCACCATCACAGCATGAGCTTGCCCCTATATTCAGTACAGCCAACATTGCCTCGGATCATAACCAGCTGACTATGGAAATCATGAAAAAGGTTGCCGAAAAGCACGGTCTTGTGTGTCTCCTCCACGAGAAGCCTTTTGCCGGCATCAACGGCAGCGGTAAACATATAAACTGGTCTGTTGCTACCGATAAGGGAGAAAACCTTCTGAAACCAGGTAAAAACCCGATTTCCAACATCAGATTCCTCATATTCCTGTGTGCTGTCATAAAAGCTGTCGATGAATATCAGGATCTGCTGAGGATATCTGTTGCCAGTGCAAGCAACGACCACCGTCTTGGGGGCAATGAAGCTCCACCTGCAATGCTTTCGATATTCCTGGGCGATGACCTCAATGAAGTAATGGAAGCTATCGCTGATGGAAAGACCGAGGTCTCGGAGCGCAACCGGATGATGGCTACTAAAGCATCCGTACTGCCTGACATAAAAAAGGATACGACAGACAGAAACAGGACTTCACCGTTTGCTTTTACAGGAAGCCGGTTCGAATTCAGGATGGCCGGCTCAATGACGTCTGTTGCATGCCCGGTCTATATGCTGAACACCATAGTTGCCGAATCCCTGAGACAGTTTGCTGATACACTTGAAAAATCGGATGATATCAAGGCTGACGCCATGACGCTCATCAAAGATACATATATAAAACATCGCCGTATCGTCTTCAACGGCAACAACTACTCGGAAGAATGGCTCCGGATCGCTGAAGAGCGTGGACTGCTGAACCTTCGCACTACTGTAGATGCGCTGCCTTACTTCATAGCAGAGAAAAATCTCAAGCTGTTCAGACAGCATAAGATCTTTACCGAAACAGAAGTGGAGGCACGTCAGGCGATTTTTTATGAAGAATACAGCAATATAATCAATATCGAAGCTCTGACGCTGCTTGACATGGTAAACAAAGACATCATACCGGCGGTTTCAGCTTACATCAGACAGCTTTCGGAAACTGTATCGATCAAAAAGTCCATAACAAGCGAGCTTCCGTGTGAAACGGAAATGAGCCTCATTTCATCTCTTTCGTCCAACTGTGATGAGATGTTCAGAAAAGCAAGAGAACTTGAAACCGCACTTGCAACTGTGGATGATATACTCACAGATGAAGCTTCTGCAAGGTTTTTCTGCGATACTGTTATACCTCTCATGACTGAAATACGGATACTTGCAGATGAACTCGAGACAAATACGGCTGCAGACTTCTGGCCTATGCCGTCATACGGAGCTCTCCTCTTTTCATAAAATATCAATAAAAATCGCAGGTTCGGAAATGTTCCTGCGATTTTTATTATATCCTCTGTATCAGTTTCTGTACGTCTTCAGTATCCTGCGTGCAACTTCGCCTTTGCTCATCCGTCTTTCCATAGCCTGACGTTCTATGTATTTGTGGGCCTGTTCCTCCGACATGTTGAGATACTTTACAAGTACCCATTTTGCCTTGTTCACAGCCTTCACAGCATCCAGTCGCCCCACCAGTCTTTCATTTTCACGCTGCAGTGTGATTATACGCTGCTTGACGACCTGTGCAAAATTGACAGCCTGGACGAGCATGCCTTTTACAAGAGGCTTTCCTACCACCATCACTCCGGCCTTCTCCATTTTTTCCGAAACACTGTCTACCTGTGAATTCTTTATGAATATGATCACTCCTGACGCTGTTCTGGATGATACGACTGCTGCCGTTTCATCACCGAATTCATCTTCAAGAGGAGTATTGATCAGTATCAGATCATATTCGTCGGCAAGAAACAGTTTACGGCCATTCTCGCCGCTTTGTGTCGATGTCACCTGATAATCTCCCATTTCAAGAAGATACGCTATAAGTGTATTTTTTCCCTTTCCTTTTTTCGATAACAGAAGTACCCTTTTCATCATAAGACTCTTTTCCGGACGATCGTCCTTTGATTTTATTAATAGTAGTTCTTTTTTTGTTTTTTGTCAACGAAAAAAGACAGCCGGTAAAATATTCACCGACTGTCCGAAAATACGCTTATATGAGTTATTTGAGCTCAACAGTAGCGCCAACTTCTTCAAGCTGAGCTTTGAAGCCTTCCGCTTCTGCTTTTTCGCATCCTTCTTTAACGTTTGAAGGAGCTCCGTCTACTAATTCTTTAGCTTCTTTAAGACCTAAGCCTGTGATTTCTCTTA
>CAJJPZ010000220.1 GCA_905193765.1 uncultured Eubacterium sp.
CCCAGAGATCGCTGTCCGTCCGGGACGAGCCTCCCTCCGGGAAGTATATTATCGACTGATATCTTCCCCTGTGGCGTCCCATGATGGACTTTATATTTTTCATGACCACAGTCAGTTCGTTTTCGGGCATTTCAGGAAGCTTTATCTTCACTATACCCTCAGGCTCTGCGCCGTCATCAGGGTTCCGGCTGCTTCTGCCGGGTACAGCGCGTCTCCTTCGCTGCGTACCCTCAGCAAGTATATCCTCTGCCGTCATCTCCTGTCCGGCCTCCCTGAGCTCCTTAAGTCCGATGATCCTGTCTGCAAGTATCTTAGGCACCTCGCCTTCCTTGAAGTTCACAGTCCCCGAAACCGATACCACTGCGTCCTCCGCTACCAGGTTCTCGAATTTCTCGTACACGTTCGGGAATACGACTACCTCCACGGTACCGTAAAGATCCTCTATATCGATGAACGCCATCATTTTATTGTTTTTTGTTATCAGCGTCTTCTTATACGTTATTATGCCTGCAATCACCGCTTTCATCCCGTCCGTAATGAAACCGTGATGTTCACCGCGTTCCTCGCTGTCCAGCACTTCCGCAAGATCCTGCGAAGTCACCGATACCATCCTGCCGATCATATCTTCGTATTCCTTCAGCGGATGGCCTGTTATGTATACCCCCAGCATCTCCTTCTCCTGCGCTATCAGCTCTTCGCTGCTGAAGTTGCGCACATCCGGAAGACTGCTGCTGCGGCTCTCCTCCATGGTCTCAGCATTGGTCTGGAAAAGCGATATCTGACCTTCCACATTGTGCCTTGCCGTGGACTGCAGCGATTCCATCAGACCCTCGTATACGCTGAGATGCGCTGCCCTGTTCTCGTTGAGCCTGTCCAGGGCGCCGGCCCTTATGAGACTTTCCACAGCTTTTTTGTTCACCTTGTGTATGTCAAGGTTCTCGATGAAGCCGAATATATCCTTCGGCATGCCTTTGTTTTCCCTGGCGTCTATGATGGCGTCTATGGCGCCCTCGCCGAGATTTTTCACTCCCAGAAGGCCGAAACGTATCTTCCCATTCCTGACAGTGAATTTCTTGCCGCTTTCATTGATATCAGGCGGCAGTACTTCGATACCCATTTCGCTGCAGTTCCTCATGTATTTGGCTATCGAATCCGAATCGCCCATGACGCTGGTCATCAGCGCCGCCATGAATTCCACCGGATAATGGACTTTGAGATACGCCGTCTCGTATGCCAGCACTGCATATGCCGCAGCATGGGACTTGTTGAAAGCGTATTCGGCGAATGTGACCATCTGATTGAATATCTCCTCTGCCGCTTCATGAGGCACCCCGTTCCTCACACAGCCTCTTATCTCGACATTGCCGTCATCATCCAGCTTGCCGTTTATGAAATATTCCTTCTCCTGCAGCATGACGTCCATTTTCTTTTTGCTCATGGCGCGTCGTACCAGGTCAGAACGGCCGTATGAATATCCACCCAGGTCCCTTACGATCTGCATTACCTGCTCCTGATAAACCAGGCACCCGTAGGTGACTGACAGTATCGGCTCAAGACTTTCATGGATATAGCTGATGTTTCCCGGGTTCTTCTTGTTGGCGATATATGTAGGTATGGATCCCATAGGTCCCGGTCTGTAAAGTGAGATACCGGCAACTATATCCTCGAAGCAGTCCGGTTTCAGATTTTTCATGAACTGCGTCATGCCGCCGCTTTCCAGCTGGAACACGCCCTGTGTATTGCCTCCGGCAATGAGTTCGTAGACCTTCGGATCATCGTAGTCCATCGCGGAAAAATCTATCTTCGTCCCGCAGTCGGCTTCTATCATCTCCAGCGCGTCTCTGATTATCGTCAGGTTCCTCAGCCCCAGGAAGTCCATCTTCAGAAGTCCCAGTTCCTCTATTGTCGTCATATTGAACTGTGTCGAAAGCCCCTTGTCCGCAAGGTACAGCGGCACATATTCATCTATGCTCTTCTTGGAGATCACCACGCCTGCCGCATGTGTGGATGCATGTCTCGGCATCCCCTCTATGGCCCGGGCCATGTCTATGACCCTGCGCGTGGTCTCCTCCGATTCATATTTGCGTTTAAGCTCCGGACTCGTCTCAAGAGCCTTGTCTATCGTCATCTTCAATGCGAAAGGTATGGCCTTTGCTATGGCGTCGGTCTCAGGATAGCTGACATTGAGCACCCTGCCTACATCCCTGACAGCCTGCTTGGCCTTCATTGTACCGAAGGTTATTATCTGCGAGACCTTGTCCTCGCCGTACTTTTCCGTGACGTACTCTATGACTTCCCCGCGCCTTTCGTAGCAGAAGTCGATATCTATATCAGGCATGCTCACACGCTCCGGATTGAGGAAACGCTCGAAGATCAGACTGTACTTTATCGGATCGATATCCGTGATCCGCAGGGTGTACGCCACGATGCTGCCTGCCGCCGATCCCCTGCCCGGCCCCACCATTATGCCGTGGCTTCTGGCGTAGTTTATGAAATCCCATACGATAAGGAAATATTCCACATATCCCATGCTCTCTATGGTGGACAGTTCGTAGTCGAGACGCTCCTTAAGCGACTCCATCTCTGTTTCTCCCGCCTGAGCATACCGCTCCGCCAGACCTTTCTCACAGAGGCTCCTGAGATAAGCTTTCTTCGTGAACCCCTCCGGCACCGGGAAATCCGGCAGATGCAGCTCACCGAAGGTGAACGTCACATCGCACTGCTGCGCTATCTTAGCAGTATTGTCGCAGGCCTCCGGGATGTTGGCGAATATCCTGCGCATCTCGTCCTCCGACTTGAGATAGAACTGGTCGTTGGCAAAGCGCATCCTCCTGTCATCATCGACGGTGGTCCCCATCTGTATGCACATCAACACGTCCTGTGCAACGGAATCCTCCCGTCTGACATAGTGTACGTCATTGGTGGCAACGAAAGGTATCCCCGTCTCATCGTGGAGCTTCTTCATATCCGGGAGTATCCTGGCCTCTTCTTCCAGCCCCTGATCCTGCAGCTCCAGATAGTAGTTCCCTTCGCCGAATATCTCCAGCATATCCAGCGCTTCCTTCCTGGCGCCGTCGTAATCACGGTTCATCAGTCTGTACTGCACCTCTCCCGCAAGGCATGCTGACAGCGCTATTATACCGTCGCTGTACTGTCTCAGCAGATCCTTGTCCACCCTGGGTTTATAGTAGAATCCGTGTCTGTACGCCTCTGAAACGATCTTCATCAGGTTCCTGTACCCCTGATTGTTCTTCGCCAGCAGCACGAGATGCCCCATATGCTTGTCCTTCTCCGCATCCTTGTCATGCAAAG
>CAJJPZ010000221.1 GCA_905193765.1 uncultured Eubacterium sp.
AAAGGATCTCAACATGAGAACAGGTCCGGGGACAAGCTATAAAGCCAAGGGTTATCTGAAGCGTGGAACGTATACGATAAAGGCTACGAAAAACGGCTGGGGACAGCTGAAGACAAATGGATACTGGATAAAACTTTCGTATGTATCCAGAATATAAAATCATAAGGTGTGTTCCGCTTTGCGGGACACACTTGTTTGAAAATCATGATCGGGCAATAGCTTGCTGCCGTGAGGATATGGCAGCGGGCTTTTTTGCTGTAAATGAGAAAGGTGAGAAAAATGTTTTTACCTGTTGACCGTGAAGATATGGAAAAAAGAGGATGGGATGAAGTGGATTTTGTCCTGGTTACGGGTGATGCCTATGTGGATCATCCGTCTTTCGGTACAGCTGTTATAAGTCGTCTTCTGGAGTCCCATGGATATAAAACGGCTGTTCTTTCACAGCCCGAATGGAAAAATCCAGATGATTTCCGGAAGTTCGGCAGACCAAGACTTGGGTTTCTGATAAACAGCGGTAATGTGGATTCGATGGTGAATCATTATTCAGTATTCAGACACCGAAGAAAAAGAGATGTATACTCACCGGGAGGAAAGACAGGAAAACGTCCGGACAGAGCAGTTATAGTATACAGCAACAGAGCACGTGAGGCATACAGGGATGCTCCTGTTATAATCGGAGGTCTTGAAGCAAGTCTCAGGCGTCTGGGACATTACGATTACTGGGATGACAAGGTAAGGCGTTCCATCATCATGGATTCCAGGGCAGATATACTGATCTACGGCATGGGGGAAAAGGCAATCATAGAAATAGCTGAAGCTCTGGATTCAGGCATAGAGGCCGGGGATATAACATGGATAAGAGGTACATGTGTGAGGATGAAAGATCCATATATACAGGACGACGACATCATACTGCCTGATTTCGATAAAATCGTTGCATCGAAGGATGAATACTGCCGGAGTTTCGCGCTTCAGTACAGGAGCAACGAGCCCGTCAACGGAAAACGTCTCATAGAAAGATACAGTGACAGCACTTTTATAGTTCAGAATCCGCCCCAGATGCCTATGGAAGCAGAAGAACTGGATATGCTGTATGAACTCCCCTTCCAGCGGACATACCACCCGTCATATGAAAAAGATGGCGGTGTGCCAGCTATCGAGGAAGTGAAGTTCAGCATAACAGCTAACAGAGGGTGTTTCGGAGGCTGTGCTTTTTGTGCCATAACATTCCATCAGGGCAGAGAAGTAAGGGGACGCAGCAAGGAGTCGATCGTAAATGAGGCAAAGCTCCTTACAGGGCTTGACGGATTCAAGGGATATATACACGATGTGGGAGGTCCCACCGCCAATTTCCATAAACCGTCCTGCAGATATCAGCTGAAAAACGGCATGTGTCACAATAAGGACTGTCTTTTCCCGAAGCCCTGCAGCCAGCTTGATGTGGATCACGAGGAATATATCGACATACTCGAGGCTGTAAGAAACACGGAAGGCATAAAAAAGGTGTTCATACGTTCAGGCATAAGATATGACTATGTGGATGCAGACAAAAACAGCAGGTTCCTTAAGCAGCTTTGTGAGCATCATGTCAGCGGTATACTGAAAGTTGCCCCTGAGCATGTGTCGGACAATGTGCTGCGTAATATGCATAAACCGTCAAAAGAAGTTTTCGACAGATTCAGCAGAAAATACAGCGATATGAACAGAAAACTGGGAAAAAAGCAGTACATGGTGCCGTATTTCATATCGTCGCATCCGGGCAGTACGCTGAATGATGCGGTGGAACTTGCACTTTACATGAAAAAAACAGGATTCGTGCCGGACCAGGTGCAGGACTTCTATCCTACGCCGGGGACCCTGGCCACATGTATGTATCACACGGAAAAAAATCCTCTGACCATGGAGCCTGTCTATGTGGCAAAGACTGAAGAAGAGAAGAGGATGCAGCGTGCGCTGCTGCATTTTAATAAAAGAGAGAACAGGGAGCTTGTAGTGAAAGCCCTCAGGAAAGCGGATCGTGACGACCTGATACCTGTGCTGGCAGGCAAAACAGGGAAACCGGGAAAAACAGAACACAGACGGAAGGACAGACGAAGATGAACAGACTTGAGGAACTTTCAGAAGCTCTGATACGTGGCAGGAAGCTATATGAAGATGCGCTGGTTTGCGATGATACAGAAACTTTTCATGTCAGTGAGATATACGGAAGCAGTGTGGAGCCCGCCGACCGTATAGCAGCAGGTGATAATTTTGAGTATATGATACACCTGATAAAAAATAAAGACATGTCAGGCTGTATACAGCTCATATATGTGGATCCTCCGTTTTTTTCAAAAGGGAAATACCAGGCGTCCATAAGGCTGGAATCAGAGAAACTGGGGGTATCGAAACTCATAAAGACCGAGGCATATGATGACTGGTCTGACAGTGAGCTGCAGGATTATCTCACGATGCTTGCAGCCGGTCTGAATGCCATGAAGGAGCTGTTGGCAGATACCGGAAGTATATGTGTACATATAGACTGGCATGTATCTCATTACGTCAGACTTATGCTGGACAGTATTTTCGGAGAAAAGAATTTCATAAATGAGATAATATGGACATATAAATCAGGAGGAACAGGCAGACGGAGTTTCGCAAAGAAGCATGATACACTGTTCCTTTACGGGAAGACCGGCAGATATGTATTCAACGGACTGAAAGAAAAATCATATAACCGTGACTTCAAACCTTACAGATTCAAGGGTGTGGAGGAATTCTGCGACGAGATCGGCTGGTATACAATGGTGAATATGAAAGATGTCTGGAACATCGACATGGTAGGCAGGACGTCGGCTGAGAGGACCGGATATGCTACACAGAAACCTGAGAAACTTATGGAACGGGTAATAGCTGCATGCAGCAACAAAGGCGATCTGTGTGCTGATTTTTTTGCAGGTTCAGGTTCTTTTGGGGCTGCATGCGACAGGATGGACAGAAACTGGATAATGTGTGACAAAGGAAATGTAGCATCAGCCAGTCAGATACTGAGACTTGCAGAGTGTGGAGCACAGTTCAGTGTAGAACGTATCCCCGGGTGCAGAGCCGGAGATCACCTGAAATGTCTGATCGACGGCAGCAGTGTGGAACTTGCGGGATATGATATCGATGAAAAAAATATCCAGTGCAGTGATAAGGAAGAGGTGATAAAATACATGCACGATGATCAGCTGAATCTGATCAGGTTCTGGAGTGCAGATCTCGATCATGACGGTAGCATCCACAGAGCCGAAAAAATCCAGACAGGTCATATAAGAAGGATAG
>CAJJPZ010000222.1 GCA_905193765.1 uncultured Eubacterium sp.
ACTGCACAGCCCATCACGGCTATCTTCAGATTCCCGTTTATCCTGTCGCCAAGCGCCGCCAGGCGTCTCTCCACCTGCGTTGCTATCGACTGAAGATCCACTTCCGTACGTCCGCATGTAGGGCAGGACACTATCTCTATACTGTCCCTCTTGAGACCGACGGCCGTCAGTATCTCCCTGGCAAACAGCACCTCATCAACCGGATCTGCCGTCAGCGATACTCTCATGGTATCGCCTATGCCCGCCAGCAGAAGACCGCCTATACCTGCTGCAGACTTCACTCTGCCTTTTGCCGGTGTGCCTGCCTCCGTGACTCCTATGTGCAGAGGATAGTCCGATCTGCTGTCAACTATCCGATATGCGTCATAGTTCATCTTCACATCCGAGGATTTCAGCGATATCACTATGTCCCCGAACCCGTATTTCTCAAGAGCTTCCACATTGCGCAGCGCGCTTTCTGCAAGGCCATCCGCCGTCACAGCGCCGTACTTTGCCAGTATATCCTTTTCGAGAGAACCTGAGTTGACGCCGACACGTATCGGGATGCCTCTTTCCTTTGCAAGTGCTGCTATCTGCTGCACTCCTTCTTCAGAGCCTATGTTGCCCGGGTTTATCCTTATCTTGTCAGCTCCTGACCTGATTGATTCCAGCGCCAGCCTGTAGTCGAAATGAATATCGGCCACCACAGGTATCCTGACTCTGTTCTTTATCTCGTTTATTGCTCTGGCCGCCTCCATGTCAGGCACCGCCAGCCTTATTATCTGGCATCCGGCATCCGCAAGCTCATCTATCTGTCTCACAGTCGCTTCTATATCTGCAGTCTTTGTGTTCGTCATGGACTGTATTGACACCGGTGCGTCTGCGCCTATCCTGACATCGCCGCAGTATACTGTTTTTTTCATATCACATATCCTTCCTGCCGTCCTGCATCTCCCGGCATCAGCTGAATATAGGTGCGATGAATTTGACGATATCGTTCCAGGTCACATATACCATAAGGACCATCAGCAGGATTATACCTATGAAATGTATCTTCCCTTCTATGGCATCTGTGATCCTTTTTCCTGTTATCTTCCTTATCAGCAGGAAAAGCAGACGGCCTCCGTCCAGTGCCGGGAACGGCAGCATGTTCATTATCGCCAGATTCAGACTCAGCAGTGACGCCAGATATACTACATATATCACGCCAGCCTTCGCCGACTGATTGACGGCATAGACTATGCCCACAGGTCCGCTCAGTTCGCTGACTGAAACATCTCCCGTAAACAGCTGCTTTATCACCTTATACATCATCACCGTCATGTTCCAGGTGTTTTTCATTCCTGAACCCACAGAACCTGCAACACTGTGTTTCATTTCAGGCGTTATCCCTATCTTGTTGCGGCCTGATTCCTTGTCGTATTCCAGAGCGGCAGTCAGCGTCTGCTGTGCGCCGTCTCTTTCCACTACTATGTCGGCTGTGTCACGACTGCTTTCTCCGATGTATGTTATAACATCGTTCCATTCATCCACCGTGGTCCCGTCAACTTCGACTATCCTGTCCCCTGACATCATGCCGGCTCTGTATGCAGGCGAATCATCCAGCACTTCATTGACTGTAGTTGTCGCCTGGCCTACAACGAAAGCTATTACGATCATCAGGACCACTGCAGTAAGCAGGTTCATGAAAGAACCCGCTGTCAGCACCAGCGCTCTCTGCCACGCCGGTTTATTATTGAACGCCCTGTCGTCTTCAGAATCTTCGTCTTCACCTTCCATGGCGCAGAACCCGCCTATAGGGAACAGCCTTACAGCGTAAAGAGTTTCCCCTTTCTGTTTTTTGAATATCGCAGGTCCCATACCTATCGCGAACTCATTCACCTTCACACCGCATGCCTTGGCCACGATAAAATGCCCCAGCTCATGCACGAATATAAGAAGACAGAATATTATTATCGCATATATGATCGTCATATAACTCCTCCCGTCAGTATCATCTCTCTCACATGATCCCTGATCTTACGATCCTCTTCCAGTATCTCCTCCAGCGTCAGTCTGTACGACGCTTCATGTTCATCCAGCACTCTTATCAGTGTCTTCTGTATATCCGTGAATCCGATCGCACCGTGGAGGAACATATCGACCAGTACCTCGTTGGCCGCATTCAGCACCACAGGATAACTGCCTCCCCTGCGGCATGCTTCATATGCGAGATCTATGGTCCTGAACACCTTCCTGTCAGCAGGATAGAAAGTCATCCCGCCTTCCAGAGCGAACAGGTCCAGAGGTTCCACACTGCAGGACTCCTGCTCTGATACGAGATCCAGCCTTTCCGGATATGAGAATGCATAGGCGATAGGGACCCTCATGTCCGGATTACCCATCTGACCTATCACAGATCCGTCTTCATACTCCACTGCCGAGTGAAGCACACTCTGCGGATGCACCACTACTTGTATCCTGTCAAGGTCCGTATCGAACAGCCATCTGGCCTCGATCACCTCAAGACCTTTGTTCATCATCGTAGCTGAATCGATGGTTATCTTGCTTCCCATAGACCAGTTAGGATGTTTCAACGCCTGTTCCAGCGTCACTTTTTCCAGCTGCTCCGCTGTATACCCTCTGAAAGGCCCGCCTGAAGCTGTCAGTATTATACGCCTTATCCTGTTTCCTGCATTGCCCTGAAGGCTCTGGAAGATCGCGCTGTGTTCGCTGTCCACAGGCAGCATCTTTACGCCGTTCTCCTTCACCAGCCTCATTACAAGCTCACCTCCAGCCACAAGGGTCTCCTTGTTTGCAAAGGCTATGTCCTTGCCGCTTTTCACTGCAGCCACTGTCGGTTCCAGACCCTTCATTCCCATAAGCGAGTTCAGAACCATATCACAGTCCTCCATGGACGCGATAGCTCTGAGCCCTTCAGGACCATGATATACTTCCAGGCCGCGGAATTCCTCAGCGAGGGTTGCCGCATCAGCTTCTTCTGCAACGGCCACTGCATCAGGTCTGAACAGTCTGATCTGTTCCCGCAGCATATCGATACGTCTTGCGCAGGACAGAGCAGCCACCCTGAATCTGTCACTGTTGTTCTTTATCACATCGAGAGCCTGTGTTCCTATGGAACCTGTGCTCCCCAGTACTGATATCCTTTTCATCATCCCTGTTTCACCTTTTCTGTTTTCATACATTTACTGCATATATCCTATAACAAGACAGATATAGTAATATACCATCGGTCCCGTGAACAGTACGCTGTCGAATCTGTCCAAGATACCTCCGTGTCCCGGTATAAG
>CAJJPZ010000223.1 GCA_905193765.1 uncultured Eubacterium sp.
CTGACTTCAGAGAAGAGCTCAAGGCAGCATTCGAAAAAAGATTTAATGTTGCATACTGATTTATATAGAGAAATGGGGGAATGAAAAATGCAGGCATTAAGAATAGTTCCTACTATACATTATTTTGATACATTCAAAGAATTCAACGACGAGTTCAGACTTGGAAAAGGAGACATACTGGTAACGAGCACATGGCTGTATGAGCCGTATGTCAAGCCTCTGGGAATCGATATACCTGTGATACATCAGGAGCAGTACGGAGCAGGTGAACCGACAGATGAGATGATGGATGCTATGAAAAAGGATATGGACAAATATGAATATGACAGGATCATAGCATTTGGCGGTGGAACGATAGTTGACTGCTGCAAGGTACTGGCGTGCCGTATACCGGATAAAGTAGCGGACCTTTACACAGGCAAGGTAAAGCCTGAACGTATAAAAAAACTGGTAGTGATACCGACTACATGCGGTACAGGTTCGGAAGTCACAAATGTAGCTGTAGCATCGATACCATCTCTCGATCTGAAAAAAGGTATCGCCGACGAAGAGACATATGCTGACGATGCAGTGCTCATTCCTGAATCACTTCAGGGGCTTCCGGATAAAGTCTTTGCGACTTCATCTGTAGATGCACTTATCCATGCTGTGGAAAGTTTTCTTTCACCCAAGGCATCGCCTTTTACCGAGATGTATTCCGTGAAGGCGATCAACATGATAATGAACGGGTATAAGAAGATCATCGAAACTGGCGGCAATTCAGCTGAAAACAGGAAGGCATATCTCAAGGACTTCTGCCTGGCAGCTAACTATGCCGGCATAGCTTTTGGAAATGCAGGGTGTGCAGCAGTTCATGCTTTGTCGTATGCTCACGGAGGTGCTTTCCATATTCCTCACGGCGAAGCTAATTTCATATGCTTCACTGAGGTGTTCAAAACATATATGAAGAAACAGCCGGAAGGAAAGATAGAAATTGTCAACAGATTAGTTGCTGATGTGCTTGGATGTGAGCCTGCGGAAGTATACGACAAGCTTGATGAATTCCTGGGACAGATAATCGAAAAGAAACCTCTGAGAGAATATGGAATGACTGAAGATCAGATCGGTGTATTCGCAAAGTCTACAATAGATAATCAGCAGAGACTTCTTTCAAATAACTATGTGCCTCTGTCAGAAAGTGATATAGCAGATATTTTTGCCAAGCTTTACTGAGAAAGAAGTCCTCATTAAGAAAAACCTCCGTTAAACAAATTCTTTTGACATGATAATATTTAACCAATCTGTTGAAGCAGCCGTATCTGTAAGTAAAAATGCAGATACGGCTGCTCCTTTTTTGTAGTCCTGCATATGATTTACAGCATAGCAGGTTTTATCTGATGCTCCCGTCGATGCCTATGGTGACTACGTTTACAGGGATGTCTTTCCCGCTGGCAGCGGCAGCTGCTTCTGCAGCAGACTGTATACCACCGCAGCATGGCACTTCCATCCTTGTTACTGTGACGCTTCTGATGTCGTTGGACTGCAGGATGGCAGTGAGTTTTTCAGAGTAGTCCACGGAGTCCAGTTTAGGGCATCCGATGAGAACGATCCTGTCCTTGATGAAATCTCTGTGAAAGTTGCCGTATGCAAAGGCGCTGCAGTCTGCTGCGATGAGCAGATCAGCTCCATCGAAGTACGGAGCGTTCAGCGGCGCCAGCTTTATCTGTACAGGCCACTGGCTCAGATGGCTCGGGATACCGGGCGTACTGCCGGAGTCATTATTTGTATGAGCTGCTTTTTTAGTTGCGCTTCCCGGGCAGCCATCATGGAGGATGGTCCTTGCCGCACTTCCGGGACATCCGCCTGCAGGGGCTTTGTCTGCAGCAGCCATGTTTGCTTCGACGGCAGCTCTGTCATATTCTGCGGCTTCTCTCTCCACAAATGTGATAGCGTCTGTAGGACAGACAGGAAGACAGTCTCCCAGACCATCACAGTAATCGTCACGCAGCAGTTTCGCTTTTCCGTCCACCATGCCTATAGCTCCTTCGTGGCAGGCTTCGGCACAAAGTCCGCAGCCGTTGCATTTTGACTCATCTATATTTATTATCTTTCTTATCATAGTCGTATACTCCTTTTATATATCATATTTCCGGATATCGTTTCCGGAGAGAGGATTCTATTCCATCCTGCCGTATTTCATTTCATTGCCGTCTTTGTCGAATTTTTTGCGCTTGCCTGTGCTGCTTTCTATATTTATTTTCCACACCCCCGTTCTTGGCAGGCTGCGCTCTATGGCGTTGTCGAAATCAGGCATGTTCGAAGGCGTATGTCTCTGGCATATACCTCTGAGTGCCGTTATCTTTTCTTCATCGTCAGTGACTTCGACGGCTGTGCCGTTTATTACAGCAGATTCGAATTCTGTAGTGAATCTGTCTGTGGCACGCTTCGTATCACCTACACAGGACAGGCAGACAGCCGGATGCTTTCTGAGACTGTCTATTTTCAGACCCTCCTTTGCAGTGTGGAAATAAATACTGTCGTCTATGCGCACTATAGTAACGGGGATGCAGTACGGCGCTCCGTCAGGGGTCGTCATCCCAAGGGTCGCATACTCGCATTTATCTGTGACCGCCAGTGCAAAATTCCTATCCATTTCTCTGTCTTTACGTCTCATATGATCATCCTCCTTGATTTTGTAACTGGATTTTAATATAATGAAAAAAATAAGTATGTGGTTTTTACAACGGAAACGGTGAAAAATGAAAAAATATATAGAGATCCTGAAAAAGTCAAAGCTTTTTTCGGGAATGGATGAATATGAGATCGTATCGATGCTGAAGTGTCTCTCCGCCACAAAACGCGTGTTCAGGAGGGGGGAATCCATATACATCGCCGGAGATGTGATAACAAGGGTGGCGATGGTGCTGGAAGGCTCGGTATATATAGAACGGGAGGATTACTGGGGAAACAACAGTATACTGTCGGACATAACTGCAGGGGAGCTGTTCGGAGAGGTATATGCGATGCTTGGACGCGAGCCTGTCACGATAAATGCCACGGCTGCCAGCAGCTGTACTGTGATGATGATGGACATAAACAGAGTCTTCATGACCTGTGAGACTACATGTCCGTATCATACACGGCTGATACGCAACCTTACTTACGTGGTGGCATCGAAGAACAGGACACTGACATCGAAGCTGGGATATCTTTCACAGCGGACGACCCGCGGCAA
>CAJJPZ010000224.1 GCA_905193765.1 uncultured Eubacterium sp.
TCATTGGTATGCCGTTTATATTGCTGTATGAAACTGTCATATCACTTCATCTCCATCAGGAATGCTTCATAAGCCAGTTTTGCTTCGTATATATCCACCTTGCTTGCCACCTCATATGGTGCATGCATATTCTGGACTGCCACACCGCTGTCTATGACCTCCATGCCGTAGTTGGCCAGTATATATGCGATGGTACCACCACCGCCCTGATCCACCTTGCCCAGCTCGGCTGTCTGATAACATATATCTCTGTCTTCAAGGATCTTCCTGAGTTTTGCTATATACTCAGGGTTGGCGTCATTTGAACCTGATTTGCCCCTTGAACCTGTATATTTGTTGAAAGTTATACCCTTGCCGAAGTATGCGCAATTGTTCTTCTCCATAACAGACGGGTAGTTCGGATCGAAAGCTGCGCTCACATCTGATGACAGCACTCTCGAACGGCTCATAGTTCTTCTCAGAGCCAGCTCACTGTAGCACCCGGCACAATTCATGATCTCTGCAACTGTATTTTCAAAGAATTTCGAATGCATCCCGGTAGCTCCCACACTGCCGATCTCCTCTTTGTCCACCAGCAGGCATACGCAAGTCCTGTCGGGGTCCTGTACTGCAAATATAGCTTCTGCAGACGGATAAGCACACACTCTGTCATCGTGTCCGTATCCCAGTATCATGCTCCTGTCAAGGCCGTAGTCCCTGGCAGGTCCTGCAGGCACTGCTTCGAATTCGGCGGACTGGAAATCAGCCTCTTCCATGCCGTATTTATCTTTCAGTATGCCCAGGACTGTCTTCTTCACAGCCTCTTTCTCCTCGCCTTCCAGCGGTATGCTGCCTATCAGCAGGTTCAGGTCTTCCCCTTCCACGACTTTAACGCCCTTCTTGTTCATCTGGTCCGCTGAAAGATGTATCAGCAGATCCGACACGCCTGTCACCGGGTCATCCGTATCTTCTCCTATAGTCACGTTCACCGAAGTGCCGTCAGTCTTCGCCACCACTCCATGGAGAGCCAGAGGTCTTGCTACCCACTGATATTTTTTCACACCGCCGTAGTAATGTGTCTCCAGCATAGCCAGTCCATCGCTCTCGTAAAGAGGGTTCTGCTTCAGATCCAGTCTCGGTGAATCTATGTGAGCTCCCAGTATGTTCATACCTCCCTCGAACAGATCCTTTCCGATATGGAAAAGTGCGATCATCTTATCCATGTTCACTGCATACACCTTGTCTCCCGGCTGCAGTTTCCTGCCTTCACGGATGAGGACATCGAGATCCTCATATCCCAGTTCTTCGGCACGAGTCCTTATCGCTGCAGTGCACTCGCGTTCTGTCTTGCACTCGGTTATGAAGGCCTTGTATCCTTCGCAGAAATCGAATATCTGCTCTTTGTATCTGTCGTCGTATTTCTTCCATGCTGTTTTTCTTTCCATAGCTTTATCTCTCCTTTTCAGACTCATGTCCGTATCATCCACTTTATTTTCTATTATTATGTACCAGACTGTATATGATCCAGTCCCATATGCTTAAAACGTCCACTTTTCATTATATTTCCCATAACACCGGCTGTCAATCTCTATCATTATCAGTATCGTTTTGCAGTAAATACCTGCCTGAATAATACAGATAACCTCAGATTTTCTTTGTCGATCAGGTATCAAAGATACGATCATAGAGTAAAAGAACCCCCTCCGCCGGATATTCCATGAATCCGCCGGAAAAGGTTCTTTTGAATTTGCTTTATATAAAATTTTTAAAGAGGACCCACCTTCTTCAGAATGGTTTCGATATCGGCTGCTCCAACTGCTCTCGGATTTGTTTTGGTGCATGTGTCTGCCAGTGCATCCCGGATCATTTCATCCTTGTGATCCAGAATGCATTCCTGATCGATCCCGGCTTTTTTCAGGTTTTCCGGAATACCGAAGAGTTTCTCCATTTCACGGATCTTGCGGATAAGACTTCCCACCGCCAGAGATACATTGCTGTAAGGAAGACCGATCAGCTTTGCTATTCTCTGATATTTTCTTGCACAGACAGTTTCCTCCGGTCCGTCCAGATGTGCATTGTATCCGATCACATGCGGCAGCACAATAGCATTGCTTCTTCCATGAGAAAGGTGAAACTTTCCGCCGATGGTGTGTGCAATACTATGGCATACTCCAAGACCCACTCTATTAAATGCCATACCTGCCAGACAGGATGCATTGTGTACTTTTTCCCGTGCGACTAGGTCATTTCCATGTGCATAAGTCAATGGCAGGAACTTAATCAGAAGTGTCACCGCTTTTTCTGCCAGTGCATCAGTAAAGTCGTTAGCCTCTGTTGAAACATACGCTTCCAATGCATGTGTCAGCGCATCCATGCCGGTGTCTGCTGTTATTGCAGGGGGTACACTCTCGACCAGTTCCGGATCGAGAATGGCTACCATAGGCTGCAGAGAATCGTTGACCAGCGGATACTTGACTCCCTCATGTGCATTGGTGATAACTGAAAAACGCGTCACCTCCGAGCCTGTTCCACTGGTGGTAGGAATTGCATAACACTCATTGATATATGCGATGTTCAGTTGGCTGGAAAGCTCACGGATCGCCTTAGCAGCATCGATGGAAGAGCCTCCGCCTACTGCGATCATCACGTCAGCCCTGCAGCTCTGCAGGCACCTGATCCCCTCCGAAACGATCTCAACAGGCGGATCCGGCACTACTTTGCTGAACACATCGACTTTGCATGCTCCCAGATGCTTCTTCACTTTATCAACGATCCCGGATGATTCCATGAAGCTGTCACATACGATCAACACATGCTTGTCCCTGATCGTATCCAGGATCTCCATGGAATTTTCTCCAAAATATACATTTGTGCTGATATTAAAATTTTTCATAAGCGACCCTCTTTTTAAATCTCTGAATAATACCGTCATACATTATAGTATGAGAGGTGGATATTAATCATATCCACCTCTCATAAACTGATCTGATAGTCTGATATCCGTTCCGCTTATTTGTTTCCTTTCTGCGGCAGAATATCCTCTACTTCTACATGTGGACGAGGGATCACGTGTACAGACAGCAGTTCTCCAACTCTCTGAGCAGCAGCTGCACCTGCATCTGTAGCAGCCTTTACAGCACCAACGTCTCCTCTGACCATTACAGTTACCAGTCCGCCACCTACGAATTCCTTACCGATGAGGTATACGTTTGCAGCCTTTACCATAGCATCTG
>CAJJPZ010000225.1 GCA_905193765.1 uncultured Eubacterium sp.
GCTTCTGTATACAGACTGGATGACAACACAGCCCTGATACAGACGGTCGATATTTTTCCGCCTGTGGTGGATGATCCTTATGAATATGGCAGGATAGCTGCAGTAAATTCACTAAGCGATGTATATGCAATGGGAGGAGAACCCAGGCTGGCTCTGAACATATTCTGTTTCCCTGAGGATATGCCAAAACAATATATACAGGCAATACTTCAGGGCGGATATGAAAAGGTTATGGAAGCAGATGCGCTGATAACAGGAGGACACACGATACAGGACAGTGAACCTAAATACGGACTGTCTGTCACAGGATTCACATCACCTGATAAAGTAATCAGGAACAATGACACGAAACCGGGAGATGTACTGATCCTTACAAAAGCACTGGGTACCGGTATACTGACGACTGCCGCAAAAGCTGATCTGATCGAAGAACAGTCATATAATGAGCTCATATCGTCTATGACTACACTCAACCGGTATGCAGCGAACATAATGAAGTCTTTCAATGTGAACAGCTGTACTGATGTTACAGGCTTCGGACTTATGGGACATGCTTTCGAGATGGCACATGGAAGCGGGGTGACTTTGCATATAGATCATAAGGAACTTCCGCTGCTGAGAGAAGCAGTCTCCATGGCAGAGTCGGGAATAATACCTGCGGGTGCATACAGAAACAGAGAATATCTGGAGGATGCAGTAAAAGTAGATGGTAAGGTGCCCGTTGCATTTGAAGATATAATGTATGATCCTCAGACTGCAGGCGGACTTCTGATTTCTGTTCCGGAGAAAGAAGGTATAATGATGGTACATGAAGCAGGAGAAGATAATATGAAGCTGATCGGCTGGGCGGATGGACCGGGTGAGTACAGCATAATAGTAAGTTAGAACGATGGTAGATATATATCACATACATGTGTGGTATATATCTACCATGATATTTCAGTGTGAAAAGGAGAAAAAATGACAATAACAATAGATGCAAGAGGATGCGCTTGTCCTGAACCCGTGATAAAAACAAAGAAAGCAATGTCTGGGAATCATGATGAATTGATCGTGCTCGTGGATAATAAAACTGCAGTGGAAAACATAAAAAGATTTTCTTCGAAACATGGATATTCAGCGTCATTCGAAGAAACTGAAGGCTCGTACAGAATAGTATTGAAAAAGCTTTAAAAGTTTTGCTGTACAAACCTTCGTGTTAGTGATATATTTATCTGTGGATGGCATTTGGAACCAAAGCTGTACCACACAGATATATTTTTTTTATTGGAGTCCGGACTGCATCTTTGGACTGAGAGCAGTACTGGAAACGGACGGAGCTGTCGTATACTGTCACTGTATCATGCAGTCATGACTGCATTACATGGAGGTGATGAGTATGAGAGCAGGCTTCATAGGCGCAGGGAAAGTAGGATTTTCTCTGGGCAGGTATCTCGCCGAAGGCGGAGTTACCGTAACAGGTTATTACAGTAGAAACAGCAGATCTGCCCGGGAAGCGGCAGAATTCACAGGAACGGATCATTATGAAGATCTGGGCGCTATTACAGCTGACAGCGATACCCTTTTCATCACAGTGCCGGATGGAGCGATCTCCGGCGTGTGGGATCGGCTTCGTGATATGCCAATAAAAGATAAGAATATATGTCATTGCAGCGGTTCGATATCATCGACCGTTTTTTTTGATGCAGAGGATAAAGGCGCATGTGCATATTCAGTACATCCCTTATATGCGGTCAGTGACAGATACCATTCATATAAAAAACTCAGAAATGCTGTTTTTTCAGTCGAAGGAAGTGAGAAGAACCTGGATGTTGTCAGAAAGGTCTTCGAGGGCATGGGCAATGACGTAGAGGTCATAGACGGGAACCGTAAGTCATTGTATCACTGTGCGGCAGTCATGGTCAGCAACCATATGGCTGCACTTGCAGATATAGGATCCCGCATGCTCGAACAGTGCGGATTTTCTCACGAGGCAGCAGGAAAAGCGCTGGCGCCGCTGATAAGCGGCAACGCCGATGCGATAGCCGCAAGAGGTGTGGAGGATGCACTGACGGGACCTGTTGAGAGAGGCGACTGTGAAACAGTAAAGAAGCATCTTGGAGTGCTGGAGGGAGACATACGTGAGCTTTACAGGATATTATCAGAAAATCTTGTGACGATCGCAGAAAGAAAACATCCCGACAGAGACTATGAAGAACTGAAAAAGGAGTTACAGAAATGAAAAACACAGTGTCCACAGTAAGGAAGCAGAAAGAAAACGGAGAAAAGATCACGATGCTGACAGCCTATGATTATTCTACCGCGAAGCTGATGGATGAAGCGGGTATCGATATGATACTGGTGGGAGATTCCCTGGGAATGGTTATGCTGGGGTATGAAGATACGGTCTCAGTGACCATGGAGGATATGATACATCATACAGCAGCAGTGTCGAGAGGTACGAAAAACGCTATGGTAGTGGCAGACATGCCGTTCATGTCATATCAGACATCTGTATATGATGCAGTTGTCAATGCCGGCAGACTGATGCAGCAGGGCAGATGCCATGCAGTCAAGCTGGAGGGCGGCAGAGTGGTATGTCCACAGATAAAAGCCATAACGGATGCATCGATCCCGGTGGTAGCGCATATAGGCCTGACTCCACAGTCGGTCAACGCCATGGGTGGATTCAAGGTACAGGGAAAATCAGAAGAAGCCGCCAGAAAGCTGATAGAAGAGGCAAAAGCCGTTGAAGAAGCAGGGGCTTTCGCAGTAGTGCTGGAATGCGTGCCTGCAAAGCTTGCTGAAATGATATCACAGAAACTGACCATACCGACCATAGGTATAGGCGCAGGCGCAGGATGCGACGGACAGGTACTGGTATATCAGGACATGCTGGCACTGTTCTCGGATCTCAAGCCTAAATTCGTGAAACACTTTGCAGATGCGGGCAGTGTGATGAAAGCCGGTTTCAGGGCGTATATAGAAGAAGTGCAGGCGGGGACATTCCCGGCAGAGGAGCATACCTTCAAGATAGACGAAGACGTGATAAATAAATTATACTAGTTGACAGACATTCAGATGAGGTGAACAGCA
>CAJJPZ010000226.1 GCA_905193765.1 uncultured Eubacterium sp.
AGCAAAGCTGACAGGGACCTGCTGATAGAGCATAATCTCAGGCTTGTGGTATATATCGCACGAAAATTCGAGAACGCCGGTATCAATGTGGAGGACCTTATATCCATCGGGACCATCGGCCTGATAAAGGCAGTGAACACCTTCAAGACAGAAAAAAAGATCAAGCTGGCTACATATGCATCAAGATGCATAGAAAATGAGATCCTGATGTATCTGCGGAGGACCAGCAGGACAAAGGGAGAAGTCTCATTCGACGAGCCTCTCAACGTGGACTGGGACGGGAACGAACTGCTGCTTTCGGACATACTGGGGACCGAGACAGATGAAGTCTACGGGCATCTGGAAGAAGAGGTGAACAGGAAGCTGCTGGGGCACGCCATGGGTAAACTGACGGTAAGGGAAAAGGAGATAGTCGAGATGAGGTTCGGGCTGTCAGGCCGCAAGGAGCTGACCCAGAAGGAAGTGGCTGACAGGATGGGTATATCACAATCGTATATTTCCAGGCTCGAGAAGAAGATACTGGACCGCCTGCAGAAGGAAATAAGAAAGCTGGGATGATGCAGGTATATGCAAGCTTAATGTGAAAATCATGTGAATTTACAGGGGTTTTAGCAAAAAAATATTGCAATTACAGACACATTAGTGTATTATATTTCTATTCTGAATAAATATACGAATGCGTGAATAAAGATTCTGATACATACATAATGGAGGAAGATCATGACATATAAAATTTTCATTGACGGCGCAGAAGGCACTACAGGCCTTAAAATACATAAATACTTTGAAAAGAGAGACGATGTGCAGGTCCTTGCGATCGAGGAAAGCAAACGCAAAGATCTGGACGAACGGCTTAAGATGATAAAACAGGCCGATCTCTCTTTTTTATGTCTTCCGGATGCAGCAGCAAGGGAGATAGCTGCTGCTGCACCGAAGGAGTGCAGGATACTGGACACATCCACAGCCCACAGGACAGATCCTGAATGGGTATACGGCATGCCGGAGATATCTGCAGAGCAGCGCGAGAAGATAAGGACAAGCAACCGTGTTGCTGTTCCGGGATGTCATGCATCCGGCGTGATACTGCTTACGATGCCGCTGATAAGAAGCGGGATCGTATCGGCGGACTATCCGTTTGCTGCATTTTCCCTGACGGGATACAGCGGCGGCGGAAAGAAAATGATCGCAGATTATGAGGCGGGAAATGTCAGCAGGAGCCCGAGACAGTACGGCATCGCACAGCATCACAAACATCTCCCGGAAATAGTGAAGGTAACGGGTATGAGTTCGGCTCCGGCATTCATGCCGGTGGTGGCAGACTACTTCAAGGGCATGGAAGTGACTGTTCCGCTGAAGGGAACAGCTGTCAGCGCATCGGATGACGCAGAGCTGAATGATATACTGAGAGAAAAGGGGCCGAAGGCTGCAGTGGAAGCTGCGCTCGGCAAGGCATATGCGGGACAGAACTTCGTATCTGTCGTGGACAGTATCGATGAAAACGGTTTCATCGCTGCAGACAGAATGGCGTCCAGCAACAGGGTCGAGATCGCAGTGGAAGGCAATGACGAGAATATCCTTCTGGTGGCTGTATATGACAATCTCGGCAAGGGCGCATCCGGAGCTGCTGTCCAGAACATGAACATAATGCTAGGAATAGATGAAACGAAAGGACTGATTTAGATGACAGTAAATGAAGATAAGATCAGATATACAGAAGGCGGTGTGTGCTGCGCGTCGGGATTCAGAGCCGGAGGGTACGCCAGCGGCATAAAATCTCAGGGCGTGAAGGACCTGATGATGATCGTCAGTGACGAGATGTGCAGCGCGGCGGCAGTTTATACGACTAACAAAGTCAAGGGAGCACCGATAGACGTCACAAGAAAGCATATCAGCGACGGAATGGCACAGGCAGTGATCTGCAACAGCGGCAACGCCAACACATGCGCTCCGGGCGGAATAGAGATCGCAGAGAAGACATGTGAGCTGGCGGCAGAGGCGCTGGAACTCATGCCTGAAGATATAACCGTATGCTCGACAGGCGTGATAGGACAGGCTCTCGATATAGCACCATTCGAGAAAGGTATACCTGTACTGATAGAAAAACTCAGCTATGACGGATCTGCGGATGCGGCGGAAGCTATAATGACCACTGATACCGTATCAAAATCCACAGCCGTGGAATTCGAGCTGGACGGGAAGCTCTGCCATATAGGCGGGATCGCAAAGGGCAGCGGGATGATCAATCCCAACATGGCCACTATGCTGTCCTTCATAACAACAGACGTCAGCATTTCGCCGGAGATGCTGCAGAAAGCGCTGTCCTCTGATGTCGTGAGCAGTTTCAACCAGATATGCGTGGACGGCGATACGTCCACCAACGATACAGTGATACTGCTGGCCAACGGGCTTGCTGAGAACACATGCATAGATGCAGAGGGCGGATCCTTCGAGCTGTTCTGCGAAGCTCTTTCCAGAGTAACTGTTTATCTTGCGAAAAGGATGGCAAGAGACGGGGAAGGCGCCACGAAGCTCATAGAATGCAAGGTGTCGGGAGCACCTGATGAGAAGACGGCAAGAGCTGTGAGCAAGTCGGTCATAGCTTCGGATCTTTTCAAGGCGGCAATGTTCGGGCAGGATGCGAACTGGGGAAGAGTTCTGTGTGCCATAGGCTATACCGAGGGCGATTTCAGCACCGAAAATATAGATGTGACGATGGGATCCTCAAAGGGAAGCGTGCTGGTATGCAAAGGCTCAAGACATGAGATCTTCAGCGAGGAGAAGGCTTCTGAGATACTTTCGGAGGAAGAGATAACCATCGGAGTGGAGATGAATCAGGGAAGCGCCTGTGCGGTTGCATGGGGATGCGATCTGACGTATGATTATGTAAAGATAAACGGCGACTACAGGAGCTGATACAGCCAGCGGATGATACAGCAGACAAGGAGACTTGAAATTGATAAATCATAAATATTTGGAAAAAGCGGAGGTGCTGATAGAGGCACTGCCATATATACAGAGATTCAACAGAAAGATCATAGTTGTAAAATAC
>CAJJPZ010000227.1 GCA_905193765.1 uncultured Eubacterium sp.
GGAGGATTATGATTATCCCGGAAATGTCAGGGAACTCAAAAACGTAATCGAAAGGCTTCTGGTCCTGTCTGACAGAGAGGTCATCAAGGAAGAATACCTGCCGTCAGAGATAATCAGCGGCAGGACAGTAAGCGACAAGCCTTATCTTTTCGAGACTGATTATACTGAATCCCTCAAGGATTATCGCAGTAAGGCTGAGAAGGTATATATCGAAGGACTCCTTGAGCGATATCCGAAGGACATGAACAAAGTAGCAGAGATCCTGTCAATATCCAGGAGACAGCTTTTCAACAAACTCGTTGAATTCGGACTGAAATAAAAATCATATAGTGAAATAATGTACAAATAAAAGATCTGACGGACAATGTCCGGCTCAGGTCTTTTTTATAGAAATCGAAAGATAAGAAGAAGGATGATATACAGCCGGAATGTATAATGCAGGGAAAAGTGACAATAATACATTTGAGGTGAGAAGACATGTTCAGAGATACAAGAAGAAAAAAATTAAAAGACAGGGTGATACTGGTATCACTGGGGCTACTGGTCATGGCATTTGGTCTGTGGCTGAATATGAGAGAACCTGCAGATGACGGATCGGTAAAAGCAGTCGACAGCAAGGTTGAAGCTGAATCGAACAGCCGCAAAGATGATAGCGATATAGAAACAGCTGCAAGCAGTAAAGCGAGTGATGACAGAAGTACAGAGACAGGCACAGAAAAGCAGTATGGATCATATCTAGTAAAAGAAATCAATGGAGTCGTCAAGGTTTTTCTGTGTGATGATACAGGCAGTAAGGAACTCTATCTGATAACATCGATACCTTATGAGCTGCTTTCAGAAACAGACCAGAAAATGTTCAGCGAGGGTGTTTATATCGAGACAAAGGATGATCTGGGAGAGTTTCTGGAGAACTTTGACATTTGATACCCGGAGGGCCTGATGAGGAAGTTTTTTATAAAAAGTACGCTGATACTATGCGGACTTCTGTTTGCTATTGCTATCGTGGGACATTTTGTCCCACAGGATGAGAATACAGCTGCTGTCCCGGTAGTTGCAGAGAAAGTGCTGGTTCCCGGAGGGCAGTCTGTAGGCGTCAAAATGGATGTCAGAGGCGTGCTTGTGGTAGGCCTTGAGGAGATAGCCTGCAGCGACGGTGAAAAGGTGAATCCGGGGCTTCTGGCGGGGCTTCAGATAGGAGATTCCATCGTGCAGGTCAACGGTCAGGATGTATCGAAGGCAGATGAAGTGCAGACTATAGTGAATCAGGTCCACGATACAGTCAGACTTAAGGTAAGACGTAACGGCAGGATCGTCGATATAACTGTTTCTCCGGTGGTTTCGGCTGAGGATGGACTGTATAAGCTGGGAGTATGGGTCAAGGACAAGACGGCCGGAATAGGTACACTCACCTATTATGATCCGTCAGATTCCACTTTCGGTGCGCTGGGGCACGGTATAACGGATCCTGAGACCGGTTCGGTGCTTCCGGTGGAAGAGGGACTTCTGCTGGAATCCCAAGTTCAGGAGATAGAGGAAGGCAGGAGCGGCGAGCCCGGAGAGATCAAAGGACTGTTCTATCATGCCAGCCAGCCGCTGGGAAATCTGGATAAAAACAGCGGCTTCGGCGTATTCGGTACTGCGTATCATCCTGTGGAGAATCCTTTATACAGCAAACCACTGGCTATAGGAACACGCGATCAGGTGTGTACAGGAAAAGCATATATACTGTCTACACTTGAATCCAACGAAGTACGCAGATTCGAAATAGAGATCGTTAAGGTGGAAAAACAGAAGAAACCGGCAGATAAAGGCATGGTGATCAGAGTAACTGATAAGGAACTTCTGGAGGAAAGCGGCGGGATAGTACAGGGCATGAGCGGCAGTCCCATAATCCAGAATGACAGGATAATAGGAGCTGTGACACATGTTTTTGTCAGCGACCCTGCTCAGGGGTATGGCATTTATATAGAATGGATGCTCCAGGAGTCGGATATTGTCGAAAAATAAGGCAAAATGTGGCAATACTGTTGTTGATAATAGTCGTATTTATTTTAAAATTAAGTTAAAGGTATTTTTTATGATAACAGAGGTACAGATATGAAGAAGATTAAAGTCGGTATTGCAGATGACAATAAAGAGTTTTGCGAGATCCTGAGTGACTTTTTTGAGAAAAAAGAAGATATCGATATAGCATTCGTTTCTCATGACGGGATAAAAGCTGTAGAGAACATAAAGAAGTCGGATCCGGATATCCTTATACTGGATATGGTCATGCCACACCTTGACGGGCTGGGCGTTCTGGAGATGATAAACAACATGGATCTTGAAAAATATCCCCGGACCATAGTCCTGTCTGCCGTAGGTCAGGAAGCTATAACACAGAAGGCGATAAGCCTGGGAGCGGAATATTACATAGTCAAGCCGTTCAACCTAAATATCCTGATGAAAAGGATACACCAGCTGGCAGGCACCGACGAAGGCGGAGGGACCAAAATGCAGTATGCCAGAGCTATAATGGCCGGCAGGGAAGACAGGAACAGAGAAGAACTTGAAATAGAAATAACAAATATAATACATGAAGTGGGAGTGCCTGCACATATCAAAGGTTATCATTATCTCAGGGAAGCTATTTGCATGGTCGTGGAAGATATCAGCCTGCTGGGCGGAGTCACGAAAGAACTCTATCCTGCGATCGCACAGATGAACAACACGACTCCCAGCCGTGTGGAGCGTGCCATAAGACATGCCATAGAGGTGGCATGGAATCGCGGCAAGCTTGAAACCATAGACACACTGTTCGGATATACGGTGCAGAACGACAAGGGCAAGCCGACGAACAGTGAATTCATTGCCATCATAGCTGACAAGCTCAGAGTGGAACGAAAAGCGGGCTGATGCAGTTTTTCCGTTGTGATATAACTGATGATGTGTTAAGATGGATAACATAACATCACAGAAAGAGAACGGAGAACAATCAATGAAGATCATCGGTCTTACCGGAGGGATAGGCAGCGGCAAATCCACAGCTGCAGCTCATCTGA
>CAJJPZ010000228.1 GCA_905193765.1 uncultured Eubacterium sp.
CTGACTTCAGAGAAGAGCTCAAGGCAGCATTCGAAAAAAGATTTAATGTTGCATATTGATTTTATCCATCGGAGATGCTAATATATACAAGAGCATATCAGAAACAGAAATTTGCCTAATATCATTAGGCAAATTTTTGTTGATATGGAAAAGTGCAAAAGGTATTATTAAGTATCAAGGTTAAAAAGGGTAGTTATTATGACAAGACAAGATGATTCGCTGAAAGCAAAGGATGAGATCACAGCGGACAGACGAAAGACAGTGAATGAAGCTGATAAGATGGGACAGATGCCGGTAGGCAGGCTGATAGTGAGCATGTCGTGGCCTGCGATACTGTCGATGTTCATACAGGCGTTCTACAATGTAGTGGACAGTTTCTTCGTATCGCTTCTGAGTGAACAGGCTCTGGCTGCCGTGACATATATTTTCCCGGTACAGATGCTGCTCATCTCGGTAAGTGTGGGTACAGGCGTGGGAATCAACTCGCTGATATCCAGGAGACTCGGCGCGGGACGTGTCGATGAGGCTAATTTTGCAGCAAGCCACGGGTACAGGCTGGCATTCTTCAGCTGGGCGTTTTTCGCACTCATAGGTATTTTCCTGTCGGCTCCGTTCATGAAGCTGATGTCGGATACACCGTATATAGTTGAGAACGGGACTGTATATATGATGATCATAACGATCCTGTCGCTGTTCTCGATAATCCAGATAACAACAGAGAAAATACTGCAGGCAACAGGCAATATGAAGATGCCGATGATGTGCAGTATCGTAGGTGCGGCAGTCAATATAGCATTCGATCCTATACTTATCTTCGGAGCAGGGCCTTTCCCTGAAATGGGCGTTACAGGCGCTGCAGTTGCAACGGTATTCGGTCAGTTTGTTTCCATGTGTCTGGGGCAGATAGTCCTGTTCAGGGGCAATCATATAGTCAAGGTAAAACTGCGCGGATGGAAGATGCAGGGACGTATAATAAAGGATATATATGCCGTAGGTGCACCGGCTATACTGATGCAGTCCATAGCGTCGATAATGCAGTTCGGTATGAATCTGATTCTTGGAGGCATCAATGAAACAGCAGTAGCAGTCCTCGGTGTTTACGGCAGGCTGCAGTCCTTCATATTCATGCCGGTATTCGGTCTGAATCAGGGTGTGCTGCCTATCATGGGATATAATTACGGAGCCAGGAACAGGAAGCGTCTGATGAGTACATACAAAAAGGGATTCACTATCGCATTCTGCATCATGGCATTCGGGCTCATACTGTTCCAGATCTTCCCTGAACAGTTCCTGAGTGCATTCAACTCTCAGGGCAGTCAGGACATGTACGACATCGGTATACCGGCACTCAGGATCATAAGCATATGCTTCCTGCCTGCGTCTTTCGGTATCATGACATCATCTATATTCCAGTCTATGGGGCATGGATTCTACAGTCTGTGGGGAGCGCTCATAAGACAGATCGTAGGTGTGCTGCCTATGGCGTGGATATTCTCGCGGATAGCCGGGCTGGAACTTGTATGGTATTCGTTCCCGCTGGCAGAGATACTGGGTACAGTATACTTCCTGATAGTACTGAGACACATATACAGAGTGGAGATAAGGAGACTGGATATAATCGAAGAGAATACATACTGATGCGGATCACAGAGGATATACGATATCTATATCCTCGTTGTCTTCGATCCTGATCTCGGAATCGAGCATGATGAGATCATAAATAAGCGGCTCCTGCATGAGCGTCTGCCATGCTTCGTAAGTCGCTTCGATAAAATCCCTGTTTAAAGGGATCCTTTCAGAAATAAGAGGGCAGCTGTAAGGCAGTTGTCCTTTTTGATATATCAGATAAAGATCGCCATATTCGTCGATATGGGGCGTGAGAGGGAATGTCCGGCACTGTAAAGGACGTTTTTCTCTGGGGCAGTTTCCGTTTGCTCTGCATTCAAGAAAAAACACCTTGCCGTGCCAGCTGTCGGGAAATTCATATTCCTCCGCACTGAGCCATCCCCAGTGCAGCCATTCCTCGTTTCTCGAAAACAGTTTTTCTTCTCCCGGCAGGAGATATATGCCCATATCTTCGTCGGTACATTTGCAGCATGAAGCACCGCAAAGTAGTCCGCAGTCACCATCGATGGGGGAAACTTTATCCAATTTATGGTATATCGTATAAAATTGTTTTTTTGTGATTGAACTTTTCATGATCTTATTATACAATATACTCTATATTATATAAAGAACAATTTCTTACATATATATATAAAGCGTGAGACATGCCATATATGCAGAAACTTAGAATAATTCAGATGAAATCTTTATAAACAGAGAGGTAATTATTATATGAGATTAGGAATAGATGTCGGCTCAACTACTGTAAAACTTGTTCTGCTGGATGATGACAGCAAGATAGTATACAGCAGGTATGAAAGACATATGTCCAATGTTTTCGAGACCGTCGTACAGGAACTCAGGAAAATGTACAATGAGATCGGCGATGTCAAGCTGAGGACTGTTATAACAGGGTCAGGCGGACTGTCACTGTCCAACCTTCTGGATATCCCTTTCGAACAGGAAGTGGTCACGTGCAGTGCGGCAGTAGAGGCTCTGATACCTGAGACCGATGTCGCCATTGAGCTGGGCGGAGAAGATGCCAAGATAACTTTCTACGGTCAGACTATAGAGCAGAGGATGAATGGTACATGTGCAGGCGGTACAGGTGCGTTCATAGATCAGATGGCTGTACTGCTGAATACTGACGCGGCAGGACTCAATGAAGCTGCGAAGAAACATACGATGATATATCCTATAGCAGCAAGATGCGGCGTGTTTGCCAAGACAGACATACAGCCGCTGATAAACGAAGGCGCTCCTGTGGAGGATCTGGCTGCATCCATATTCCAGGCCGTAGTAAACCAGACGATAAGCGGACTGGCCTGCGGACATACGATAAAGGGCAAAGTGGCATTCCTGGGAGGTCCTCTTTCATTCCTGTCGGA
>CAJJPZ010000229.1 GCA_905193765.1 uncultured Eubacterium sp.
TGCTGAAACCCAAGTCGGGACAGATCATCGCAGGAGGCGTGGATATCACAGCTGACGGAGTCGTGATGCGTGACATCAGACGCAGGATAGGGCTCGTATTCCAGTATCCGGAGTATCAGCTCTTCGAGGAGACCGTTGCAAAGGACATTGCATTCGGACCATCGAATCTGGGACTGCCGGCAGATGAGATCGACCAGCGTGTCAGAGAAGCAGTAGAACTCGTTGGTCTGGATTACGACGCTGTGAAGAACGTTTCGCCTTTCGATCTGTCAGGTGGACAGAAACGTCGTGTGGCTATCGCGGGAGTAATAGCCATGAAGCCGGAGGTCCTGATACTGGATGAGCCAACAGCAGGTCTGAACCCAAGAGCGCACAATGATATACTGGAGATGGTGGAGACCATACACAGACGTGAGAAAAATATAATCTTCCTGGTATCGCATAATATGAATGATATCGCCAGGATGTCGGATAAAGTGATAGTTATGGATCACGGCAGGAAGATGATGGACGGGACTCCGTCGGAAGTCTTTTCCCATGAGAAAGAGCTTAGAGAGATGGGACTTGCGCTGCCGGATTCCATGGAGCTGGTTTCAAAACTCAGGAATGCAGGTATGGAGATACCTGGAGAGTTCCTGACGATGGAAGATGCTGCCGACGGGATAGCTGAAGTTTTGAAGAAAAAAGGTTTGAGATAAATGATAAGAGATATTACCCTTGGACAATATTACCCCGGTAATTCATGGATACACAGACTCGATCCCCGGGTCAAGATACTTGCAACGATACTTTATATTGTTGCGCTTTTTGTGGTTAAGGATTTTATCGGATTTGCAACGGCCTTCGTAGGACTCGTTGCGGTGACTGCTATATCGAAGGTCCCTGTCAGCTTCATACTGAGAGGGCTTAAGCCTGTCTTTCTGATCATACTGTTCACGTTTGTGATAAACATGTTCATGATAAAGGGCGAGGTGCTGGTATCGCTGTGGTTCCTGGAGATAACACGGGAAGGTCTGAGGACTGCCGTTTTCATGGGAGTCCGTCTGGTACTGCTCATAATAGGATCATCGCTGCTGACTCTGACGACGAAGCCCATCAGCCTTACGGACGGCATCGAGGCGCTGCTGTCGCCGTTCAGGAGGTTCGGACTTCCAGCCCATGAGCTGGCGATGATGATGACTATCGCGCTGAGGTTCATACCTACTCTTCTGGAGGAAACTGACAAGATAATGAAAGCACAGCAGGCGAGGGGCGCGGATTTTGAGAGCGGAAATATCATAAACAGGGCGAAAGCTCTGATACCGATCCTTGTTCCGCTGTTCATCAGTGCATTCAGGATAGCACAGGAACTTGCCATGGCGATGGAGGCAAGATGCTATGGCGGCAATGTCAAACGTACCAGGATGAACGGTATGAAGCTCTGCAGCAGAGACCTGGCCGCATCGGTGATATTCGTTATTTTCCTGGCACTTATAGTTTTAGAGAGAATTTTCATATGAGACAGAGAAAACCCAAGGATCTCGAAAAGAGACTGGAAAAATATTCAGAACAGATGATAACAGCTCCTGCACCGGAAAGTGTACAGGAGTATTTTCATGCAGGCAGGCCTCTCATGCTGGAGATAGGCTGCGGCAAGGGGCAGTTCATACGAAAGAAAGCCCTGGACAATCCTGATAAAGACTATATAGCGATAGAAGGGCAGGATACGGTTATCCTCAGAGCTCTCGAAAAGGCGGCTGAAGCCGCCGGTGAAACCTACGGCACTGACGTTATGCCGAATCTCAGGTTCATCATGGCCTATGTGGATCACATGTCCGACTTTTTCAGGGAAGGAAGCATCGACGGGATATACCTGAATTTCAGCGATCCATGGCCGAAAGCCAGACATGCCAAGCGGCGTCTGACGTACAGGGATCGCCTGATGGATTACTGCCATGCGCTGAAGCCGGGCGGATTCATCGAGATGAAGACCGACAATGACGGCCTGTATGATTTCACGCTGGAGGAGATCGATGCGTGCGGTCTGCACATCGCTGAACAGACGAGGGATCTCCACAGCAGCGATTTTGCATCCCGGTATACAACCACCGAATACGAGGACAGGTTCCGCGGCACCGGGAAGAATATAAACTATGTCAGGATAGAACAGCCGGATCTGTGATATGTAACAGATCCGGATATGAAAAGACCCCGAATGAGCGGTGCTGCAGTCCGGGGCGGGTCAGGCGCTGCTGACGTGCTGTACGGGTCAGTGCGCAGTTCGTATTTCAGAAATCGATATAGTCACCGGGATCGACGGGTTCGCCGTCTTTGCGCATCTCGAAGTGCAGATGATCGGGGCTGTCGAATTCGAAAAGAGAAGTCTTTCCTGTTTTGCCGATATCATCTCCGGTGGAGACCACCTCTCCCAGCTCTGCAAGATCGTCTCCGGAAAGATTACCGTAGACCGATATGAGTCCGTCTCCGTGGTTGATCTCCATAGTGATGCCGAAACGGTCATCTTCTTCTATCCTTGTTATCGTGCCGCCTGAACATGCGCTGACGCTCGTTCCCTGAGGCGCTGCGATATCCAGCCCGCTGTGGGTCATATACTGATCCAGCGTTGCCCAGTATACCGGCATATCTGCAGAGTGCTTCATGATGATCTCACCGTTCAAGGGTACGGTGAATTCCGGATCAGGCGTCCTGTCGTTGCCGGCGCTGCTGTTTTCTCTGCTGTCGATAACGTTTTTTTCTCCGGAACCGGACTTGTCCGAACTGTTCACGGATTTTTTTTTGACTACTTCCGCTGTCTTTGTGCTCTGCATGCTGCTCTTCACCTTATCTATATTTGCCTTCACGACAAATACGGAAACCAGTGCCATAAGACAGAAGCACAGCACAAGTATGACAGCAGGTCTGTCTTTCTGCTTTTTTTCCTGTCTCATTTTTTCACCTGTTATGAAGTGACCTCCTGTCAAGCAGTTTTTATGAGATCACCACAAC
>CAJJPZ010000230.1 GCA_905193765.1 uncultured Eubacterium sp.
CGGCAAGCTGATGGCGTACCTTTCGGAGCAGTCTGTCAGGTGCGGCAGCCCATCTTTCGACATACCCTTCAACAGACAGCAGATGGCTGATTTTCTGTCTGTCGACAGAAGCGCCATGTCCAAGGAGCTGGGGCGGCTCAGAGATGAAGGTATACTGGATTTCAACAAAAATCATTTTATATTGAAGGAGAAGCAGCAATGAGTGATCTACTGGTATTCGCATTTCTTTTTTTCATAGGAAGCTGTCTCGGATGGGGCATAGAAGTTATCTTCAGGAAGTTTTTCTCACACAGCAATCCTCAGCATAAGTGGATAAATCCCGGATTCCTTACGGGGCCGTATCTGCCGCTGTACGGTTTTGGTCTGTGGGGCATGTATTTCGTTTCGTACCTGAGCAAAATCGCGATGACGGGGATCAGAGCGGTGGATACTGTTCTGATACTGATGATAATGGCTGTCGTGATGACGGTGATAGAGTATATTGCAGGTGTGATATTCATCAGGGGAATGAAAGTCAAACTCTGGGATTACAGCCATGAGCGCGGAAATATACAGGGGATAATCTGTCCTAAATTCACACTGGCCTGGGGTGTCCTGGGATGCTTTTACTACTTTGTCATAAACCCGTATGTGATAGGCTGGGTCGTATGGCTTTCGCACCATCTTGCATTTTCATTCTTTATAGGTATGTTTTTCGGTGTTTTCCTGATAGATGTATGCTATTCGATGAGCCTGGGAGCCAGCATAAAGAGATTCGCAGAAGAAAAACAGATAGTGGTGAAATACGAGGAACTGAAGGATTTCATGAGGCAGCAGCGTGAACAGTTCATGGAAAAGCAGCGGTTCATATTCGCTTTCAAGACGGGACGTTCGTTCAGACAGGATCTTGAAAGTTTCATAGAGCTCAAGATCAGGGAAAAGGCTGAGTATGAGATCGACCGGCTCAGGCAGTTCAACGAGAAAGTGAGTGAGAAGATCGGCAGCAGGACGGACAGGGACAATAAATGATGGTTTTTTTGATTTGAAGGATCCTGACAAGCAAAAGTACTTGACAGCATATGGCGCAGACGTTATACTTAATAACGGTGTAAAGCAGAAATACTTGTCAGTTGGTGGTGACGATGAAGATAGATGAAGTTACAAAGCAGAGTCTGCTGTATGATTTTTACGGAGAGCTGCTGACGAAGCGTCAGCGTGACGTGATGACTCTCTATCATGAAGAGAACCTGTCGCTTTCAGAGATAGCGGAAGAATTCTCCATAAGCAGGCAGGGAGTGCACGATGCGCTGAAGAATGCTGAAAAATCGCTTATAAGCTATGAGAACAAGCTTGGGCTTGTGGGAAAGTTCATGAAGAGCAGCGAAGCTGTGGAGCGTATAGATGAGATCATGGATCATATGATAGACGGGCTCAGAGCAACTGAGAAAAGCGATTCCACGGAGTCAGCATTCTACGACAGAGTCATTTGCGAAACAGTAGATAAATTGAAAGAAGTTAAGAGTATTATAGATAAACTGGAGGATTAGTCCATGGCATTTGAGGGATTATCGGAAAAACTGCAGGGCGTTTTCAAAGGCCTCAAGGGAAAGGGAAGCCTGACCGAGGCCGATATAAATGCGGCGATGAGAGAAGTCAAACTGGCACTTCTTGAGGCAGATGTAAACTTTAAAGTAGTCAAGGAATTCGTTGCATCGGTCAAGGAAAAAGCCCTCGGCGAGGACGTTATGGCAAGCCTTACACCCGGCCAGCAGGTCATAAAGATAGTAAACGATGAACTTACTGATCTTATGGGTGGCGCCGGCAGCAAACTGACATACTCCCCGAAGGGATTCACGGTCCTGATGATGGTGGGGTTGCAGGGAACAGGTAAGACGACTACCTGCGGTAAGCTTGCATATTATCTTAAGAAAAACGGCAAGAAACCTATGCTCTGCGCCTGCGACATATACAGGCCGGCGGCAATAGACCAGCTGGAAGTCGTGGGAAAATCGGTGGATACGCCGGTGTTCACCATGAGAGACTGCAGGCAGCCTGAGAAGATTGCTGCAGCAGCAGTGAAAGAAGCAGAAAAGAAAGGCTGCAATGTTCTGATCGTCGATACGGCAGGTCGTCTCCAGATAGATGAAGAACTGATGGAGGAGCTGGCAGTACTTAAAAAGGAGATAAAACCTCACGAGATACTTCTGGTGGTGGATGCTCTGACAGGTCAGGATGCGGTGAATGCTGCAGAGGGTTTCAATGACAAGCTTGGCATAGACGGGATAATAATGACGAAGATGGACGGTGATTCCCGCGGCGGTGCAGCGCTTTCAGCAAAGAAAGTTACGGGGAGGCCTATAAAATTCGTCGGTATGGGCGAGAAATTCGATGCTCTGGAACCTTTCCATCCTGAGAGGATGGCAAGCAGGATCCTGGGCATGGGCGATATGATGACTCTTATCGAGAAAGCTCAGGAGGATTACGACGAGAAAAAAGCCGCCGAGCTGGAAAAGAAAATGCGCAAGAACAAATTCACTCTTGAGGATTTTCTTGAACAGATGGGACAGATCAAAAAAATGGGCGGTATCGCTAAGATCATGGATATGATGCCGGGTATGAACAACAAGGCTGCAAAAGGTGTTGACATAGAGAAAAGTGAAAAAGAGTTCATACAGATGGAAGCTATAATACAGTCCATGACAAAAGAGGAACGGGAAAATCCGTCGATACTCAACGCCAGCAGAAGGAAGCGTATAGCGGCCGGTTCAGGCCAGTCGGTAACGAAGATAAACCAGCTGGTGAAGAGATACGATGAAGCCAGAAAAATGATGAAGAGCTTCATGAAGCCTGGCGGAAACAGCAGAATGAACAGAATGTTCCGGGGCTTTTAGTCCTGTGAAAGATATATTTAAATTTTCAACAAGTATTTGATTTAGGAGGAAATAAAAAATGGTTAAAATCAGACTGAAGAGAATGGGAG
>CAJJPZ010000231.1 GCA_905193765.1 uncultured Eubacterium sp.
TTGAATGTACATTTTTATTTTCCACTTTCTGTACATTCTTATAGTAACATTTACAGACGCAGTATTCAAAGCACTGGGCGTGGAGTAGGCAGTAAGATAAAATACCAGAAGACAACCCATCAGGAACATGATGTGCTGATGGGTTGCCAATTATATTAGAGGTTTTGACGGGGTGTTCATTCTGAAATCAGCCAGTCTATCAAATTTATGGATTTTATGCCTTCGTAGGAGGAGTCCATTCCGGTATTCAGGGAAAGGACTATCTTTTCGTAGTTATCATTGATTTTCTGCAGTGGGGTCAGTTCTCTTTGGCGGACGTCCTCGCTCGTCATTGATTCGGTGACCTGGATATAGATTTTATCGTCCGCCTTCATTGCAATGAAGTCTACCTCGGATTTATCGACTTTGCCTATGTAAACATCGTAACCACGGCGGAGCAGTTCGAAATACACTGCATTTTCTATTGCATGTCCGCTGTCACGGTCTCTGAAGCCAAGCAGGTAGTTTCTGAGGCCGATGTCTACGATGTAGTATAATTGATTATGTGATTTTAATGTAAGTAATCAATGTCATCACTTGAACATACGAGCTGGTTTGTATATAATTTTTTATAACAGAGGAATGTGTCCTTCGGACATATTTCAGGAGCGGTTTCTGACAGAAGTATTTTCACAGTGAAGAAGGTGTCGTGATGTTAGGAAAAAAATATGAAGACAGGTCTGTTTTTGATCATTCGGATGAATTTGCGTGGCACATGGAGACTTTTCACGGAGACAGAGAGAAAAGGCGTGACTGGTATCTTGTCAATGATGGCAGCAAAGAGTATCTTGAGCTGTGGTCAGAGCGCTGGGGCGGCAGGAAACGGCTGGCTGTCAGGGTAGTGCTGAACAGGTTCACACATGCCGGTACGGACTATATCATGATCTTCGAGGGCGGGCGAAGTGTCTACAGGTATAGCCGTTCTTTTTTCGGGAACAGGGTGACTCTCCACGATGTGGATCCCGACCTCGAGCGGTTCCTGAAAGAAGAATATGCACCTGAGAAAAATACAGAAGGTCCGGGGGACAAAATCGGTCGTGATGCTGCAGGTCGCAGCAGAGTCCATGCAGATAGGACTGCACTGTCTCCGGAGCAGAAACGGCAGCGTGTCAGGGAGCTGACAGAGAAGTTTTTCAGCCAGTTCGAAATTTCCAAAGATGATGACCAGGAAGGCGCATACTCCTGCTATGACAGGCTGGATGTTTCAGGAGAAGAAAGTACAGAGCAGGATATGTTCGCGGTGATCTTTACAAATGACTCTGATGTATGCGATGTCAGCGCATTGAAACTGATCGCATCATATGCAGATGAAACGAGGCAGATAGAGCCGCTGTTCCCGGAGGATCAGCGTGATGCGTACAAATGTTTCGCAGCTTTCTTTGAAACTTCGCGTATAAATATCATAGATGCGCTTGATCATATCGGATATGATGCTGAGAATATAGGATTCGAGATTTTCAGGATCGTTCCCTCGGAGCTGCTTTCGGGTATCAGGGAACTGACGCAGGCTCAGGAAAGTGATGCGACGGGAGAGCTGAGCCTGCAGGCGAAGCGGGCAAAGACAGTATGTGACAGGCTGATAAGTCTGGGATATTTTGATACAGAAGAAGATATAGGAGATTTTCTCGAGACTGAATATCTGCAGAGGTTTCATGATATCATCATACCGGTGATGCAGCTGGTTTCGGCATACCATGAAGCCGCAGAGCAGGATCGTTAACAAAGTACGAAAGGAGCAGATATCATGGGTGGAAAGAAGTCGGCAGGCATATGGCAGCCTGATTTCGATGCAGCTGAAAGCTACTGGACAGCAGAAGAGAAAAAACGCAGCATTATGCCGGAAGATGAGCTTATGCCGTGCATCGAGGAATTCATAAGAGCTCACAATACATGTGCGCTGGCTGCAGGCGCCGGTGATTTTGTACGATGCACACCGATAGAATATGATTATATGAACGGAGCGTTTTACATGCTTTCAGAGGGTGGTATGAAGTTCCATGCTCTTCGTTACAACAGGAACGTGTGTATCGCCATATTTGACCCTTTTGAGGGCTTCGGAAGTCTTGGCGGCATGCAGGTGACCGGAATAGCGGAATTTCCGGAACCTTTCTGCGATGAGTATGACAGGCTGCTGGAGCACAAAGGACTGTCTCCTGAGACCATGCAGATGCAGGGGATATCGCTGAATCTGATAAAAGTCGTTCCGTCAGAGATAGATTATCTGGATTCAAAGTTCAAAGCGCTGGGCTACGATACGAGACAGCATATCAGCCTTGATACAGGTCATGATGACGTTCCGGGAGCGTCAGGCCCGGCGACCGGCATCGATGAGAGTCCGGACAGTACAGGAAATACTGATGATGATATGTACAGCATAAGCGATATATTTTCGGCGATGTTGAGCTACCAGAATGACGAGGAAGAGCAGCAGTCCGGACGGGAAGACGATATACCGGATGAATACGCAGGGGATGTGTTCTGCGACAAGTATGGCAGGAGCATAGATCCATATAATTAATTTGCACTTTGTTAAAAAACACAGCAAATTAGGCAATTTTTATGTTTCATGAATAAAACTGCACATCTCAATTGTAAGAATAGGCAATTTTTACATTGACGAATACCTTGCTTTTGAGATAACATATGTACATAAGTCCGGTTGGACAGACATAATGGATAAGTTTGTAAAGAGCATACGGAGGATTTTATATATCATTTTTCCTGAACGATCTTCCGGATGCTCTTTTCTCTTTTTGTATTTATGATACAATAGAAATACGGTATCACAGAAACATTTCTCACAGGGGGACAGGAACACAGCTTTGGAACATGGGATCAAATACGATATACTTAATAAATACTTCGGATACAGCTCGTTCAGGAATGGTCAGGAAGAGATCATAGACAGCATAATG
>CAJJPZ010000232.1 GCA_905193765.1 uncultured Eubacterium sp.
CTTCGTATCGTTGGCAGGGTGCTGTACGGGACAGAACTCATATATCTCATGATCCTCCGGCACGATGATTATGCCTCCCGGATGCTGGCCTGTGGTACGCTTCACGCCGGTACATCCCTTTGTGAGTCTGTCCGCCTCGAATTTGTTCACAGGTCTGTTGAACTCATCTGCAAACTTCATCACATATCCGTAGGCCGTCTTATCTGCAATAGTGCCTACAGTCCCCGCCTTGAACACGTTCTCGTCTCCAAAAATTACGCCGACGTATTTATGTGCCGTAGCCTGATACTCTCCTGCAAAGTTCAGGTCTATATCAGGTTCCTTGTCTCCGTTGAATCCCAGGAATGTAGCAAAGGGTATCGTATACCCGTCACGGTCCATCATGGAACCGCACTCCGGACACTCCTTCTCCGGCATATCTATACCGCAGTCGTAAAGGTTCATGTCACCCCATTCCAGATGTTTGCAGTGTGGGCAGATATAGTGTGGATTCAGCGGGTTTACTTCGGTTATCCCTGCCATTGTAGCTGCAAAGGATGAGCCTACAGATCCTCTTGAACCTACAAGGTATCCGTCCTCCATGGACTTGTGCACCAGCATCTGAGCCGATACATACATAACCGCATAACCGTTTCCGATTATGGAGTTCAGCTCCGTCTCCAGCCTGTCGCCTATCTCCTGAGGCAGCGGATCTCCGTATATATCATGAGCTTTCTGCATACATGTCTCTCTGAGGGTCTCCTCTGCTCCGTCTATCTTAGGCGGGAACTTTCCCTTTGGCACAGGCAGTATGCTGTCGTCGATCATGTCGGCGATCCTGTTGGTGTTCTCCACAACCACTTCATAGGCCTTTTCCCTGTCCAGATAGCTGAATTCCTCCAGCATCTCATCGGTTGTCCTGAGATAAAGACCTCTGCCGTTCTCAGCGTCCTTGAAACCCATGCCTGCCATCAGGATGTTTCTGTATATCTCGTCTCCCGGTTCTCCGTAGTGCGAGTCCGTTGTGGCTACTACAGGTTTGCCCATCTTTTCACCCAGCTGCACTATCTGCCTGTTGTATTCCTTAAGCTGCTCCTGTCCTGTAACCATGCCCTTGTCTATCATGAACTGGTTGTTTATCAGCGGCTGTATCTCAAGATAATCGTAAAACTCTGCGACCTTCTCTATCTCCTCCTGACTTTTGCCGGAAGACACGGCACGGTACACCTCACCTGCTTCACAGGCGGAACCGATGATCAGACCTTCCCGGTGCTCCGCAATGACAGATTTAGGCAGCCTCGGCCTCTTGTAGAAATAATTGAGGTGCGACCAGGACACCAGCTTGTATATATTTTTGAGTCCCTCCTGGGTCTTTGCCAGCAGGATTATATGGTTCGTAGGTTTTTTCTTGTAGTCGATGCTTCCGTCGACATTGCGGCAGTCGGCATCATCGAACACATAACCTTCCATACCATAGATGATCTTTATATCCACAGGATTCTTCTTGTCGGATGCCAGTTTCTTCGCAGTTTTCGCTGCATCCGGGAAGCTCTGCACCACGCCATGGTCGGTTATTGCCACGGCCGGCTGCCCCCAGGCTGCAGCTGTCTTCACCAGATCCGCCACTTCATTGAGTCCATCCATGGAGCTCATCTTCGTATGCGCATGGAGCTCCACACGCTTGTGTTCGCAGGTATCCTTCCTGTCTTTTTTCTCTGTTTTCTCTATGCTGTCAGCCATAACGGTGACACAGTTATCGAACCTGTCCCACTGAGCCTGTCCTTTGATCCTGACATGGTCGCCGTTCTTCAGATGTGTCTCCACGTCCTCCCACTTCTGGTTCAGCATAAATGACTTGACGCAAATACTTGTCTTCTTGTCTGTGACGTAAAGACTGGCGAGCTTCTTCTCATTCTGTATAGTCCTGGCTTCCTTGTTGAACATCTCGCCTTCAAGTACCACGACTCCGCTCTCGGAGGTTATATCGCCTATCGGCATTGGCCGCCCTACGATCTTCGATCCCATTATGAGATTGCCTTTGACCGGCACGTATACGTTCCTGCGTCTTCCCTTGAACTGTCCGGCTGCCGTACCTGCTTTATCGCCTCCTGGCTGCCCCGTCTGACCGCCTGCCGGTGATACGCCTGCAGGACTGCTGTTCACAGCCTTCTGACCTCCCTGCACGGCAGCTCCTGTCGCTCTGCTGTGATGCTCTGTGACTACCGCACGCTCCTTTTCCTCCATATGCTTTCCTGCATTTTTATACTCCTCGGTATTGTTCCTGAATTCAACCTTCACATCCAGCCCCAGATCCCGCATCAGGAGTTTTTCAAAGAGCTGCGCCACATCCCTGTTCAGGATATCCACAGAAGTCTGTCCCAGTGCATATATCACCAGCTCGTCTTCTCCCAGCTCCCACTTGTCTGTATATATGGTCTTTGTCACATGAGCATATTTACCATTCACCAGCGCTATCATGTGACCTATGTAAAATCTCAGCGCCTCCTCAGTCGTCTGTACAAGATCCCTGTAGCGTATCTCAAGCTCCAGACCCTTTATACCGTTCACTCTGCCGGTTATGCTTCGTTTGAACTTGTCAACGGCTTCCCACGGCAGCACAAAATTAAGCTCTAATTCAAGAGAAAGTATACCGCTTTCTCTTGAAATTACAGCTTTTTTGGTTTCCATCTCAATATCTTCTTTTTTATAATTTCCCAGCTTGGAAAAATCAATCGAACTTTCCAGTATCTCCTTCATATTCCTCCGCTATCTTTACGATCTCGTCTGCAATATTTTCTTCACTTACTGTTTTGATTATCTCACCCTTTGAAAAGATAACGCCTTTGCCTTTGCCGCATGCGACGCCCAGATCTGCGCCTCTTGCTTCGCCCGGCCCGTTTACTGCACAGCCCATCACGGCTATCTTCAGATTCCCGTTTATCCTGTCGCCAAGCTCCGCCAGGCGTCTCTCCACC
>CAJJPZ010000233.1 GCA_905193765.1 uncultured Eubacterium sp.
ACGGGTAAAGGATATCGTGCATCAGATGAGACCATATATCACAGACCATATGGTCTTAAAGAAGTATTTCAGTATGAAAAGTTCATACAAAAGAGAAATATATGTTTTCAGCACTTTGGAGGGCGTGCGTGATATGGTAAAGTCCGCAGGCGGGATATACAGATGGGTCTATCCTGAGCTGCCGGAGGATCTGAGCTTTTTTGACAGCGGCTCAGGCAGATGCTGGCTTGAGACTGTTGCTCATGAAAATGAATGCCGCATCTACAGCAGCAGTGACGCTGATATAAAATTTCTGGAGGATCACGGCATATCATATATCTGCGATGAGCGGGACGATTATGTGCCGTATCTCAAACAGAGCGCAGAATATATCAAGGACAGCATTTCGAAAATTTCGTATGAAATAAGAGATGACTGGGAGCGTAGCGGTACTGGAGCATCCGATCCCGGAACGAGAAAAGTGACGTACCGTCACAGCATATCAGGTGATGATATCGACGATATCTTTGTTGATGTAGCGGAAGTAAGCACCAGACCCGGTGAAACTGCAGATGAGTACATATCAAAGCAAATCAGAGCCCTTGACGAAAACAAGTGTGTCTTCAAGATCGCTCAACGTGAGATACCGGTCGGGGGGATTACTTCAACGGAGTATTCATACAGGCGTTCCGGATCGGAAGAAATTCAGTACACAAAATATATCGAAGTCTTCAGCAGAGTCAGTGAAAACACTGTGGCGGTTTTCGGAAGCAGGGTTTTCAGCGAAGAAAGCGAGCGTGCTTTTCGAAGACTTCTCGATTCAGTCGAGATGGCGTATTGAGGCCTTATGTAGCTTTACAGTTCATATTGTACTTTGGAAAATAGTCAAATATACAAGGAGGATGCTATCATGGAGCGTTCGATGGTTCATGAGTTTTTTCTGGTAAAGGTAGTGGATAAAGGGACTGCACCGGAGGCTGATCGTTGTAATGAAATGATAAATATATATTGTCCCGGATATGAGGGCAGAGACTATATCGAAGCCGATTCAGCATGGTTCCATAATGAATTTATGGAATATATATGGCTTTCGCTGGAAGGTTTTGCTGTTAAGCTTAATTTTACAGGCCCTCCTGTGATCATTGAAGAAACGCCTGACCTGGACAAACTGGAAAGGGTTTGCAGTGGATGGATCATGGTGCTGAAAGAGTTTCCAGAAAAATTTGAGTTGGGAGCGTGGGATGATGTGTTCACACGAGACGATCTGATCGAAGGACTCCGGAAGCTGGAAGAAATGGCAAAGACAGCAGCGGGATCGATGGATCATATAATACTGTACGCAGGTATATGATTCGGAGAAAACTCGCTCGTTGATCAGGACAGCCGATCTGCAGGCCGACATGAAAATCGAAGAACTACCGCCGCACAGCCCGGCAAAAACAACAAATGCCCCGGACGGCTTCTAAGCAGAAGTTTCTGCAGAGACCGTATCCGGGGCATTGATTTTTTACATTCTATTTCATAATTATAATAAAGGTCTAACTGATTTTAGTGCTGTCCTTCTGCGGTCTGAAAGCGATGAACAGAAGCGTCGAAACCAGCATCAGTATCGGATAGTACAGATGCGGCATGATCTGTATCGGCGAGATCTTCAGCAGTGCAGCTGCTGTGAGGAGCTGTGCTCCATAAGGTATCATACCCTGTCCCACCGATGCGAATATGTCAAGGATAGAAGCAACACGCTTAGGCTCCACTCCGAACTCGTCACCGATCTCCTTGGCAACAGGACCCGCCATAACTATAGCCACAGTATTGTTGGCTGTGCACAGATCCACCAGGAAAACCAGGATAGCTATACCCAGCTCTGCGCCGCGTTTTCCTTTCACAGACTTTTTGATGCCGTCTATTATCAGATTTATACCGCCGTTCTCCTTGATGAGAGATACGATACATGCCACGATTATCGATATGATGGATATCTCGAAAAGTCCCGTCATACCTTCACCGATGACACTGAATGACTCGATGAAAGTGAAAGAACCGTTCATTATACCGACCACCATCGACAGTCCGATACCTGTGAAAAGTACTGCGAACACATTGAATCCGATAAGCGCTCCGATAAGGACCACCAGATATGGGACTACTTCGATGAAGTTGTAGTCGTAAGTTGCTGCCTTCACCTCCATACCCATGGTTTCTACAAAATATATTATAATTGTGATTACGGCAGCAGGAAGAACGATGAAAAAGTTCTGCTTGAACTTGTCTTTCATCTGACATCCCTGCGTCCTTACAGCAGCAATGGTGGTATCGGAGATCATTGAAAGATTGTCTCCGAACATGGCACCGCATACCGTGGCACCACCGCATATCATTACAGAGAATCCGGTCTGTTCAGCAACGCCTAGAGCAATAGGTGCCAGAGCAGTAATCGTACCCATGGATGTACCCATGGATAATGAAATGAAACAGCCGATAACGAATAGTCCTACGACCATCAGATTCGGTGGTATGACAGACAGCCCGAAGTTAACAGTACTGTCCACACCGCCAGCGGCTGTAACGATACCAGAGAACGCTCCGGCAACAAGGAAAATAAGGACCATCGTGATGATATTGACGTCACCCGCGCCCTTTGCGATTATATGCAGCTTTTCATCAAACGGGAGCTTCCTGTTCTGCAGCAGAGCAACAAACAGAGCTATCAGAAAAGCCACATAAGCCGGCATGCTGTAAAAGTCATTGCTTATTATCCCCGCACCTGCGAAGATCACAATAAAAACAAAGAACGGCAGCAATGCTAGAATTCTGTGCTTCATAAATGATTCCTCCTACAAAATAATACACACATATATTTAAATAATAATTATGAAACCTGATTTATAGTATTTCCGTCCATCCAGCTTTTTAAGTTTTCAGTTATAGTATCTATGACCGCCTGCCTCATCTCCTCAGGAGACCA
>CAJJPZ010000234.1 GCA_905193765.1 uncultured Eubacterium sp.
TATCAGGAGCAGGGGCAAAGTCCCTCTCGCAGAATATATCATCATTGCCGTTCAGTACCCCGTACAGTATCTGAAGACCCATATATGACATACCTATCTCATATGTGTCCGGAAAAGCAAATCCTGCCCTTACAGATACACTGCTGGGATCTTTTACTACACTGTTCACTTCACCGCCTGTATATCTTGCCGGTTTTTCCACCAGCTTCAGCAGCTTGTCCAGTTCTTTGTCTATCATCATCTACACACTTCTCCTTCTCATAAGATCATCTATGGTGATCCCGATGACATTCTCGATCTCATCCATGAACCGCCTTGTGTCTTCCTTTTTCTTCAGTATATACGGCTTCGCCTCCGGCCTGCCTTTGCTTATCGCCTTGTTTATTATATATTCGATCCTTTTGTCCAGACCCACATATTCATCTTCACACACCAGCCGGTCTCCTAGACACACAAGATCAGTTTCAGTCACGTCTTTCAGTGCAGAAAACGGAGAATATGACATATGTACACGTATTATATCAGCTACGTCGTCATATCCCAGCGATGCTGCGATATCTGCGCCTGCATCCCAGTGCCTGTCCTGGACACGTGCTATATCATGAAGCATGCCGGCTGCTGTTATGAGATCCAGATCAAGATCAAAACCCTTCTCGTTGAGCGCACTGCCTATGGCATATGCAGTATCCGCAACAGCCCTGCAGTGTCCTTTCACATGTTCCGGCGTGCCGTATTCGTTAAGAAGTTCTTCACATCGTTTTTTATCCGGGTATTTCATAATCATATCCCTTTTCGTTGTAATCGCTGCTATGTGCAACTTGTCTATTATAGCATACTTTTAATCAAAATCTCTAAATGAATAATAAAAATCTTTGCCGCTGTCCTCCCTGTATATACCTATTATCTGACCCTTTTTCACATTTTCCGGGACTTTCACCAGCACCTTGTCGAGATTTCCGTAAAGGCTCTCACCGTCACTGTCATGACTTATCTTCACATATTTTCCTATGGATTCATTTTCTCCTGCGGCTGACACTTTCCCCGCGCCTACAGCATACACGGCTGTATTCTCGCCGCTGTATCTCTCATCCACCGGCTCACCGTATCTGCTTTTCATCACCACCACATCCACTGCTTTTTCAGCTTTTGCCGGCAGACCTGAAACGGCTTCTGCGCCTTTTGCCGCCATTGCTGCGATATCTCCTACAGAATAGTCCACCGACATACAGCTCACGACCTTTCCCGCCCCCTTTTCAAGAGCAGCAATCCCTGAATTCTCCGATATGAATATCGCCAGCACAGCGATCACACAGAACACTGTCTGTTTTCTGATTTTTTCATGCATACGGACACCTCCGGTAATATCTATATTCCCGGATAATACAAAAAATGCAAAAGAGATAAAGCATCGCATAAATGATGCTTCATCTCTTTTTTTCCATAGCATAGACCACCTTATATTCCGGTCATCCCTTCTATACCGTTTATACCCAGACCCGGCGCATCTGTCACATCGAAGAATGGTATATGCTTGATGTATCCTCCGTCCACAGGGTCGCTTGCCAGCAGTATCGCTGCATCGAGATCGACTCTTGTGATGTTTTTCTTCGCTGCAGCAAGATGAGCCGCAGCAGCAAGACCTACTTTGCTCTCCACCATGCAGCCCAGCATGCATTCCACACCGTAACACTCGGCTATGTTGGCTATTTTGAGCGCATTGTATATGCCACCACACTTCATGAGCTTTATGTTGAGCATATCCACAGCATCCATCTCAAGAAGTTCTATAGCATCTTTTGGTGAAAAAACGCTTTCGTCAGCCATGACGGGTATGTCCACGTTGTCCCGAACCGTTTTCAGACCTGCAAAATCCCGTGCTTTCACAGGCTGTTCAACGAATTCTATGTCCATTTCCATGCTGTCCAGCTTATTTATTACGTCTATGGCCTCCTGCGGTGTCCAGCCCTGATTGGCATCGAGTCTGATCTTGATATCGCGACCTACAGCTGCCCTCACGGCTTTGACACGCTCGATATCGATCTCAGGGCCTATACCGACCTTAAGTTTAAGTGCCGAGAATCCCTGAGCGACTGCATCTAGGGCATCACGTTCCATCTCCTCCGGAGAGTTTATACTTATCGTAAGATCTGTCTCCAGCGTCTTTCTGTACCCTCCGAGGAATTTATAAAGAGGTATACCGTAGTGCTTTCCCGCAAGATCATATACAGCCATATCGCAGGCAGCTTTAGGACTGGTGTTTCCCGGGACCGCTCCGGCGATGGTATTCATTATACCATCCAGGTTCTCCACATCCATGCCGGTGAGTGCAGGCCCGATATGATCCCGGACCGCCTCGACTATGGATTCTACCGTATCGCCGGTTATCGCCGCGGTAGGCGGAGCAGCACCATATCCAATGGTCCCGTCATCAGCCTTCATGACAACAACGATGTTTTCGGCAACATCAACGGTCCTCAGCGCTGTCTTGAATGTTTTTTTCAGCGGTATATCTATACGTTTAAGTTGAATATCAGTTATTTTCATCTTGATACCTTCTTTTCAAGTTACATCTTCAGATCTCTTCCGTCCAGCTTGTCTTCATCGCTCCTGCTGAAGATAACATATGCGAAGTATGCCACGATCACAGCAAAGAATGCAAATGATATCCACGCATTATCTGTCCTGAGGAAATCCAAGAATCCCCATGAATCTATTCCTGTTCCGATGTATATCAGAAGTGTCGCTATAACGCCGACCAGCGCATCTCCTGCAATATATCCGGATGCGTACATCGTTCCTTTTTCGAGTTTCTTTGCTCTTGTCTTATCACTGTAGCTCTTCTTATGATCCAGTATACCTCTTATAGCTCCGCCCATCATCATCGTTACGCTCAGATGGATCGGCAGGTAAAGTCCTACCGAGAATGGCAGCACTTCTCCAC
>CAJJPZ010000235.1 GCA_905193765.1 uncultured Eubacterium sp.
AATACTGCCATGGTATGGCGGAGCCGACTATATCGTATGCACTGAAGATAGCAGAGACATTGAATGTGTCGATAGACTGGCTGATGGGATATGAGCCGGTGAAGAAGAACGACATGTTCAGAGAAGTATTTGAACAGGATGTGACTTATATAGCAGGGTTCATGCGCACAGTCAGGAAACTGCCGGGCAGGGTCGCTATGGTGGATCCTATAGAGGAAAGAGAATGGACATATGCTCAGCTGAACGAGGATGTCAACATGCTGGCCAATGCACTGCTCCGTAATGGTGTGAATAAAAAAGATATAGTATTTTATCAGCTGCCAAACAGCAAGGAATTCGTGTTCTCGTATCTGGCGCCGCAGAAGATAGGAGCCATTACAAGCCCGGCGAATCCTAATTTCTCACCGGGAGAGACTGTGGTATGCCTTGAGAACAACAAACCGAAAGTATATATATATGATGAATCCATAAAGGAAATGGCCGTTACTGCACTGGAGCTGTCATCGTACAGACCTGAGATCATGCTTATGGCAGGAGATGGAGAAGTGCCGGAGGGACATGCCAGACTTTCTGATTTCACGGCGGATGGAACTGCAAATGAGCCGGAAACAGACTTTGTTCCTAATATATATGAGGAAGTAATGCGTCTGTTCACATCCGGAACGACAGGAAAACCGAAAGGAGTGCCTGTTACCAATGCCAACGAGGTCATGACGTGTCACGATGTTATCATGCATTTCCCTATGAATTCAACAGACACAACTATGAATATGACTCCGTGGTTCCACAGGGGAGGTATACATTCCGGTGGTCCTGCGCCGACATTCTATGCCGGGGGAAGGGTAATAATACTGCGTAATTTCCAGCCGCAGATAGCTCTGAAGTATACTGAGAAATACGGGATAACTTTCCTTATAGGGGTACCGTCTGTAATCAAGATGCTGGTGCGTATACAGGAAAGATTCAAAGCGGATCTTTCATCGCTTCGCGGTATCGTTACTATGGGGGCACCTTTCGAGAGAGCTGACTGCATAAAAGTTCAGGAAGTGCTGACAAAGAACATCTTCAACGGATACGGCACGACAGAGTCTTTCTGGAATACTTTCCTCAGACCTTATGACCTTCCTGAGATGTCAGGTACAGCAGGACGTTCATGTACAGATGATGAAGTGCGTATCGTCAAGCTCGGCGGAGAGCCTGATGATCTCGTTGCAATGGACAGTGTTGACACCGGAGAAATAATAATTCGTACACCGAAATCATCATACTGCTATCATGATAACCCGGAGGAAGAGAAAAAGAAATTCTACAAGGGATGGATATATACAGGTGATATAGGTACCTGGGACAAGAATCAGTATATCACTGTAGCAGGACGTAAGGACGATATGCTGATCTCAGGGGGAGAGAATATATATCCGCCTATCATAGAGGAAGTCCTCAACGAGCATCCTAAGGTACATCAGTCAGCTGTTACAGGGGTTCCTGACACACTCAGAGGAGAAGCTGTCACTGCATATATAGTTGCAGATGACGAATCACTTACTGTAGGCGAGCTGGCAAGATACTGCCTGAACTCACCGATGCTGTCCACATTCAAGCGTCCGCGCTACTACCGTTTCGTCAAGGAGCTGCCGCTGACAGCCACAGGCAAGCTGCAGCATTATCTCGTCAAGGAGATGGCTCTCAACGATCTGGAACTGGGCCTGCTGAAATTAGCCATAGCTGACGAAGAGTAGGATCCTGCAAAGGATACCCGGCTGATCAGCATAATGCAGGAGTTCGCGAGACTGCCCCCAGATAAATGCTGCCGGAAGTCAGGTGATATGTGATGATTTTATGAAAAAGATACACTGTTAACAGCGGCAGCCCTCTGCCTGTCGCGCTGGAAAATGCCGCTGTTCATCAGATTAAGCTTGATTGTATGAGCATATATGGTGTATACTTTGGATATAAAAGGTAGAGTATTTCAGAAATCGGCATTGTGTAATAAAGGAGGTAAATGATGGAACAGAAATTTTTGATTTGTGAACATTGTGGGAATATGGTAGCTATGGTAAAGGATAAAGGGGTACCTGTGATGTGCTGCGGTCAGAAGATGACAGAACTTGTACCTGGTACGACTGATGCTGCTGTAGAAAAGCATGTGCCTGAGTATAGTGTTGATGGCAGCAAGGTCAATGTAAAAGTGGGTTCAGTTGAACATCCTATGCAGCCGGAACACTATATTGAATGGGTATCTCTGCAGACGAAGCAGGGCAATCAGAGGAAAGCACTTGCACCGGGAGAAAAACCTGAAGTATGTTTCTCGCTGTGCGAAGGTGATGAAGTAGTAGCTGTTTATGCATACTGCAATCTTCATGGCCTCTGGAAAGCTTAGGACAGAAGTATCGGCGGCCACAGTCCGCTGCAATGTAATATGGTATCGATATGAAAAGAGATCCTCTTTTTCTGCATAATGCCAGAAAAAGAGGATCTTGTTTTGTTTATTATGTAGGAAATATCGTTTCGATATTTTAGAAATATAAATAAAAGTTTCATATGAGAATTTATGTGCTTCAGTTCACATATAGGATGGCACAGATAACAGGAAATAATGTTACTAATTTGCTTTATTTTGATACATGATGCGATATATGTTGTTTCACAAACGTTGTTATAGAATCGAATTGTTGAAACAACTATTTTGTTGCTGAAAAAATGGTAACATGATCATAATTGTGGAATTATTAAGGAGCATCTAATCATGAAATCATTCACGAAGAAAATATTATCGCTTTTTGTCATAACGATCATGGTCGTATGCTGTGTGACAGCATACTGTATCGCAGGTGACGATGCAGATGCGGCATCGGATTCACTGTCTGTGAAGGTGGGCTTCTACGGAGGGCCGTATTATGA
>CAJJPZ010000236.1 GCA_905193765.1 uncultured Eubacterium sp.
TTCTTTCCATGCACCTGTATGTTCCTTACTTTAGCCTTTTTCTGCGACGGATACAGCATCACATCTTCTCCTGTCTCCACGCATCCTTCCATCAGAGTCCCGGTCACTACAGTGCCGAACCCGTCTATAGTGAACACTCTGTCAACAGGAAGCCTGAGAAGCCGCATGTCTTCCCTTCGTTCTCCGCATCCGGACGCCATTTCAATTATCAGTTCCCTCAGCTGCTCTATTCCTTCACCTGTGCGTGAGGACACTTCAGCAACAGGCGCCCCCTCAAGAAAGGTACCTGCAGTATTGTCAGCGACATCTTCCCTCACTACCTCCAGCCATTCCTCATCCACCATATCCGTCTTCGTGATCACGACGATGCCCTTATCTATATCAAGCATTTTCAGTATTTCGAAATGTTCCTTCGTCTGAGGCATGAATCCTTCATCTGCTGCGACTATAAGCAGTACTATATCTATTCCGCCTATGCCTGCCAGCATATGCCGCACGAACTTCTCATGTCCCGGCACATCTATTATCCCTATATCCAGTTCTCTGTCATTTGGCAGTTCTGCAAACCCAAGTTCTATGGTTATCCCACGTTCCTTTTCTTCTTTGAGCCGGTCTGTGTCCGTTCCTGTGAGCGCCTTTATCAGACATGTCTTGCCATGGTCTATATGACCAGCTGTCCCTATTATCACGTTCTTCATTCGCCATACCTCCCGGAAAGTTCTCTCTCCGCATATTTCAGGGCACCGCATATCAGTTCTATATCATCATTGCTCACGGTCCTCATATCCAGGCAGACCTCGTCTTTCACGATCCTTGCTATCACCGGCACCTCACACTTCCTCAGCAGTCTCTCTGTTTTCTCTGCCGGAACATCGCTCTTCAGTTTCACACATATCCCTTCAAGCTCTGTTGCCGGAGCGCTCCCTCCACCTGCCTGTTCCGTTGCAGGCGCCACCTCTCCTCTGTACAGTTTCATAGATTCCAGCCTTTGCACGAGCTCCCGGCCCCTTCTCTCCATTGCTCCTTTATCTTCGGTGAGCATCCTCAGTGTTGGTATTTCCCTCATTGCTTTCTCCGTATCGAGATATTCACGCATCGTTGCTTCCAGCGCTGCCAGCGTTAGTTTGTCTATCCTGAATGCCCTTGCCAGTGGATGCTTTTTCATCCTGTTTATATACTCCTTCTTTCCGGCTATTATACCTGCCTGGGGACCTCCCATCAGTTTATCTCCACTGAAAAGTATCACGTCTGCCCCCGCTCGGAGTCCATCGGAAACTGTAGGTTCCTTTATCCCGTATCTGCTCAGATCGACGATCAGTCCGCTCCCCATATCGTATATCACAGGGATGTTCTTTTCTTTCGCTATACTGGACAGTTCCCCGATGGATACTTCTGCTGTGAACCCGATTATCCTGTAATTACTAGTGTGTACTTTGAGCAGTGCCGCTGTGTCCTCACTTATCGCATCATGATAATCCGATGCTTTCGTTTTGTTCGTTGTCCCTGCTTCGATCAGTCTTGCTCCGCTTTGTTCCATTATATCTGGTATCCTGAAAGAGCCTCCTATCTCCACAAGTTCTCCTCTTGAAACTATCACTTCACGATCTTCTGCAATTGCGGAAAGACACAGCATCGTCGCAGCAGCATTATTGTTCACCACCATCGCAGCTTCTGCTCCTGTTATCCTGCATATTATGCTCTCGACATGGCTGTGTCTTGACCCTCTGGCCCCCTTTTTTATATTGTATTCAAGGTTTGAATAACCCTTTGCTACCCTTATGATATTACTGCAGGCAGAAGAAGACAGAACAGCCCTTCCCAGATTAGTATGCAAAGTCACACCTGTTGCATTTACCACCTGTCTCAGACTCGGCTGGCGTTTCTTTTTTATGAGATCACATATCCGTTCCATGAAGCGATCCTCATCAAAGGAAAGATCCTGTCCGCATGATCTTAAAATATCCTCTCTCTCCTCTCTGATGATCTCCCGCACGGATTCTACGATAAGCTCCCTCGGTGTGTCTTCAAAAAACTCAAACAAACGCTGATCTCTCAGCGTTTCATCTACTTTAGGCAGTTTTGATAAAAATTTCCGTTTTCTTTCCATCTTTTCTCCTCCTGACTGCATATCCATGGCGGGAATATGTGGGAATCGAACCCACCTGAGAAGCTCTTAACTCCTCAAACCGGTTTTGAAGACCGGAAAGCACACCAGCACCCATCTATTCCCGTATAACAAGTATTCTCTAAATTATACAAAGGGCAGGTTTTTCGTTGTAGGGTTATATACTTTGCATCGGATCGGTAAAAAACGTTCTGCCATTAAGGAGTTTCATGTTACATTACACCTGCCCATTTTTGTATTCACTTATATATACTGGTTTTCTTTCAGTATCTGTACGGCTTTTTCCTTATTGGCCTCACTTATACGGATTATAGGCCCCGTACATCCCATTCCACTTTCGGCATATATCTGCTCTTTCCACAATGCTGCAACTGCATCTTCAAGATCCATTACTTCTATCCCCGGTATCTGCTCCGTAACTACTTCTTTCGACGGCATTTTCACTTCAGCACTGTCACCGTCGCCTTTAGGCTGTGCAAGCTCTTTCAGTATATTGTCTATGCCGGCCTTTCTGACCTTGCTGAATTCCTCTTTTGCGATATCAGACATGCCATGTTTGAGAAGACTGACTGCATATTCGATCGCTCCTGACACTACAGGTGCTCCTGATGCTCTCGAAATTATCATTATTATTTTATCAAAACCTTCTCCGATACCAGGACCGTATCCCCATCCAACAGACTCATATCCGCCTCCAGTCGTATATGATGAAAATATCTTTA
>CAJJPZ010000237.1 GCA_905193765.1 uncultured Eubacterium sp.
TTGCATATTCACGCGAGGAAGGGACTGTTGCGGGAGATATGGAAAATCAGATAGACGAAGACGTCAAGACGATGCGTGCAGATGCGATAATGCGCAGGCAGCTCGACATTTCCAGAGAAATAAATGAATCCAAAGTCGGAGATACTATGACAGTGATGGTGGACGGCACTGATGAAGACGGTGCATATCTCGGCAGGACGGTATATGACGCTCCGGAGATCGACAACACTGTGATTTTTACATCAGATGAAGAACTTGTACCGGGAGACATGGTACAGGTAAAGATAACAGACGCATTCGACTATGATCTTGTAGGAAAGATGGAGGGATAATATGAATTTGCCTAATAAACTTACGATGGGAAGAATTTTCGCGATACCGGTGTTCATCATCGTGTTCCTGCTCGGCTACAGGTACGCGGCGACGGTGATCTTCATACTCGCGGCGCTGACCGATATGCTGGACGGACATATCGCGAGAAAGCACAATCTCGTGACTAATTTCGGAAAACTGATGGACCCGCTTGCAGACAAGCTGCTGGTGATGTCGGCGCTGATATGTCTGGTGCAGATTGGAGATGTAGCAGGCTGGATGGTAGTCGTGATACTCGGAAGAGAATTCATCATCACAGGCATGAGACAGGTGGCTGCGGCACAGGGAATAGTCATCGCAGCCGGGATAACAGGAAAGATCAAGACCATAACGCAGATGATAGCAATACCTCTGCTGCTGCTCGACAACTGGCCGTTCAGCATGCTGAGCTTCAATCTGCCGATGAATACGATATTCCTCTGGATAGCCCTCGTGATGACAGTGGTATCAGGAACTGAATACATAATCAAGAACAAGAATCTGTTTTCTATGTAGGTTTTCAATTCAGGAAAAACAACAAATGCAGGAAAACACAGGAAAGAAGGAATGAGATATGAAAACTGCGATCCTGAGTATCGGTACAGAACTGCTTTTCGGGCAGATAACGAATACTAATACAGTGTATCTTTCACAGCAGCTGAACATGCTGGGCTTTGACGTGATGTACCACTATACGGTGGGAGACAATCCCGAAAGAGTCGAGGACATGATCAAGCTGGCGCTCAAAGACTGCGACATGGTGATCACTACTGGCGGTCTCGGACCGACGCAGGACGATCTCACCAAGGAAGTCGTGTGCAAGGTGATGAAAGACGAGCTCGTGAAAAACGAAGACGAGATGAACTCTCTCACTGAATATTTCAGGAATGCCGGCAAGGACATGACCGAGAACAACAGGAAACAGGCATACCTGCCGTCACGTGCGGTCGTTTTCCATAATGAAAACGGCACAGCGCCGGGTTTCTGTGCTGAAAATGAGGGAAAGTACGTGATCTGCATGCCGGGGCCTCCGTCTGAAATGAAGCCGATGTTCGAGAACAGCGTAAAGCCGTTCATACAGTCGCTTTCCAGCGAGGTCATCTATTACAGGATGGCAAGGGTATTCGGCATAGGCGAGTCGCGCCTGGAGACTGATCTTCTCGATCTGATCGACGGACAGACAGATCCTACTCTGGCCACTTATGCAAAGGAGGGCGAGTGTTCGCTCAGAGTGGCTTCCAAGAGGAAGACCGAGGCTGAGGCTGAAAAGGCTGTCAACGACATGCTAGAGAAGGTAAAGGAGCGCGTCGGAGAGTATATATACAGCTGTGACGATGAGGAACTGGTACAGGTAGTGTGCAGGAAGCTGATGGATCGCGGTCTGACGCTTTCGTCGGCAGAATCGTGCACGGGAGGCCTGTTCGCTGCTGCGGTCACGGACATCCCGGGAATATCTCAGGTGTTCCAGCGCGGGCTGGTGACATACAGCAATCAGGCCAAGATGGACGAGCTGGGCGTGAAAGCGGAGACTCTGGAAAAGTACGGTGCTGTCAGCGAAGAGACTGCGCTTGAAATGGTCGAAGGTCTCAGGAAAGCAAGCGGCAGCGATATATGCATATCCGTTACTGGCATCGCAGGTCCTGGCGGTGGCAGCGCGGAAAAGCCTGTAGGACTGATATATATAGGTTTCATGTACGGTGATAAGAAACTGTGCAGGAAGCTGAGTACGGGCGATGACGACAGGAGCTGGAACCGCAGGTATACACTGCTCAGTATGCTCGATATGATAAACAGGAATATTTGATCACATTTAATGTATTGTAAAATATTGACAAAATACGGCGCTTGATGTAAAATTATTCCATGACATCGGAGCTTCGGGGCGGGACGGTAAAATGTTCATTCCGGTGAGTTTTATGCATCGGAAAAATTGTCTTGACCTTGGAGCAAAAGTAGGGTATCATGGTTTAAGAACAAATGTTCTTGATTGGAGGAAATCGGATGGCAGCTAAAAACAACGAAACTAAAAACATGAAGACGGCCAGCAAAGAGGATAGAGATAAAGCGCTCAATGAAGCTCTGGCCCAGATACAGAAGCAGTTTGGAAAGGGTGCTGTTATGAAGCTCGGCGATGACAGCGCCAGAATGAATATAGAAGCTATATCTACAGGTTCGATGAGCCTTGACCTTGCAACAGGTATCGGAGGAGTCCCGAAGGGCAGGATCATAGAGGTGTTCGGACCGGAATCATCAGGTAAGACTACTCTTACCTTACATATCATCGCAGAAGCCCAGAAACAGGGCGGAAGAGCGGCATTCATCGATGCGGAGCATGCACTGGATCCGGAATATGCGAGAAATCTCGGAGTCGATGTGGACGAACTTCTCGTTTCACAGCCGGATTACGGTGAACAGGCTCT
>CAJJPZ010000238.1 GCA_905193765.1 uncultured Eubacterium sp.
CATCTCTCGGATTATCTGCATTAGTTCTGATCTTCAGAGTTCTGATCTCGTCAGCCCATGACATGATCTTTGCAAAATCTCCTGACAGTTCAGGTGGAACCGTCTTGATCTGTCCTTTGAGTACTTCACCTGCAGTACCGTCCAGCGAGATATAGTCTCCTTCTTTGAATACGTGTTCGCCGATAGTCAGCTGTTTGTTATCTTCGTCCACTTTGATCTCTGCACAGCCTGATACACAGCACTTGCCCATTCCTCTTGCAACTACTGCAGCATGTGATGTCATACCGCCTCTTGCAGTGAGGATACCTTCTGCGGCAACCATTCCTGCCAGGTCTTCAGGAGAAGTTTCCAGTCTTACCAGGATAGCCTTTTCTCCGTTGGCAACTGCAGCTTCTGCATCTGATGCATTGAAGTAGATCTTTCCTGTAGCTGCTCCCGGTGAAGCAGGAAGCCCCTTTGTCAGCTTCTCTGCTGCTGCCAGTTCTGCTGCGTCGAACATAGGGTGCAGGAGCTGGTCGATCTGAGCAGGTTCTATACGCATAACAGCAGTTTCCTTGTCGATGAGACCTTCATCCACCATGTCAACGGCGATCTTCACTGCTGCAGGAGCTGTTCTCTTGCCGTTTCTTGTCTGGAGCATGAACAGGTGGTTTCTTTCAACAGTGAATTCCATGTCCTGCATGTCTTTGTAGTGCTGTTCGAGAAGTTCTGCGATCTTGGTAAACTGTGCGTAAACTTCAGGGAAAGCTTCTGCCATCTCTGAAATAGGCTGAGGTGTTCTGATACCTGCTACAACATCTTCACCCTGTGCATTTACCAGGAATTCACCGAACAGCTTCTTTTCACCGTTAGCTGCGTCTCTTGTGAAGGCAACGCCTGTACCTGAAGTATTTCCCATGTTTCCGAATACCATGGACTGTACGTTTACTGCAGTACCGATGCTGTCAGGTATTTCATTGAGCTTTCTGTAAAGGATAGCTCTGTCATTGTTCCATGATCTGAATACGGCCATGATAGCTTCCATCAGCTGATCTTTAGGATCCTGAGGGAAGTCTCTGCCCATTTCCTCTTTAACGAGTGCTTTGTATCCTACGATGATCTCCTTGAGGTCTTCAGTAGTAAGATCCACGTCATACTGGCATCCTCTTTCATCTTTCTTGCCGTCGAATACTGCATCGAATTTTCTTTTATCTATCTCCATTACGACGTCGCCGAACATCTGGATGAATCTTCTGTAGCTGTCGTAAGCGAATCTAGGGTTTTCTGTCAGCTTTGCAAGGCCCTCTACAGTTTCATCATTGAGTCCGAGGTTCAGGATAGTATCCATCATTCCAGGCATGGAGATCTTAGCTCCTGAACGCACTGAAACGAGCAGCGGATTGCTGATGTCGCCGAATTTTTTGCCTGTGACGTTTTCAAGATCTGCCAGCTTTTCGTAGATAGATGTCACGATATCATCAGCGATCGTCTGATTTTCTTCGTAATATCTGTTGCATGCCTCAGTTGTTACTGTGAATCCAAAAGGTACAGGCAGGCCTATCTTTGTCATTTCAGCAAGATTTGCGCCTTTACCGCCAAGAAGATCTCTCATGTCCTTCGAGCCTTCATTGAATGAATAAACAAACTTTTTCATTTTTCCTTTTACTCTCCTCGTTTAATATTTGTATCAAAATAGTTTAAATACTACTTGGGTCAGAATATAAGTTTTTCTTCTATATATCCCTTTACCTGGTCTACAGGTATACGGATCTGTTCCATCGTATCTCTGTCTCTGATAGTAACACAGTTGTCGTTTTCTGTATCAAAGTCCACACATATCGAGAACGGTGTTCCTATTTCATCCTCTCTTCTGTATCTCTTTCCGATAGAACCGGTCACATCATAGTCCACAGAGAAGTACTTTGAAAGTTCTTCATATATAGGCTCTGCAACAGGTCCCAGCTTCTTGGCCAGCGGAAGGACCGCAGCCTTGTACGGTGCCAGTGCAGGGTGCAGTCTGAGAACTGTCCTGACATCCTCCTTGCCCTTCGAATCAGTCAGCACCTCTTCATCATATGCATCGATGAAGAATGCCAGCAGCATCCTTTCAACGCCTACTGACGGCTCTATACAGTACGGAACATACTTTTCATTCGTTTCAGGATCCATATAACTCATATCCTGTCCTGAATGGTTCTGGTGCGCCATAAGGTCGAAGTCCGTCCTGGACGCCACACCCCAGAGTTCTCCCCATCCGAACGGGAACAGGAATTCGATATCGGTCGTCGCGTTGCTGTAATGAGACAGTTCCTCAGGATCGTGATCCCTCAGCTTCATGTGTTCTTCTTTTATTCCCAGCGTTCTGAGGAAATTCGCACAATGTTCCTTCCAGTATGAGAACCATTCCAGCTCAGTCCCCGGTCTGCAGAAGAACTCGAGCTCCATCTGTTCGAACTCTCTCGTCCTGAATATGAAGTTGCCCGGTGTTATTTCATTCCTGAATGATTTTCCTATCTGAGCTATGCCGAAAGGCACCTTTTTTCTGGAAGCTCTCTGTACACTCTTGAAATTAACGAATATACCCTGAGCAGTTTCCGGTCTGAGGTATATCTCAGCCTTGGAATCATCAGTAACGCCCTGGAAAGTCTTGAACATCAGATTGAACTGGCGTATACCTGTAAAATCCGATTTGCCGCATTCAGGGCACTTGATTCCCTTCTCGGCTATAAAGCTTTCCATTTTTTCATTT
>CAJJPZ010000239.1 GCA_905193765.1 uncultured Eubacterium sp.
GCCGAACGGCACGTACGGTGGTGTGAGAGGGGCTACTTGTTAGCCCCTACTCGATCTATTCAGACTTGCTTTCCTTATACAGTTTCTCGAAGAATGCATAAACTTCCGGGTTTGTTTTTTTTAGTGGAACAGGTTTGAGATCCTGATTGGTGAAACCGTGTCTACTGTGACCAGTGACATGGAGTTCGCCGGTGTCCGAGTTCCTTACTTCGTATTCAAGCTCCATTGATGCGGGACCCAGTTTCACTATCCTGCATTTTATGGATATCAGCTCGTCGTAGACTGCTGGCGTCCTGAATTTGGCATTGACGCTGAGCACCGGGATCTGCATATGTTCTTTCTCCATGTCGGAATATGCGAAACCGAAGTGTCTCAGATACTCTGTACGTGCAGTTTCAAAGAATCTGATGTAGTTGGCATGATGTACCACCTGCATCTTGTCAGTATCAAAATACTGAACTCTGATTTTACATTCAAAATCATCCATTTTATCACCATCCTGTGTTTTTCTTAGATATTACTAATATATACCATATAATGTTTTATTTCAAAGCAATTATAATTCAGCAGAGCTGATTTTTCTGAAGATATGGTAAATTTATGATACCATTGAAAAATCCTATACCTGGTGGCATAATATATCCGGATGGAGCCGGAATGCATCAGGCTGCATCATTATCAGCAGGAAAGGAGTGTCTGCAGTCATGCAGGATAACAGAGGCACAGGAAGTTCAGAAAAACATGATATGACAAATATACAGATGTCGGAAACGATACTGATCGGAACGCTTCTGGCGCTGGCGGGAGGTTTTCTTGATGCGTATACATACATCTGCAGGGGCGGTGTGTTCGCCAACGCACAGACAGGCAACATAGTCCTGTTCAGCATACATCTGACGCAGATGGAGTGGGCCAGGGCGGCGGCGTCAGCCATACCGGTCATTGCATTCGCATTGGGCATAATCGTGACTGAGACTGTAAGGCGCAGACAGAAGCTCAGCAGACAGAAGCTCATAGGTTTCCTCCACTGGAGGCAGGGGATGCTGATACTTGAGATAGTGATCCTTGCGGCAGCTGTGTTCATACCGGAGGGTCCGCTGGACTCGCTGGTCAATGTGATGATCTCTTTCATTTGTTCGCTGCAGGTCCACAGCTTCAGACGTGTGCATGGACACGGCATCGCTTCGACTATGTGCACAGGCAATCTGCGCAGCGGCACCGAAGCACTGTATCACTACATGGAGACCAGAGACCCGTATTTCAGGCACAAGTACCGTTGCTACTACGGCATAATCCTGGCCTTCATCATCGGGGCTGTGGGAGGCACAGCATCGTCGAATGTCTTTCTTGAGCATGCACTGGTATGCCCGATAGTCGTATATATCATTGCATTTTTAGTCATGATAAAGGAAGATGGCGGCATCGTGGAAAATTACGGCAGATAATATAATTATGTAAACTCAAAGCCGCAGGCGCAGAGAAGACATGCATCTGCGGTTTTTTCATGTCTTGGCGGCTAATGAATATTATCCTATAATAATTAAGATAATGATCGTTAGCCAAAGCCGAAGGGGGATGAAATGTAAATATGAAAAAAGATGAAACTACGAAGCAGCGCATACTGTCTGAGGCGCTGAAACTGTTTGCCTCAAAGGGCTATGAGGCTGTATCCGTGGCACAGATAGCAGGTGCCGTGGGTATAAAGGCACCGTCTCTGTACAAACACTATGATAGCAAGCGTGATATCTTCCACAGCATCGTGACAGAGGTTGAAAGGCTTGAAGCTTTGCGTTCTGCTGATCTGAAGCTACCGGAGGGAAGTGTGCAGGATGTGGCTGCGGGGTTTTGTGCTGTTTCCATGGAGGGACTTAAAAAGTACTGCTGTAATATGCTGCTGCACTGGATGGAGGAGCCTTTCATGTGTGATTTCAGGAGGATGCTGGTGCTGGAACAGTATCACGATGATGAGATGGGAAAGCTATACGACAGGTATTTCGTGACAGGGCCTGTGGGGTATATGTCGGAGTTATTTGCAGCGATAGTCGGAGCTGGCTGCGACGCCGGGCAGCTGGCAGTGGAGTTCTGCGGGCCGCTTTTCCTCATGTACAGCATGTATGACAGGGGCGTTAGCAGGGACAGGATCATCGCATACACAGAAAGACATGTGGAGGATTTTTCCAGGCGTCTTGAGGAACTGACGGAAGGCGGTGCGGTATGAACATCGAGCCATCGTCATTGATGCAGCAAAGTCCTGACAGAACGAAAGCTCTGGCAGGCAGGATACTGGAATGTAACCGCCACACAGCACAGTACGGACTGGATCTTTCTCCCGGCCAGGCGGCAGCGCTGGCAGAGACCAGGGAGAATGCACTGAGGCGTTCCGGCCGTATCGAGTTCGGCGCAGGGATCACGGAAAAGCTGATAATGACGTTCTGCGACTCGCCATATATCTCTCAGGATGATTACGAAGCGACGCTTCATGAGCTGACATTGATCTTCTATGATATGAAAAATGAAACCTGGGATGCAGTCTCCGACGATGAACTCCTTGGATCCATGAGAGAGGCTTTCGATGTGTACTGCCACGGATCGGCGGATATACTGGCAGGTAGTGTGATGCCTCAGCTGGCAAAGCATATACACCGGGGCGGTGATATAAAGGATTTCATATACAGAGAGGAGCGGTGACATGGTACAGACGAT
>CAJJPZ010000240.1 GCA_905193765.1 uncultured Eubacterium sp.
CATCATGGCACATTGCTCTTTGACGCTGACCTTAAGAAACTGAAGAAATATCTGAAATCAGACAGCTCTTCTTACAGCTCGAAGTCGACGAAATCTGTAAAAAGCAGAGTCACGAATATACGGGAATATGTGGATATGACTACTGAGGAATTCAGGAATTACCTGATCTGGTATTTCCGTCGCGACGGTGAGAAGATAGTCCTGACGGAGGATGAGAAGACACTGATCCGGAAACAGTCTGAAAAGTACAGAGGCTGGGAATGGGTCGTAGGAAAATCACCTGAATTTTCGGCAAGGGAAAGATGCTTCTTCGGCGATAACATGCTGGAGATAGAATTCTTTGTGGAAAAAGGGATAATAAGAGCGATAAATACGAATCTCAAAGAGAACAAGCTCAATATAATGAAAGAGATAATCCTGAGCACGGAATATGTCGGGAAAGAATATTCAGAGAAATATATCCGTGAAGTGCTCGAGAAAAACAGGGACATGTTTATTTGATTTTGAGAGGTCATAAAATGGTAAATATATATATGCCGAGGCTCAGTCCTGATATGATAGACGGAGTACTGGTATCCTGGCTCAAAGACAAGAATGAGCAGGTATGCAAGGGAGATGCGATTTTTGAAATCGAAACTGATAAGGTAGTGTGTGAAGTAGAAGCGACAGCTGACGGAGTGCTCAGGGAAATGTGTTTCTCGGAAGGCGCAAATGTCAATGTCGGTGCTGCGGTAGCAGTGATAGAGGAAGCATAAAATGGGAAGAGTCAGGGTCAGATACAACCAGGATGATGTATCTGCGGTAAAGGGAATGCTTGATGCATACAAACTGAATTCCGTGTGCAGTGCTGCAAGCTGTCCCAACATGGGAGAGTGTTTCCAGCGCAGGACGGCGACATTCATGATCCTGGGCGATCAGTGTACCAGGAACTGCAGGTTCTGCAATATATCGGACGGACAGACACAGGCGGTGGATGAACATGAGCCGGAACGTATAGCTCAGGTGGCAGCGCTTATGGATCTGAAACATGTGGTGATAACCAGTGTGACAAGAGATGACCTTGAAGACGGCGGCGCCATGCAGTTCGCGAGGACGATAAAGGCGCTGAGACACTATTCGGATGAACTGACTGTTGAAGTGCTGATACCGGATTTTCAGGGGAAGAGAGATGCACTGATGACAGTGCTGGATGCAGGGCCGGACGTCCTGAACCACAATGTGGAAACGATCAGAAGGCTTTACCCTGAGGTGAGACCTGAGGCGAATTATGATAGAAGTCTCAGGCTGCTGCAGATAGCCAAGGAACTCAGACCGGATATCCTGACCAAGACAGGTATCATGGTAGGCCTGGGGGAAAGCCAGGATGAAGTGCTGGCTCTGATGGAGGATGCCAGGGAAGTCAGCTGTGACATAATTACTATAGGTCAGTACATGCAGCCTACGGATAAGCACCTTCCTGTGCATGAATATGTTTCACAGGAAGTCTTTGACAGATACAAGGAAGCCGGAGAAAAGATGGGTTTCAGGTTCGTGGCCAGCGGGACTCTCGTAAGGAGTTCTTACAGAGCTGAGGAGGCGATATATCATGAACACAAGTGATTATATCTACATAGAGAATGATTCACTGGATGTATATTATAATTTTGCACTGGAGTATTATCTGACTTCAGAAGAGCTCTTTCGTGACAAGACCGTATTCCTGATCTGGAGGACCACTCCTACAGTCATGGTAGGTAAATTCCAGAACACATATGAGGAAATAAATCAGGCTTATGTCGACAGCAAAGATATCAATGTCGTAAGACGTATGTCAGGCGGTGGAACGATCTTCACAGATCTTGGAGGATGGCAGTTTACTTTCATAGCACCGGCAGACGGAAACAGCATAAGCTTTCGCGAGTATACAGAGCCGATAATAGAGGCGCTTAAGAACACAGGGGTCGATGCGTATTTTGACGGCAGGAACGATATACTCGTGGATGGTAAAAAGGTATCCGGCAATGCCCAGTACATGAGGAACGGATTTGTCGTACATCATGGGTCACTGCTGTACAGCACGGATCTGGAAATGCTGGAAAGGAGCACGATCTCCGACGAAAAGAAACTGATGTCAAAAGGAATAAAATCGGTAAGGGAGCGTGTAGGCAATATAAGCGATTTCATTGAAAAGCCTATGTCGATGATCGAGTTCAGGGATATGATCATAGGAACTTTCATCAAAGATGAGTCGCAGCGTGTCAGGCTGACTGCCGATGACCATGCCATACTTCTGGGGATAGCTGAAAACCGATTCAACACATGGCAGAGCATATACGGCAGGAATCCTGAATTCGAGATAACGAAGACAGGCAGATGTACCGGAGGGGATATAAAGTGCAGGATGAATATCGTGAAAGGTCGTATCGACGATATACAGATAACGGGCAATTTCTTCGGAAACGTTGATATGTCTGATATAACGGGGGCGTTGAAAGGGTGTATGTATAAATATGAAAACGTCCGGAAGAAACTGGATGACGTAATGAAGGGATCGGATATAATGGATGTCGGACCGGGAGATCTTGCTGCTGCAATATGTGGAAAGCAACAACGGAATCATAAATAAAATCAATTTTCAGAAATTAGCACTCTACACTTGACAGTGCTAATAACCGGTGGTATACTTATGTCAGAAGTTAAGGAAAACAGT
>CAJJPZ010000241.1 GCA_905193765.1 uncultured Eubacterium sp.
CGCGGTTCATGATCTGGCTGGCCCTCTGGTTGGCCTGTTCTATGATCTCATTCGCCTGCTCCTCGGCCTTGATCTTCGCTTCCTTGATTATCTCGCGACCCTCGGCTTCAAGCTTTGCGATCTTCCTGTCATAGTTGGCCATCTTCTCGTCGGCTCTCCTGTTCACTGCCTCGGCATTGTCAAGAGCATCGACGATAGACTGCTTTCTTGTCTCCATAAGGTTGAGAAACGGTTTGTAAAGGAACTTTCCCAGCACACCTACCAGGATCAGGAAGTTCACCAGGTAAAATATAAATTCAGTAAGGCTCATTCCTAACGCTTGTACCATTATCTTACCTTCCTTCCGTTAATATTCCGTATGTGGTCGTATCCTTTACATCTTTGCAAACAGAAGGAACGCTATCAGAAGTCCATAGATACTCAGCGACTCCATGAATGCGAATGAAAGAATCATATTCGTACGAAGCATGCCGGCAGCTTCAGGCTGGCGTGCCATTCCTTCCAGTGCCTTACCTGCAGCGATACCCTGTCCGATCCCGGGACCTATCGTTGCCAGACCTATAGCCAATGCTGTTGCTACTGCAATTAAACCCATAATTATATCTCCTTTCGATTTGAAAAAAATATTTTCTTTAATTACCTGATAATAATAACCTTGAACTGTTCGCCGATCACAGGTGCTCTTCTTCCACCGTACCGGCCTCCGTGATGTATATGCTGGCCAGCAGTGCGAATACCAGCGCCTGTATCAGACCCATCAGCACGCTCAGCGCCTGCATGATCACCGGAACTCCCAGCGGCACCAGGTCAAAGAGGCATTCCGTTACCGTCTCCTCCCCGTATATGTTGCCGTAAAGCCTCAGCGTCAGCGACACCGGCTTGACGAGATCCTCCATGATCATAAGCGGCAGCACGAATGCGAAGGGTTTGAGCAGGTGCTTGAAATAACTCAGCCCGTGATGCTCCTTTATACCTGTGTACTGTATCATGACAAAAACTATGATCGCCATCGACAGCGTGCAGTTGATAGAGCTTGTAGGCGCCGCCACGCCCGGTATGTGTCCGGCCCACGGCAGCAGTCCGACGTAGTTCGAGAGCAGAATGTATATGAACAATGTGCAGATAAGCGAGAAACAGCTCTTGCAGAGCTTTTTCCCCATTATCCCCTCGAAGAAGTTATAGAGACTTCCTATTGCCCATTCTGCGAAATTCTGGAATCCGGAAGGCACCGTCTGAAGGCGGCGGCCCGAAACCACTGCGATGACCGTTAATATTATCGTTATCGCTGCGCTTGTGATCATCCCGTTGGATATCCCTGCGGAATGCAATGCTTCCATCATCTTTACCTTCCTCCTTTCTCTTTTATATTTTCTTCTGCTGTACAGACAGGACCTTGTTCATTACAGAAAGCCCCGCTGCTGTGCCAATTAAAAATGCTATACCGTGAAATGGTACAACATCTCTCAGAAAAAAGGCTGCAGCCAGTGTGAGGACGTTGACCCCGAAACTGATCATGGATCTTATGTACGCACCGTTCACACCCGCCTCCGCCGGATTTTCGTTATCGGTTTTCTTTAAATATTTCATCCATATGAGACTGTTCTTCAGCCAGCCAATGATACAGCCGGCCGCCAGACCTGCAATAGCGCCTATAACTATGTTCAATGCCCATTCTCCTCTGTCAGTACAGGTAGTATTCATTAAGAAATTATATAAGATTATACACCGGTTTGCTGTAAATGTGAAACACTTTTTTTGGTTAATTTTCTAACAACCGCAACGTTTCCGGGCATATTCTTCATTTTTCAACGATTGCAAGAGTTCAATCTTTTTACAAAAAAACTAACTTTTTTGTTGCATCGCCTCGAAATATATCAGACTTTTCCGCCTATTATTGTTTTTCAATATCTTCGATCACATTCCGGAGCCATTTACGGGTGAGATAACGTCTCGTCAGGAATATGGCTTTGACCACCTCTTCTATCTTCACAGCCAGCACTGCGAAATATATCGGCAGATGGAGATACAGTGCCGAGATGAACGCCAGCGGCACTCCGATGAGCCACACCGTCCCCACCTCGGTGAACATGGCGAACCGGGTGTCTCCCCCGCACCGCAGCGTGCCCGTCACCTGTATGCCGTTGTACAGCTGCAGCCAGAAAGTCGCCCCGTACACGATCAGTATCTTCATGGCGTAGGATTCCCCTGTAGGCGTGAAGTCGAACAGGCTCAGGATCGGTCTGCCCAGCAGTATTGTGCATACGCCCATGATGACGCCTATGGCAAGCCCCACCTTTATCAGCTTCCGGGCGATCTCGAAGCCCTCGTTTATCTTGTTCTCTCCAAGTCTCTGCCCCACCAGGATCAGCACGGCGTCGCCGATGCTGAAGGCCGCCATGGAGAAGATGTTGTTTATGGTGTTGCAGGCCTGGATCGCTGCGCCCGCAGTTATCCCTATACGTGCAAAAGCCGCAACGTACATGGATGTGCCCAGCCCCCACATGGTCTCGTTTATCGTGGTCGGCAGCGAGTTCCTGAATATCCTGCCGGCCAGATCCCTGCTGTAGCCGAAATACTCTCTGAAGCTCCCGGCGATCCTGTTCCTGAACCCGAAGACGAACACCAGGATCAGACAGAGCTCGATAACTCTGGCAATGGACGTGGCGATGGCCGCA
>CAJJPZ010000242.1 GCA_905193765.1 uncultured Eubacterium sp.
AACTGCAGTTTCCTGCAGAGTTCTATGCTCATAGGCATGCAGATCAGTCCTTTGCCTACGCTTGCCATCAGATTGACATTCTCTGTAGTTGCAAATTCAGCAGCACAGATCATGTCTCCTTCGTTTTCTCTGTCTTCATCATCTGTAACGAGTATGACTCTGCCGTTTCTCAGATCTTCAAGTGCTTCTTTCACTGTGTTGAATTTTTTCATTGTCTTTTCCTCCTGGTGATCGTTTGTATGTATGATGTCTTTTTATCAGAATCCGTTCTGTAAAAGAAATTCCTTTGTTATGCTGCTGCCTGCGGCGGTTGTGCTGCGCGGCTGCAGCAGCTTTTCCACATATTTGCCGATGCAGTCATTCTCGAGATTAACCGTATCTCCTGTCTTTCTCAGGGAAAGGGTGGTCTCTGCAGACGTATGGGGTATTATGGAAACCCTGAAACTGCTGTCGGTGACAGATGCAACGGTAAGGCTGATGCCGTCTATGGCTATGGAGCCTTTCTCCACTATGAGCCTTGTGATATCCGGCGATGTGCTTATGGTATACCATGTGGCGTTGTCATCGCGCTTTATATCCGTTACGATCCCGGTGCCGTCGATATGACCGGAAACTATATGACCGCCGAAACGTCCGTCTGCTTTCATAGCTCTTTCAAGATTGACTGTGCTGCCTGAACGCAGTGTACCCAGCGAAGAACGGTCGAGGGTCTCATGCATGACGTCGGCTGTGAAATACCTGTCTGTAAAGGACGTCACTGTGAGGCATACGCCGTTCACAGCGATGCTGTCGCCGTCGGAAACGTCTTCAAGGACTTTCGATGCTTCGATAGTCAGCACAGCCGATGCGGAGCCTATGGTCACTGATTTTATTTTTCCTGTTTCTTCGATTATTCCTGTGAACATCCGAGCACCTCGCTTTCAAGAAGTATGTCCTGACCGGTGAAGGATATTTCAGGCTCAGAAAGTCTGAAGGCTTTGTCCGGTGAAGGAACACCCTGACCGCCGACAGGGGAGGGGGCGCCTGCTCCGCCGAATATCTTAGGGGCGATGTACACCTGTACTTTGTTTACTATCCCTGAATCAAGTGCAGACCAGTTGAGCCGGCTGCCTCCTTCGAGAAGTATGCTGTCTATTTTTTCCCCTCCCAGTGCATCCATCAGCAGGATCAGATCCACATGTCTGTCTTCTGTCTCAGGCACGGTGATGATCTTGCATCCTGCGTCTTTGTATGTACTGTGTCTGCCTTCGTCTTTGCAGCATGTGGCTATGATCGTAGGATATTTGTCTGCTGTCCTTACTATCTGTGAGTCCACAGGCATCCTGAGGCTGGAATCGCATATTATCCTCACCGGGTGTCTTCCTTCAGGTATCCTGCAGTTGAGCAGGGGATCGTCTCTCAGTACTGTTCCGATGCCGACCATGATGCCATAGTATCTGTTCCTGTCCTGGTGGACACGATAACGGGCTTCTTCACCTGTTATCCATTTAGATTCTCCTGTATATGCTGCAGTCTTGCCATCCATGGTCATGGCGTATTTCATGACTACATAGGGCCGGCCCGTACTTATGTAGTGAAAGAATACAGGGTTGAGACTGTCGCATTCTTCTCTCATGAAATCCTCGATGACTTCGATGCCGTTTTTTCTCAGGATCTCTATGCCTTTGCCGGCAACGAGAGGGTTGGGGTCAGGGGAGCCGACTATCACACGTCTGATACCGCTTTCTATTATGGCGTCGGTGCATGGAGGCTGTTTGCCGTGATGACAGCAGGGCTCCAGCGTCACATATATGTCGCAGCCTTCGGCCCGGCCGCCGGATCTCTCAAGTGCTGCCAAGGCTACACGCTCGGCATGCAGCTCTCCGTATGCTCTGTGATATCCTTCCGCTATAATGCTGCCGTCATTTACGATCACTGCGCCCACAAGGGGATTGGGATCTACCCGTCCTGTACCTTTCTTTGCAAGCTCTATGGCTCTTGTCATGAGTTTTCTGTCTGTCATATCATATTTTTCCTCTCTTCGCTGAAAAGAAAAACCCCGAGTCTTTGAAAGGCTCAGGGCTTGTTTTCGCTTATCATCGGGATCCGTATCATACTGCCTTGAATGGCCATCTGATCCTGGACCCTGTTAAAAAAGCTCTGAAACTTATCGTTTCAGAGCTGGTGTCACTGATGTTATAAATAGCAGGACGTATCGAATAAATACATCCTCTGTCTTCTTCCATCCAGACTTTACTGTCGGTACCGGAATCTCACCGGTTCAGCATCATGCTCGCGGACTTCTTTACCGCCGGTCGGGAATCTCACCCTGCCCTGAAGAGTTATTTGTTATGTTTGCCATTATGATAGACCCGGCAGAAACATTTGTCAAGTAGCTGGGATATAGTTATAATATTCTGTTATTTGTGCGGAGAACCAAAAAAGTTTTCAGAAATTAATTATTTTGATAAAAAATCATGCTGACCTATTTACTTTTATATATGTATGGTAGTATAATTGCGATTAAGCACGATTTTGAAGACGTGCACTGTTCAAAGAGATTTATTATAT
>CAJJPZ010000243.1 GCA_905193765.1 uncultured Eubacterium sp.
TTATGGAAGGTCCCCCGTCAGGAGTGCAGCGCTTTAGCGCGTGGCACTCTACGGCGACCAGCACAACGATTGATAAGCAGAGTGCAGACAGAGTCGATACAGGTATCTCGCAAGGGTTTCCCAAATCTTTGATTTGGTGAAATCTACTGCACAGGTTCATCCAGATAAATCTCCTCCCTTGAAAGCATCAAAATGATGCCTCATGGGTTTTTTAATGCTCGAATTTCATGAACACTTGATTTATTATAAATTACCTTATTTCGTATGATACAGGACTGTGATTTCAGCTCATCGGATTTTTGGAGTTGTGGAATTATCTGGCACATGTGCTGAAACTATGGTTTGTCTGATGCACATTTTTATTGTATTATCTATACGGAGGTAAAACGATGAAAAAACTGCATATACTGAAAAATGTGCTCGTAAGGACACATGCTGACAAAATACTTTCGACGTATCTGATATTCGTCTTTCTGTCTGCGCTGGTGATACGTGTGATAGAACCGGGGATAAGCAGTCTGCCGACAGCGCTCTGGTACTGCTACGCTGTTATATCGACTGCGGGATTTGGAGACGTGGTTGTCACTACTTATATAGGAAAACTTATTTCCGTACTGCTGACGGTATATTCGCTGCTTGTGATAGCTCTTGTGACCGGCGTAATAGTAAACTATTACAATCAGCTTATACAGATACGGCAGAAGGAGACTCTGGCTGCATTTACAGACAAACTGCAGCGACTGCCGGAACTTTCTAAGGAAGAGCTTGAGGAAATTTCACGAAACGCCCGCCAGTATCTTGGAAACAGAGAAAAAAGGTAGCCGTAAAAGTTCATTGATGTACTATTTAAGAATGACATATGATGTTATATTCATTGCATTTCCGCACGAAAATCGTAGAGGTAGTGAGCGAAGTGGGATAAAATATAAATTATTCAACATAAAATGACAGAAATATCGGTTTTTTGTGGCATTTTTTCTTACATGCGAAAGTATAATATCCACATCAGCGTTATCTGTGATGCGGATGAAAAGGAATTTTCGTGTTTTGAGTGAAAGGGTAACAGATTAAGTGATGTCGGAGAAAATGTCATGGATGAGCATGTTATTGCACCTTCAGATAAGATGATGTATAATGCGTACGGATACATATGAACGTATGTTGCAATACCCGTCGACACCGGTCGGTGAAAGGTATGAGCTGCTGAAAGGAGTTTCGGATGTATGAAGTGAAAAGACGAATGGTTACAGTTGATGTTGATGAATATCTGAAAGAATATGTCGATGTCGATAAATTTATCAGATACTGCGAAAACTGTCCGAATCATAACAGGATATGGACATGCCCGCCGTTTGAGTTTGATGTCATGGCTCGATGGGAAAAATATGATGTTCTGGATGTATATGCAGAAGAAATATTTTTTGATAAAGGATATGCCAGTCGGAAGTGCAGCAAAGATGAGATAGAACAAATACTGGAAAATTCTCTGGGCACTGTGAAAAACAGGCTGCTGGATGAGATGCTCGACCTTGAAAAAAAGATACCGGGCAGCATGGCTCTGTCGGCAGGAAGCTGCAGATTGTGTAAAGAATGCACGCGTATGACAGACGAAAAGTGCAGAAACCCCGAAAGAGCAAGGTGTTCAATAGAGGCTATCGGCGGAGATGTAGGAAAGACTATAAGCAGACTGATGGGCATAGACCTGGAGTGGATGAAAGAGGATATACTTCCGGAAAAGTTCGTTCTGGTTTGCGGACTGCTCAGGAAAGGGAAGGCTGAATCATGAAATATAAACTTGTAATTTTTGATTTGGACGGGACTATACTTGATACGCTGGAGGATCTGGCGATCACGATGAACCACGTCCTTGCCGAGAATGGTATGCCTGTGAGAAGTGATGATGAGATAAGACTTTTTACAGGGAATGGTATACGTCATCTTGTGAAAAATTCTGCAGAGAATGGAGCGGATGAGAGTACCATTGAAAAGATGTTCAATGAATTCAACGAATATTACAGGGTGCACTGTTATGATCATACGCGACCATATGAAGGCGTCATAGAATGTATGGAAGCTTTGAAGAAAAACGGCACCGGAGTCGCTGTCGTGTCGAACAAGGCAGACTATGCGGTACAGGGATTGTGCAGCAGATTCTTTGAGGGCCGGTACGATTTTGCAGTAGGAGAAAAGAAGAATGTGCGAAGAAAACCTTATCCGGACAGTGTACTGCATGTTCTTGAAATAATGGGTATTCGTGGAGAGGATGCGGTCTATATAGGTGATTCTGAGGTGGATATAAAGACTGCGGCGAATGCCGGGATAGATGAGATCGCTGTAGACTGGGGATTCCGAAGTGAAGAGCATCTGAGAGAACAGGGAGCCTGTCTGATAGCACACACACCTCAGGAGCTGATGGAATTGCTCGGTTGATACAGTGGATTTTAAAAAAGTGACGAGAAAAACGCTAAAAGGTATTGACAGGCAGTGATAAGTTTGGTAATATAGACAAGCTGTCGCAAGA
>CAJJPZ010000244.1 GCA_905193765.1 uncultured Eubacterium sp.
CGATCTCTACCGTCTGCTTCTCAGAAACGGACATTTCATATATCTTTTTAAATGTGACCGTGTCATATATATCTTCTGCTGCATAGACTGTGAATTCAACATCTGCGATCCCGGTTCCGGTATCCTGATCTGTTTTCTTGATTATCAGCTCTCCAGTCGGCTTCAGGCGGTTTACTATGATCTGCTCGGTAGTCTCATCTTTATTGACTACGACCTGAAATACTTTTACGACTTCCTCGTGATGATCTGGCTTTTCTGTATCTGTGAGCGTATATGTACCTGCCGGCACCGGATCGATCACAAGTCTACCGTTTTTGACTTCATATTCTACCCCGTCTTTATCATATCCGGTTGCCGGATCTGTCGATTTCAGTGTGAACTTCGCTCCATCTATGAATTGTGATTTTTCATCGATCTTCTTAAGTTCGATCCTTCCGAAATCAAGCCACTGTACTGAAAGTGAAGTCTGAGCTGAAGGATCCTGCACAGGACGACCGGTTGCTATATCCTGCACTGATTCTTTGCTTGATTTGAAAACAAGCGGCTGAAACTTATAGCTTTTTCCTACGTTTCCTGTGCTCCATGCCCCACTTACGCTTGAAGGTGCTTCCAGATGAAAGCTTTCCCCTGTTTTCAATGTGACCTCTCCTGTACGCTTTTCGCCATCTTTTTTAACGAGTGTCACACTATCAGGCAACGTAAATGTTAATGTAGCTCCTGCTTCTCCTTTAATGGTTACATCATCCGTGATCTGAAGCTTCTTTTTCACATCCCATTTGACATTTGCTGACGCTTTATCAAATGTCACATCTCTATTAGGCGGTGCCGGTTGGCTGTTTACAAAGGACAGGAACGCACTCATACCTTTCATATATGAATGATCCGTGCCGCTGTACGCATCGCTGAGTGCTCTTGACGTCACCATATATCCCATGCTTTTACTTGTGAACCCAGACCATTGTGCCGGGCCATCCCAACCGTAATACAGTATTTTTTGTATTCTCTGATCGCTATATATTTGACTTGCTACACTTCCAGTCGGAACGGACTTACCTGACTCCAGGCAGAATGCCAGCTTTCCGTTTACGAAAATTTCCTGCTGCGTGCTTCCATCATACGTTATCATATCACCGTGTGATATTTTCCAGGTTTCTGCATCAGACACCTCTGCACCAGGAATGAATACCCCCAAAAGCAGTATAAGTGCGACCACTGCTGAAAGCAGTTTATGTACGCTTTTCTGTTTTGCATTTATCATTTTTCTATCACCTCTCTATTTTTCAAACAAAATCACCTTACTATCAAGCCTCTACGGCGGTGCATATATTCTCATATCATGCCTCCCTCACTATTGATGCCAATAAAAAAGCACTTCCATTCATTGAAAGTGCATGATTATTATTTTTGTTTCATTCTACTATCCGATTTGATTTTTCAGTTCCAGTCATCAGGCCATACGAATTCATCGCCAGATTCTGACCAGCCACCTGCGCCAGAGATTTCTCCGCCATAATAGCCGCCGCCTACATCTACACCACTGCTTCCAGAAGAAGTAGAACCTGATGCATTGCTGCTGCCGGAATTATAACTGCCATTGCTGTTATATCCGCCTGCGGATCCAGTGTCATAAGTCGTTTGAATGGTGACTTTTCCTGTTGCCGGATCGACCACTACTTCTGATCCGCTCATACCATCAGGTTTTGCTGCAACCGTTATCTTTATGTCCTTTTTCGCTTTATTGCCTGCTTTGTCTTTAGCTACCGCCTTTAACGTATATTCCCCTGCAGCGTTTAAGTTTATATCCTTGATATTCTCAAACGTGACTTTTACAGAAGAAAGATCGCTGGCTGTGATCAGCTCTGCAAAATTCAGTTCAACTCCCTCGATCGTATCGATACCCGCATCAGCCGTTGCATTGAACTGCGGTTCAGTCGTATCTGCAACTTTAACTGTTACATCTTTTTCCTTATTTTTATACTTAAGCTTTACCTTATACTCTCCTGTTTTATCGTACTCCTGTCCGTCAACTGGATTTTTCGTGTATGAGACTTTCGTATTCTTTACGATATCCGGATCGACGCTTTTTTTCAGATAGTCTTTCGCATCTGTGCTGATCTTCTGTCCAAACTCGACATTGACAGTTTCCTTTTGCAGTTTCAATGGATTACTCAGCATCACTGCTGCGCTTATTCCTGCTGCGATGACGATTACAGCTGCAACTGCGATCAGTACCTTTGTTTTCTTTGTTATTTTCCTCTCCATCTTCCTTTGCTCCCCTTTCTGAATATTTTATATCCTAAACCTTTTGAAAGCACGAGAATAAACCTTCTCATGTGTGCGGTTGCACTTCGTTTTGACGTCCGTTTCTTCTAATCTTTTCCTTAACATCTTTAGAAAACAGAAGATAAAATAGTTTTATACATACTTTTCACTCTCCATTTTTTATCAC
>CAJJPZ010000245.1 GCA_905193765.1 uncultured Eubacterium sp.
TAATACAAAATTAAAAAAATACAGCTGCTTCTGACAGCTGATTTAATTTTAGCACAGGACATGGCGCGCCGCAATGTGTATATTCTTGCTGTGAAATATGATAAATTTGCGCAGGCGTTTGATGATTTACATAGAGAAAACTTAAATCATAACAGAAACTTATCATTTTTTGTGCATTTCATGTTAAATACGACCTCAAATATGATATACTTCTAATGACTATGATTTTGGAGGCGGATAAATGATAAATTTGTCAGACTATAAAAAGATACACTGTATCGGTATCGGAGGGATAGGCCTGTCGGCTATCGCCGAGATACTGATGTCAAGAGGTTATGAGGTTTCCGGATCGGATATGAGGGAAAGCGACATGACTGAAAAACTTATGCGTGACGGCGCTGATATATATCTCGGACACCGGGCAAAGAATGTCGAAGGGAAAGATCTGGTGGTATACTCCTCCGCAGTAGGTGCGGACAATCCGGAACTGGTGAGAGCGGCGGAGCTTGGAATACCGGCAGTGACCAGAGCACAGGCGCTGGGCGCACTTATGGATGAATACGACAACAGCATCGCCATATCGGGAACTCACGGCAAGACAACGACGACTTCCATGGTCTCCCTGATACTCAAGAATGCTGAGAAAAAACCGACTATACTCGTAGGAGGCAATCTCTCGGAGATAAACGGCAACGTATATGTGGGAGGAAGCGACTACTTCGTTACGGAAGCATGCGAATATATGGACAGCTTCCTGCAGCTGAAGCCTAAAATAGAGATAATACTGAATATAGATTCGGATCATCTGGACTATTTCAAGGATGTCGAGCATATAGCGAATTCCTTCGGCAAATTCGCTGAACTGGTTCCGGCGGACGGAGTGGTCATCGCATATGACGCTAATCCTTTCGTCAAGAGCGTCATAGAAGGGCTGCCGAACGTGGTGACATTCGGACTCAGTGAAAGCTGCGACTACTATGCGGGAGACATCAGTTTCGACAACGAAGGTATGCCTGAGTTCAAGGTGTACAACAGCGGCAATGAACTATGCAGTATCCACCTTTCGGTACCGGGAGAGCACAACATACTGAATGCGCTGTCTGCATTCGCCTGCAGCCATATCCTGGGTGTGGATGTGAAGTGCATAGCTGACACACTTGAGAGATTCATCGGTACACAGCGACGTTTCGATGTACTGGGAAAGACCAGGAACGGGATAAAGATAATCGACGACTATGCTCATCATCCTACGGAGATAAAGGCGACTCTCTCGGCTGTCAGGAACATGAAGCACAACAAACTGTGGTGTCTGTTCCAGCCTCACACATATACCAGGACCATGGCACTGCTGGATGATTTTTCAGAGGCCTTCGATGAGGCTGACAGGGTAGTTCTGGCAGAGATATATGCGGCCAGGGAGAAAAACATATACAAGATCAGCTCAAAGACGCTGATGAACAGGATAAAAGATCACGATCCTTCGAAGGATGTGTATTTCTTCAAGGATTTCGAGGAGATAGCGAATTTCGTGTATAACAATGCGGAAGAAGGAGACCTTGTTCTTACCATGGGTGCCGGCGACATATACAAGGTCGGTGAGATGATACTGGAAAAGGACAGAATATTTTAAGGAGCGTTATGTATTATGAATATCGAAGAATATGAAGCTATTGAGAAAGAGCGTATCAGCAGGAATCTCAGATACATGGAGGAGGGCGTCGTCTTTACAGATCTGAAGATGGCGTATATCGATGAAGGCGTCAGGATCGGCAGAGGAACGACGATATATCCCTGCGCTGTGATCGAAGGTAATGTGACTATAGGAGAGAACTGCGTGATAGGGCAGAATACGAGGATAAAGGATTCTGTCATAGGAGACAATACCACGATACAGAGCTCTGTGATACTTGAAAGCAGGGTAGGCAGCGATACTACTGTAGGTCCGTTCGCATACCTGCGTCCGAACAGCAATGTGGGCAGCGGATGCAAAGTGGGAGACTTTGTGGAGATAAAGAATTCCACACTGGGAGACGGAGCCAAGGCGTCGCATCTGACGTATATAGGTGACTCGGATGTGGGCGAACGGGTGAATCTGGGATGCGGCGTTGTTTTCGTAAACTATGACGGCAGCAGGAAATACCGTTCTGTGGTCGAGGACGGAGCATTCATAGGCTGCAATTCCAATCTTGTTTCCCCTGTCCATATAGGCAAAAACGCATATGTGGCGGCGGGGAGCACGATAACGAAAGACGTACCTGAAGGTGCCCTTTATGTAGCGAGAGCCCGGGGAAAATCTCTTGAAGGCTGGGTCGAGAAGAGAGGCATTTTAAAGAAATAAAGATAGCGGAAATCAGTAAGCGAAGAAAGAAGAGGTAGGAGAAACATATAAAAAACAGGGCATTTTCAAACTACAAGGTATTTGCAG
>CAJJPZ010000246.1 GCA_905193765.1 uncultured Eubacterium sp.
CCAGAGGCTTCTTGTATTTGAAGTCTCCCATCATGCTCTCGCATATTGCACTGACTCTGAGCACCGGTACTTTCTTTACATGATATCCGTATGCGATGGCTACTGCTGTGAGTACGAATATTACCTGTACGCTGAATCCCCAGTGGAAGAAAGCATACGGCAATGACATTTCAGCTGCCTCCTGTGTCAAAGGCTTGATGCTGAATGCCGGTTCTGCATAGTAGAACGACCATTCCACGAAAGAGTAGTAAGTCGCTGTTGCTGCCAGTGCTGCGCACATCATCATAGCGATGTAGCTGAACATCGAATACTCCGGTTTGCCGTCGCCCAGTTTCACATTACCGTGTTTGCTGAATGCCAGATACATACATATGAAAAGGCCGATGAATACGAACCACAGGATCGGTACTCCCATTACCGAAGTAACTACGTCAAAGATCTTGTTAACGACATTCAGTGTTGCATCAGGTTTCGCCGCCATGAGTGCTACGAATATACCTACGATGACAACACACACTATCGATATAGGCTTGTCTATGACCGCCTTCTGTTTTATTGCGTTGTCTGGTTTTCTCATAAAACCGCCCTCCTGAAATAATAATGATAAACTCCGATTTTTTAGCATGCTATCTGCCGATATATAATTGCAAAGACCGTGCCAATATACAAACCTGTATTTTTCAACGTTTTGTTACAAAAAAGCAAAAGATCACTATTCAATAATGAATAACGATCTCCAAAAAACAGTATTTTTCTTGAAAAAGCAAGCCCCACGCACTTATTCATATAAGAATATAATTCTATTCTTATATGAATAAAATCTGTTTTTTCTGACTCCGCTGATATCTATATCACAGATTTTTCATTTTTAAAAACTATTCTTCCTCAGACAGAATACCATCCAGCAGTTCCACCGCTGTCGCTGTTATTACCGGACATTTTTCCATCATTATGTTTTCTTCGAGAATTATCTGCAGTTCCTCAGGATCACCTATATTATACCCCAGCAGATCACGGCACATCGTGGAACCCAGCTGTTCACAGAAAGCCTCGCGGAATTCCCTGACTTTCTCTATAACTTTTTCCTTGGCAGCTGCATCACCCGGCTTGCAATGCCCGTATTTATACCCGATAGCCATCAGCGAGCCTGTAACGGCGCCACATGTCTCTCCGGCGTACATACCTCCGCCGAATGCCGACGACAGTTTCAGTGCTTCCTCGCGCTCTATGCCCAGTCTGTCTGCGGCGCTGACAAAAGCCACCTGACTGCAGTCAAAACCTCCGGTGAACAATTCCATCATTTCCTGTTCTGTCATTTTCATCATTCCTTTCCTGATCATAGTCAGAACGCAGATGCCCGACATCCTGTGCATCTCCCATCGCATCTGTATATTCTTAATTGCAGCATATTACTTTACAACTCAAATATTAAAACAATACCCTCTCACTGTCAAGGCATATGTATCCGGGAAGAACTCAGTGTGTGTTTCTCATTATTATCGAAAAAATCGTCTGGGACATTTCTTTGACATGCACATCTTATCATAATCATGGACGCTCTGCAATGCGTACGGATCGTGTGACAACGCCTTCCCTGTATGTAACAGGGGTTCAGTCATTTTATAGCCTGAGGCCTTCACCTGCAGCTATGCCTGGAGCAACTAATGTGCTGTAGTACCGACACGATGGTAGAGTTTTAAGTGAAGATTTTTAAAAAACCTACCATATCAGTTCAAAGGTGTCTGTAAAGCTGTCAGATGATATGCGGATGGTAGAGGTTTTCAGACGTAAAATCAAAAAACCTACGCTCGACGCGGGATGTGCTTGAAAGATCTGGAAAACAGCAGTGATAACGGTCGGTGGTAATGCCGGATAGTAGATTTCCTGAAAAAAAGTCGATGAAATCCTACCATTGGCGTCCATAAAATTTGCTGAGACTATAACTGTCCGATGTATGGGTAGGTTTCTGTGCAAAAAGTCCGCAAAACTCTACCATCGGACACAATCTCACATGGATCGAAACCCGCCGGATCGCCTCCGGCTACGCTTGAAGCACTGCGGTTCTGACAGGGAACCTTCCAAAAAAAGAGAGACCTCTCAATTGAAGTCTCTCTTGAATCATTCTATCTCTGTAAGACGCAGGTTTTTTCGTTCAGGGCTAGGCGGCAAGGAAACGAGCCCCGGAGCGTACTATTGGTACGTGGCGGTGAAATGATACCAAATCAAAGATCTGGACATTTCTCGCATGAGACCTGCACGCCAAATCATAGATTTGGGCAGGACTTCAAGGAGCGAGTTGTCCGCAGCCAACAACGCCATGTGCGAAAAAGACAAGTCTTACTCGATTATTTCAGTTACAACGCCGGATCCTACTGTCCTTCCGCC
>CAJJPZ010000247.1 GCA_905193765.1 uncultured Eubacterium sp.
TATCACCGTCGCAACTCCTTTGTTTTAAACCAGACCTTTGTCTGTCTTCTTAACGTGTCTGAACACTTCCTCGAAGCGGTTCAGTGCTTCATCTATTATCTCCGGCGTATCGGCCAGGGATGTATAAAGCCTGCTGCCTGCCAGAGTAACAAGGCCGTTAGCCATGTATGCAGCGCCCATCTTTTCCATGGAATCCTTCCTTACATACATCATATCCTTGTTTTTGAGAAGTCCCAGCGCCGACTTCACGAAAGACATGGATGAAAAGTCGAAGCTCATGGCGCCGGTGCATTCGAGATGCACGATGGATCCCTGATTGTACGCAACATACGGCAGACTGTACTTCCCGATCAGCTGTTTCAGTCCGTCGCAGAGCCGGTCTCCCATCTTTCCTGCCACCTCGCAGGCATTGGTCTTCTCGATCTCCTGTATCGCCGTATAACCGGCAAGGCAGGAAAGAGGATTGGCTGCAAGTGTGCCGCCTACATATGCCCGGTGCTTGCCTGTAGCAAGTCCTGCAGCCATCAGTTCAGCATACTCGCGTTTGCCGCCTACTCCGCCCGCAGCAGGATATCCGCCTGCCACGATCTTACCGAATATGGTCAGATCCGGCACGATATCAAAGTATCCCTGGGCGCCGGACAGAGCCACACGGAAACCTGTCACAACTTCGTCGAAGATCATCAGCGCGCCGTACCTGTCGCAGAGCTCCCGGACGCCCTTGTTGTAGTCATGAGCCACAGGCCTCGTGCCGCTCTCAGGTCCCACAGGCTCCACGATGACTGCTGCGGTGCCGCCCTTCATCCTGTTCCTCTTCAGCATCTTCTCCAGCATGTAAAGATCGTTCGGTCTCACTTCGTCTGTCCTCTTGTATGCTCCTGACGGGATGCCGTGGGATTCCAGCAGAGCTCTGCTTCCCGGTATCTTCAGGCCGTATACCATCTGATCTGACCATCCGTGATATGCACCGCCTATCTTTATTATTCTCTTGTGTCCGGTGGCTATCCTCGCGATCCTGAGAGCTGCCATAACGGATTCCGTCCCGGATCCCAGCATCCTGAACATCTCCACATTCGGCATATGTTTATTTATTTCCTTTGCGATCATCATCTCCGCTTCATGGAGCAGCCCTGTCACCGGACCGCAGGTGTTCAGCAGCTCTATGACCTTTTCCCTGATGGCAGGATAATTGCTGCCCAGGATAGTCGGCCCCCCTGCCTGAAGGAAATCTATATACTCATTGCCGTCCCTGTCGTAGAGATACGCGCCGTCGGTCTTCGCCATGCACATAGGGAAAGGCTTGTTGAAGGCCAGATTGTGCTGTACGCCTCCCGGTATGTACTTCCTCGACTCCTCATATACTTCCTTCGAGCCTTTGCATTTCTCATCGAAATACTTCATCACAACATTGTCATAATACTCGTCATCGACCTCCCAGATCTCCTGGCTGGTCAGTTTTTCCAGCTGTCTGTTTATCTCCGCAGGATCGTCCCACCTGCTTATTCCGCAGTTCTTCATCTCGTCCTCCTTACTGCTGACGGTTATCAGCTCTGTCTCTCATTGCAAGTTTATTAGTGTCGATGGATTTTCTGAAAACGACGAATCTGTCATACAGATATTCCGTGGTTATATTCAGTCCCATATTGATTCCTGTAACTATGTAATCGTTCCACAGCAGATCCTCTGCCAGGTAGTTTCCCATTATAGTAGTTACCGGCGTGAACACGCAGTAGAACAGCGCTATCTTCGCCATGGCAACCGGTACATTGGAGGCCGACTTGAAGGTGAACTTCCTGTTCAGCGTGAAATTCCACAGCACTGACAGTATCAGCGCGATCAGATAGCAGGGCCAGTATTTCCATCCAGTGAATTCATTGAGGATCGTGAAGGACACGATCTCTATTATTCCCGCGGATATCGAGAACATTACGAATTTCACCACTCTCAAAACTTCTTTTTTCTTTTCCGAAACCATGATCCTCTCGCTCTGCCTCCTGTCAGTTACCTTTTTTCTGCTTTGAATACTTGTTCATGTATATAAAATGCTGCAGTGCTGTATCTATGCGGCCAAGTCTCGCTGATACACCCATGCTGCCGGTATGTACCGCACATACGCAGGCCTTTTCCACCAGCAGCTTCATGGCCTCCAGATCATCTTCATCTGCAGCCCTTACCGCTGCGCCTGTTCCCGGTATGATGACGGCGCTGTGCTTCTTCAGCTGTTTTATCGCATCATTCTGATCCGCTGCAATCGGGATCTTCCGTCCTATCATCTGCGCCATATCGTCTATC
>CAJJPZ010000248.1 GCA_905193765.1 uncultured Eubacterium sp.
TTCCTGTATACTTAAAACAGACTAAGAGATTGACATAAAAAATACCTCTAGTAAATTTAGATTGTTACTGACCTGACCGTTGGTAAAAATCTTAAGAATACAAGAGGCATCTAACATGAATCTTAAAGGCACAGAGAAGAAAAATCAAGTAGTAAATATCATTAAGCAGCAGGAACTTTTGAAAAAAACGGAGGTGATCAAAGAAAATCTTTCGACATCAACATGGCATGAGTTGGAGATGAAAGGCAAATTCGACAAGAATTCCAAGCGTTCATTTATCAGTGATGATATGTTGATCTTAGGATGTGATGTAGGAAGTGAAACACATTATCTGAGAGCGATCGATACCAGAGGAAGAGAATTGAGCAGATCTGCATTTGCATTCAAAAATGATGCAGAGGGATTCAGCAGTGCAAGGGAATGGGCAGTAAAAACAGCAGCTGAACATGACAAACATCAAATCGTTCTTGGTCTTGAGCCGACCGGTCACTACTGGTTCTGCCTTGCAGCATGAATGATCTCAAACGGAATAAGCGTTGTTCAGGTGAACCCGTATGCAGTAAAGCAGACGAAAGAGATAGAGGACAATAGCCAGCTGAAAGACGATGGAAAAGATCCGAAAATGATAGCAAATCTTGTTAAGGATGGGAACTATGGAATGCCCTATCTGCCGGAAAAGCTGTATGCCCAGCTTCGAAGATTAACGCTGTTCCGTGATCAGCTGAATGAAGACAGGATACGTTCGATCAATCGGTTGCATAGAGAACTGAAGATATATTTTCCTGAGTATAAGGAAGCACTGGGGAAGGTGGATGGTGTGTTCAGTCTGGAACTGTTGAAAGAGGCTCCATTACCGGATGAGCTTACAGAACTTGGTAAAGAAGGATCAGGCAGATCTGGCACGATGCAAAGCTCAGAGGACGCGGCTATGGCAGAGCGGGAGAGAAGATCTAAAAGCAAGTGTAGATCTTAAAGGTGGAGCTGAATGATGAATTAGCTGATGTGCAGAAGCAGATTGAAGAGAAGTGTCATCAGATACCGTAGGCAGACAAGATATTGGAGATATCGGGGACCGGTGAGAATATGCTTTCCGGGATCCTAGCGGAGATGGGAGACATTTCAAGATTTGATGGCGCCAAAGAAATACAGAAGCTGAGTGGACTGGGTCTGGTAGCGTGCAACTCCGGCAAACACAAAGGGGGGAGACCAGGATAAGCCGCAGAGGATGCAAGCGGCTGAGATACTGACTGTTCCAGGCTGCAAAGTCAGTGGTAGCACATGCAGAGGAGTTTAAAGGTCTGCATCAGTACAATGAAAGACCAGCAGATCAAAACAGAGGAAAGCGTCCACGGAAAACCCCGTCCTCTGTGGAGATGACAGGTTAGTAAAATCAAAATACAAACAAGAGCTGTAGTCTGCAGTAGTTCTCTCCGTAGGGCGTGACCCTGTTAGAAAGATTAGCGGACACTCGGTGTATGGACAGGTGGAACGAGGCCCCTTTAGACACGGAAGGTTCACCACCATAGTTAACAGAGGATATATAGCCTTAATAAAGCAAAAAAATGGATGCTTTGTTAAATATATCTTTATTTAGCTGTTCAGTACAGGATACGATGACTGTCATACACCCGTAGATCTGTTATGTGAGGTAAATGTTTAACACAAGCCTGAAAAATCAATGATTTGGGCTTGACATTATAGAAAAGCTTCCTGTGCTGGATGAATATTTCAAGTGGATCAGAAGCTTCGATCCGGATCACATCATCAAGGGAAAGTTCCGTGACGGGATCGTTTACAGCCAGAATCAGGAGCAGGCATTACGTGCATTCCTGCTTGATAGGAGGCTTCCGTGCAGCAACAATGCCGCAGAAAGGAGCATCAAGCCTTTTGTGATCTTGAGGAAGAATTTCCTGTTCTGTAAAACACCATCTGGAGCAAAGGCAACTGCAACGGTATTCAGCCTGATAGAGACCGCAAAAGCGAACAGTCTGGATCCATTCAAATAATCTTGTCTATATTTTCGAGAAGCTGTCACAGGACGAAAACTACGACTTGGAGCAGATGATGCCATGGACAGGAGCCGTAGTTGACACATGCAAAGCTGCAGCCTGCGAATGATCAGGCGGAAAGGCGAACCAGTGTCATAGCTGGTGTTAGCATCATTGCTATTGTAGGCGATAACCAGGGTTGACTTCAATGTGCCATGGTTTGACGCTTACAAAAATCTGTTGTTTTTTGTAAATGTTACTATAAGAATGTACAGAAAGTGGAAAATAAAAATGTACATTCA
>CAJJPZ010000249.1 GCA_905193765.1 uncultured Eubacterium sp.
CGTCAGGCATGGCCTGCTGAGCGTTCAGCATCAGGTTTATGAACAGTGATTCGACCATCTTCCGGTCGATCATGACAGGAGGCGTCCTGCCGAATTCACGGCGTATGATTATCCTGTCATCCATTTCCCGGCTCACGAGCTGTGCCACATAGTCCATGATCTCCTCGATATGGAGTTTTTCGGTCTCGGGCAATCGTGGTCTGGCGTATGTCAGGAACCTGTTCAGCATCGTCGTGAGTCTGTCGGTCTCATGCATTATTATATCTACTTCATCGAAATGAAGATCTTTCTCCTGCAGTACCATGTCGAGATACTGTGTGTTGCCACGAATGCTGGTAAGCGGGTTCTTGATCTCATGAGCCATGCTTGCAGCGATCTCACCGAGGGCTTCCATGGTCTTGACCCTGTTGGCGCTTTCCTCGAAGCTGCGTATATCTTCGATCTTGCGGAATAAGCAGATAACGCCCAGGACCTCGTTCCTGAGACCGAACTGTATGTTGATGCTGTATTCCACAGGTATCCGTGCACCAGACAGATCCCTTATATCCGTTATGGTCTTGAGCTGCAGCGATCCGCGGCTTAGACAGCGCTTCAGCTCGGATATGAGTTTCTTGATCTGCGGCGGAGTAGGGTTGCTTGTATTGATGCCGATGATCTCCTCGGCACGGATACCTGTGAGTTCTTCTGCCGTACTGTTGAAAGTGGTGATCTCACCGATGTTGTTGATGCTTATTATGCCTGTAGGGAGATTGTTGTATGTCTCATCGACATACGTCATGATCTCCTGCATCGATACAGCTTCACCGGATTTATCCAGCACCTGCTGCATCGTATTCTTCAGTTTGTTCAGCATCAGGTTGAAGGAGTCTGCTATGTCTGCCAGCTCGTTGTCCTCTGCGACGGATATCTCGCGGCTTATATCGCCTTCGGCTATGCGTTCGGCGTCTTCAGCCAGCATTTTGATAGGATGCTGTATCGCAAAGGATATCCGTTTGCTCAGAGGCCAGAGTATGAATATGATGATCACGATGGCTGCTATGATGATGGTCTTGATATTTGTTATGGTCTGCATGTATCCCGATTTGGTTTCTTCGGCGCATACATACCAGTTCGTGCCTTTGACAGGAGCCAGGGCGGATACATAGTATTTGTTGTTCTTGTAGATCTCCTGGACGCTGCATTTGCCGGAAATGCCAAAGTCGTAAGGTTTTTCGGTATCACTGTTGCCGATGGAATAGCCTCTGCTGTTTATCAGGAATATGTCACTATTCAGGCTGTCTTTATCCAGTGCTGCCAGGATTTCTGCTGTTGGCTGGCTGTTTCTGCCGAGCTCCCGGGATACGACATTGGCTGCCATTATGGCTTTGTCCCGCATATCGTTTTCCTTGATCTCGTCTATCGCGTAATCCATGGCAAACACCGTCATATAGCCTATGATGACGATAAGGCATATGGCCAGGGACGCCATGAAGAACATAGTCTTTGTCTGTATGGATCTGAACATTACCGTTTCCTCCTGTAAGCTTCAGTATCATGGAATATGTCGGATGATCATATCACCGTACATGCCTCATGATAGTTACTGATATAATTTTAACATTATTTAGTGTTGATTGATAGGGGAATTTGTCGATGAAAAGTAACACAGGTCGTGGATATAAAATAATATAATTGTAGTGAAAGAGGGAAAGACCCGAAAACAAAAAAACACATGAATTATTAACGGAGGAATTTTATGATGGAAGTTTTAAAAGTGTCAGCAAGATCAAATCCTAATTCGGTAGCAGGAGCACTGGCGGGAGTGCTGAGGGAAAAAGGGGGAGCTGAGATCCAGGCAATAGGTGCAGGGGCATTGAATCAGGCAGTCAAGGCAATCGCCATAGCAAGAGGGTTTGTAGCCCCGGGAGGTATCGACCTCGTATCAGTGCCTGCGTTCACCGACATCGAGATCGAAGGTGAAGAGCGAACAGCCATAAAGCTCATAGTAGAGCCAAGATAACAGACAGATGAAACGACAGGAGACGGGCACTGCCCGTCTTTTTTGCATGCCGTCACATATGCAGAATTTTTTAACCTTTATTTTACATCCTCTTCTTTGATTTTTACATTACAGTGTTGTATAATCCCGTCTTTGACACTTGATTAGCAAAAAAAGCTTGCTGTCCGTTGGTATTACTGGACTGGCAAGCTTTTATGTTTTGCATCGATATGTGCTATTTTTCCCTGGTTGTGCTGGTTTTCTGTTTAGTCGATCTGATAATGCTTCGCATCGTTGATTTTGA
>CAJJPZ010000250.1 GCA_905193765.1 uncultured Eubacterium sp.
TGCTTCTTTGACTCAAATTTCTACACTATGAAATTTTCAATGTCCTTCGCTTGTTGCCTCTCCGGTACAAGCTATACGTTTTGTCAACGTATTTTTTATTGTATCGCATATACATTTATTTGTCAACACCATTTTTGAACTTTATTAAATCCGATTTGATGTTTCGATGTCGTTCATGCGACAGCTTTATCATGATACCAAAACCATCCACCATTGTCAACTGTTTTTTCCATGTTTTTCAGATGAAATTTCAATTGACATCGATTTACCTGAACAGGATCCGTAGACCGCAGGAAAATCCGGTCATAGAACGAAAGCGGCTTCGCCATGTATTATCATATGAAACTCTGTTGATATTCCGGAAATATCGAGAACGATATTTCCTACATAAAATACCCGCGGCAGGATACGATGATCCTGCCACGGGTATTGAGTCGTGCAATTGCTGCATTTATTATAATTATGAAAGATGTATTTAACCTGCTTTCGCAGTCCTGTATCCGTCTTTGCCCAGACCTGTTCCCTTGAACATGAGCTTTTCATCCAGGGACGCTGACAGTACGGCCAGTTTCTCTCTGTCCATTGGTTCCACGCCTTCCAGCCTGTACTTTATGCCCAGCTGCTCGTATTTGTGCAGAGCCATGGTATGATAACCCAGGAGTTCTGCCTTGTACAGATTGTTTCCTGCGTGTTCATGTATGAAGTCTGCCAGTGCACTGATATTCTCCTCGGTATCGTTTATACCGGGAACTATCACCTGCCTGATCCACAGAGGTGTGTCGTGTTTGTCCGCCATCTCGAATACCTTCAGGAGCGTGTCCTGCGAACATCCGCTTATTTCCCTGAATTTGCCGCTGTCGCTGTGTTTTACATCGAGGAGCAGCATCTGTGCCTCTGCGATGATATCCTCCGTGTAATCGTCGATATACGTCGCGCTGGTGTCGATAACTGTCTTTATTCCGTGCAGCTTCAGCTGCCTCATTGCCTCAAGGACGAATTTTCCCTGCATGAGCGGTTCGCCGCCTGAAAAGGTCACACCGCCGTCTGCTCCGTAATAGTCTTTGCCTCTCTCTGCCCAGTGTATGATCTCACTGACATCGACAGTCCTGCCTCCGCCGCAGTTCCAGGTATCGGGATTGTGGCAGTACAGACATCTTGCCGGACAACCCTGCATGAAAAACACCGTCCTTATTCCCGGACCGTCTACTGCTCCGAATGATTCTATGGAATGTAATCTGCCTGTACTCATTTTGCTGCCTCCCGTTTCTTCTTTGATAGTTATGGTCTGCAAAGCGCCCCGCCGGGCATCCTCCCGGCAGGACTTCTATGATGACATCAGATAGCCTGATGGAATGTTCTTTCGATGACTTCCTTCTGATGTTCCTTTGAAAGTGCATTGAATCTTACTGCATATCCCGAAACTCTGATAGTCAGGCTTGGGTACTTCTCAGGGTGATGATATGCATCGATCAGTGTTTCTCTGTTGAGAACGTTTACGTTGAGGTGGTGTGCTCCATGATGGAAGTAGCCTGTCATAAGTTTCACCAGAACGTCTTTTCTCTCCTCTTCATTCTTGCCCAGTGAATCAGGGTTGATGCTGAATGTGTTGGAGATACCGTCTCTGCATGTGTTCCAGTCGATCTTTGCAACTGAGTTCAGTGAAGCTATAGCACCGTGAGTATCTCTGCAGTGCATCGGGTTTGCGCCCGGTGCGAACGGTGTCATTGCTCTTCTTCCGTCAGGAGTGTTTCCTGTCTTCTTGCCGTACATTACATTTGAAGTAATAGTCAGTATGGAAAGTGTTATCTCTGCATTTCTGTATGCCGGATGCTTTCTCAGCTCAGCAATGGATTTTTCACTGATAGCAACAGCCAGGCTGTCTACCCTGTCGTCATCGTTCCCGTATTTAGGGAATTCGCCTTCGATCTTGTAGTCAACGATGATGCCGTTGTCATCTCTTACAGGATAAACCTTTGCATATTTGATAGCTGAAAGTGAGTCAGCTGCTACCGAGAATCCTGCAACTCCAAATGCCATGAGTCTCTTGATCTCTGAATCCAGGAACGCCATCTGCGATCTCTCATAGTCATATTTATCATGCATGAAGTGGATGATGTTCATGATCCTTGCGTATACGCCCATCAGCCATTCGAGGTAGATATTGTATCTTCTCCATACTTCGTCGAAGTCCAGAGGTCCGTCGCCCATCGGCTCCATCTGAGGTCCGAGGTGTTCGCCTGTTCTCTCGTCGATACCGCCGTTGATT
>CAJJPZ010000251.1 GCA_905193765.1 uncultured Eubacterium sp.
AAGTAGTTCAGCCTTCTGGAGAACAGTACAGTGAAAAGTGCGCATCCTGTAACTACGAACAGTGACGCCCACATCTGTGATATACCTGAAGCCATACCGTATCCCACATATCCGGATACACTGGCACCTCCCACATATCCTCCAAGATATGCCGTAGCCAGCAGCCAGAACGGAGCTCCCCTTCCTGCCAGAAGAAAGTCGTCTGCTGTTTTTGCCATCCTGCTGAACCACATACCGGAACCGATAAATGCGAATACGAGGATGACGAGAACTATCAATGATATTGTAACTGTAATGTTCATTACTTACCTCCTGTCGATAAACAATCTGTACTTATCCATGACATCTTTGTTCAGGCCCACAGGCGGCTGCTGTCCCTCAGGAAGCAGACACTCGTATTTCCTGTCACCCATGCGTTCTTTCCATTCAGCCTGAGCTGCCGGAAGCACATCCTCATCACAGAGGATATCTGCTGCTGTCAGCGATATCGCCTTTGCAGCGCAGTCCAGGCTCTTCTGTCCCATGGTGTCTCCGGCACAGCGTACCACTCCCCAGTGGTGCCATCCGCAGCCTGTCATACCCATTGCTATCCATGGCGATGCATACGGTGCACACCAGCTGAATTCCGATGTATCGCAGAGTACTGTGAAGCCGCCTTCGAAAGGATCAAGCTTTGTAGGCAAGCCGTTTTCAGGCTGACCGAGCTGTTTCTGTATTGCTTTCGCCTTGTTATGTTCCTCTTCCGTGAACTGAGGTACTCCTATGGTCTGCAGATTTCTGTAAAACTTTTCGGCAAGGACCTTGTTCGGTATCTTGTGATGAGTTATCGTGATGACTTCCTCTTCTACCGTCGTCTCAGTTGCCAGCGCACCGGCCTGTGCGCACTTATCTACACGTGCCAGCGATCCCAGCATTTCCTCTGTTGTTTCGAACCTGCCTATCACCCATACTGTCGTGTAATCAGGCACTACGCTTGGGAATTCAGGTCCTGTGGAAGTATATGTGTAATTTATCGTATTGGCTGCGTCAGGAGGATTACCGGGATATATATGTTCTCTCAGTATATCTATCGCATGTCCCATAAGCTGCCCTGCATCGAGAGCGCTCCTTCCGTGCCATGGCGAGTTGCCGTGGGAAGTCCTGCCCTTGAAGTGATACTTCTTGCTGAAGTAAGCCTGACATGAGTCGTAATTAGCCTTGGTATAGCTCCACGGATGCCAGTCGAGAAAAGCGTCGACGCCGTCATAGCATCCTGCTCTGCCCATATACGGCTTACCCAGACAGAGTTCCTCTGCAGGTGAGCCGAACACTTTTACAGTTCCTTTCAGTCCGAATTTTTCAATAGCCTCTCTTACGGCGATGGCAGCTTTCACACCGCCTGTGCCAAGGAGGTTGTGACCGCAGCCCTGCCCCGGCGCGCCCTGTATCAATGCGCTCTTTTCAAGTTTCTCACCATCCTGTGAAAGTCCCGGCAGTGCATCATACTCGGCGTTTATACCTATGACAGGCTTCCCTTCTCCGTATGTGGCGATGAAAGCGGTAGGCATCCCGGCAACACCGGATTCAACTGAAAAGCCATACTTTTCAAGGAGATCCATCAGAGCCTTTGAAGACTCGAATTCCTGCATCGACAGCTCAGGATGTTCCCATATGAATTTCTCCGTATCGTAAAAGTCCTGTGTGTTTTCTTCATTCCATGTGATGATAAAATCTTTTACGTCTTTTAAGTCAGCCATTATTTAGCTCCTTTCCTGTAAGTCCGCGGATTATTATCATTATTTTCAAACGTTTGATCATGTCATTATATGAAGCAATACACATGCCAGAACCGGATATTTTCGTGATGGTTTTTTCAGAACAGACCAGATGCGCCTGGTTTCAACATCTCCAGCCGTTATATTTTTTTATAATATTGGATTTACTGTCTGGTGAAAACAAGTTGCGTCAAGTCTGACAATTCAGAAAAGACTTAAGTCTTTTCTGAATCCAGTCGACTTAAGTCTTTTTGACATACTTTTTTATTTTTCTATAGGCTGTGCTCTGACTTATGCCCAGTGCTTCAGCCACCTTGTAGCTGCTGCCGTATTTATTGTAGGCATCGATGATCATCTTCTCTTCCATCTGGTTTATCTTACTGACCGGATCCGATGTTTTTTCTTCATGTACCGGCATGATAACGCCTCTACTAATTTCCGGTCTGCCGCC
>CAJJPZ010000252.1 GCA_905193765.1 uncultured Eubacterium sp.
TGTGGAAAACGCCATGAAGGGTATGCTGGATCCTGAATTCAAAGAGGTCGTTCTGGGAACACTGGAAATCAGGAACACATTCAAGGTACCTGGCGTCGGCATCGTAGGCGGCGCATATGTTACAAGCGGCAAGGTAGTCCGCAACGAACAGGTACGTCTTGTAAGAGACGGTATCGTTATACACGAAGGAAAGATCTCATCGCTTAAGAGATTCAAGGATGACGCCAGAGAAGTGGCTCAGGGCTACGAATGCGGTATAGGTATCGAGAACTACAATGATATCAAGGAAGGCGACGTGATCGAGTGCTTCACTATGGAAGAAATCAAGAGAGATGAATAGACCTGCCGGTCAGGAGGATGATATATATGGGCAAAGGATACAGGCAAGGACGGCTCGGTGAGGAAATCAGGAAGATAATCAGCGAACTGTTGCTGAAGGAACTCAAAGATCCGAGACTGTCCGCTATGATAAGCGTTACTGCTGTTGAAGTAACAAGCGACGGCAGCTACGCGACTATATATCTGTCTGTGCTGGGTCTGAGCAGTGCTGCTGAAGATATGGAAAAACAGCAGCAGGATGTGATCGAAGGTATGAATCATGCCAAAGGACTGATCAGAAAGGAAATCGGGCGTCAGGTGAAACTGCGCCATGTTCCTGATCTGATATTCAAAATCGACAGATCCATGGAGTACGGCAGACATATAGACAAGATAATCAATGATCTCGATATAAAACATGACAGCGAAGAGGAAGATGCTGATGAAGAATAATGCTTCGCTAAGAGAAATAGGAAAAATGCTGGATGATGCAGGAAGCGTCATGATCTTCCCGCATATCAATCCCGATGGAGATGCACTGGGGTCGGCAATAGCACTGTGCCTGCATCTCCGCGGTGAAGGCAAGGATGCAGTGGTCATAATGGAGGATGAATTCCCGCATTATGTGGATTTTCTGGATACGGACTGCTGCAGCTGCGACGCCGGTGTGATCGCCAGTCCCGATGTATCCGTAAGCGTGGACTGCAGCGAAACGAAACGTTTCCCTGCGAATGCCGGAGTGTACAGCGGGAGCAGGATAAAAATAAGCATAGATCATCATGAGGTGACTGATCCGGCCGGTGAATACTACTATATAGACAGTGAAGAAAGTGCCGCTGCGCAGATAATATACAAACTGTTCAGGGAAATGCAGTGGACTGTCGATGATGATATAGCGAAACACCTGTACACAGGTATAGTAACAGATACAGGCTGCTTTCAGTATTCCAATACTTCAGCGGAGACTCACAGTATAGCTGCCGATCTTATGAGGTATGATATACCTCACAATGATATAATGGTAAGACTTTACCAGAACATCAGCAGGAAACGTGTGGAGATACAGGGAAGGATCCTCGAAACTATGGAGATCTTTTACGGAGGAGCGGCAGCTGTGGCGTATGTCACAGGAGACATGCTCAGATCCGTACAGGCGGAGCTGGATGATACTGAGGGAATGGTGGACATCCTGAGAAATATAGAAGGTGTGGAGATCGCTGCGTTCCTGAAAGAAAAGCAGGGCGCCGTAAGAGTGAGCATGCGTGCCAAATCTTCAGGCGATGTCAACAGCATAGCCAGGACATTCGGCGGCGGAGGACATATCAAGGCTGCCGGGTGCACTCTTGATATGAGCATGCCGGAAGCGCTGCAGGCAGTAAAGCATGAGATAGAGAAAAGTCTGGGCAATACAGCCGGATAAGATATATGTAATACAGATGGAGAGATATTCGATAGATGAAGGATGGCATTTTGATTTTGAACAAGCCGCAGAACTGGACGTCCCATGACTGTGTTGCTGTCTGCAGAAGAGCTGCAGATAGGAAAAAGACCGGTCACGGCGGCACACTGGATCCCATGGCGGAAGGCCTGCTGCCGGTCTTTATAGGCAAGGCGACACGTATAATGGAGTACCTTGATCTTGATTACAAGACATATGAATGCAGAGCAAGGCTGGGGACTGTGACCGATACGCAGGATATATGGGGACAGGTGCTGAAAACCTGCGATACAGGCGGGATAAGCTGCGGAGATATAGAGAAGGCGCTCATGAGCTTCGAGGGGCACATACAGCAGGTTCCTCCGGGATATTCAGCGGTGAAGCTGAATGGCAAAAAACTTTACGAATACGCCAGGGCAGGCGAAGATGTGAAAGTA
>CAJJPZ010000253.1 GCA_905193765.1 uncultured Eubacterium sp.
CCGTTCCTGACGGTCCAAAGAATATAGCCGAATCGAATGTCCTGTTCTTTATGGTGTTATAAAAAAGTGAGCCTTCAGACATGAAATGTGTTTGTCCTACAAAATCTTCCAGCCTGTCCGGTCTCATACGCGTCGACAGTGGTATCATATAAATCATCCCTTATCTTGTAACATAAAATCTATCTGCTGCAGCCTTACTGTGAGTAAACCGGCGTAACGAACGCTTTTGAAGGATCATCCAGACCGTCAAGCGCTTTCCTGGCATCTTCCTTATTGTCATATATCTTGCCCAGTATCTTGTACATGTCGTTCTGCTCGGTCACCTCGGTGCCGGACTCTCCAAGCTCTCCTGCAGCCGTTTCTGCAGCAGCTCTGCTGGAATAGCAGCCGAACTGGAGCGCATATCCTTTTATGTCGCCTTTCTGTTCTACTGCAGCGCCGTCCTCCACGACGTTCCTGTCAGTCGCTTCGGAAGCTTTCTCTGTCTCTTTGACACGGTCTGTTGTCTTCTGTTCAGCATCGTCTTTATCTGCAGTCCTGCTGCCGGATATCTTTTCTGAAACCTGCGGTACATAATTGACAACTGGTTCCACGACGTACCTGGCTGTAGCATAGCCGCACAGTACCGAAAGACACAGTATCATTATCACCGGTGCAAAACCCGCCTTCGGCGTTCTCCTGCCCCTGGATACGCGCCTGTGTACTGAACGTCTTCTATTATACATTTTAGTCCACCTCTTTTCAAACAGTATATTCTATACTATTAAAAGATGGACGGCTTTATGCCTTATATCTGCAGATCGTACCCCGGTATGCATGTGTTATGATACGGCAGATGTCTCTGTTCCGCCATGCTGTGATACGCTGCGTATTCCCTGTCTGTCATATGGCAGGTTATCCCCTCGCCTTCATTAGGGTGAAAATGAGAATATATATTGTCTGCGACAAAGGCCATGATAAGTACCACAGTGATCACCACAAGATACTTCATCTTTATTTTCCTGTATATATTGTCCAGCATAGGTGCTGCGAAATAGACAGTGAACATTGCTCCTATACCGAATACTATGAGCCCTTCTGCACATACTCTGCCGTTGAGATTCAGCAGATAGCCGCTGTAATCCCACCATTTCATACCGTCATTCGTTATCTCCAGGTACCATGAAGTCATATATTCGATGATTCCGCACAGCAATACTGCACTGAAAAATTCCTTTACAGGGTTGGTACGGAGTTTTTTCAGCAGCAGCAGTATCATGATGCCACCGGATCCGTAGATAGGCAGCCAGGGTCCGTACAGCACTCCCCTGTTTACGAACATACCGGTCTGCACAATATGCAGGCTTACTTCCCACAGCCATCCGATCAGTGAGAACGTGAAGAACATCAGCACCAGAGATGGTATCGAGTAGTTACGTATATAGTATATATTGTCGAAGCCCTTCCGTTTCTCATACTCAGGTAATGTGAACAGACGCATCGGATACTTTATACCGTACACTGCATCTTTGAGTTTCTGTGCATGGATGCGCTGTGCCTTGGCTTCTTCATATTCCTTCTCGCCCGGGACGTTAACCAGCAGTATGCCGAACCAGTTCTTGAGTATACCCATGAATCCATTGCTGACCTCGATCTCCGGCAGTGGTCTGTTTATTATTTCATCGAATTCTCTGTATGCTTCATGAAGTGTTTCCGCATCAGCTTTCTCGAAGAGATATCTGTCGTTGAGTTTTTCTATGCCTTCGATGGACTTTGCCTTGCTTTCTTCCCTGACCCTGGCGTAGTACTCCGCATATGTCATGCTCTTGTACGGCGCCACGAAAAAGATCCCAAGCAGTCCCATCGTCAGTATCCTCAGGACATCCCATCCCAGGAACGACAGGTTCAGTTTGAACAGCTCCCACTTATGACCCTGCATCATATTCCTGGACAGTGTTATTGCCTCGTTGGCTTTGAGCGACGGATTCTCAGCCATTATATAAGGTATCAGGTAATACGAGTAGAGCTTTATCACATATCCCACCACTGTCACCAGCCAAAGCGTCTCATAGACGGTCTTGACAAGCATGACCCAGAACACTCTGCACATCTTCCTTGTCCTTATCAGGAACAGGAACCTGTGCATGCCTACCTTGTCGTATACCCTTGATTCAAGGAACATCCTTCTCG
>CAJJPZ010000254.1 GCA_905193765.1 uncultured Eubacterium sp.
GAGCCAGCACTCTCAGTTCGATCTGCGAATAGTCCGCTCCCACCAGCATACATGACCCGTTGTCCGGTACGAATGCCTTCCTGAGCTTCCTGCCAAGTTCCTGCCTGATCGGTATGTTCTGCAGGTTAGGCTCCGTACAGCTTATACGTCCTGTAGCCGTCACAGTCTGGTTGAAATGCGCATGTATCTTGTCATCTTCAGGATCGATGAGTGGTATCATGCCGTCTATATATGTGCTTTTCAGCTTTGAAAGTGTCCTGTATTCCAGCACAGCCGGAACGATAGGGTGTTTGTCCTTTATCTTTTCCAGGATATCGGCGCTTGTGGAATACCCGCGCTTCGTCTTCTTCCCTGCCGGAAGGCCCAGCTTTTCGAAAAGTATATCTCCCAGCTGCTGTGGGGAATTGATGTTGAACTCCTCCCCTGCCATTTCTATTATACGCTCCGATATGCCTTCTATCTCCTCAGACAATGTCCTGCCGAACTCCTCAAGGTACGCTCTGTCAGTCCTGAAACCTTCATGCTCCATAGCTGCCATGACTTCAACAAGAGGAAACTCCACTTCATATGCTACGTTTTTCAGCGATTCCTTCTGCAGTATCTCCTTCTGGGCCTCTGCCAGATTCAACACGGCGGAACATACTTCGAATCCGTAATCCATATACGCCTTCACCGTATCTGTGAAAAGATCCACCTGACTGTTATCAGCCAGGAAATCCTTCTCTTCCTTCAGTGAAGAATGGAGATACTCATTTGACAACGCCGGCAGACTATAGCTGTTCCTGCCCGGGTCGATCACATACTGTGCGACAGCCGTATCGAAATCTGTTTCGAAATCTGTCAGCCCCCGACTCATGAGCATGAAGTAATCGTTTTTCAGATCGTGCCCTGCAAAAGATATATCCTGCCCCGCCAGCCAGTCGTATACACCATCCATACGGCGGCAGTCAAAGTAATAGTATCTGCCGCTGTTTATCACAGCGATGCCGTCTATCACAGGATTACTGAGATGACTTCCGTCACCGAACACTTTTATCACAGCGACTCCATCCAGAGTCATATCCTCAAGAGTGCTGTCACTGTCCACCAGTATCCTTTCATAGGAAGATGTATCCATATACACCCGGTCTGCCTTCGGTTCTGCCGCGCCATCCGCTGTATCCGACACTTTGAGTTTCTTAAGGAATTTATTAAATTCCAGCTTCCTGTAAAGCTCTATAAGTCTGTCATAGTCAGGTTCCCTGATCAGGAACTCATCAAAATCTGTATCGAGGGGAACATTGACATTTATCGTAGCAAGACGTTTGCTCATCACTGCCAGCTGTGCATTTTCCTCGATCTTGGTACGAAGACCCTTCTGCTTTATCTCCTCATAGTTTTCTATAATGTTTTCAACACTGCCGAATTCCAGTATGAGCTTCGTTGCAGTCTTCTCTCCTACTCCCGGTATGCCCGGGATATTGTCGGACTGATCTCCCATGAGACCTTTGAAGTCTATGAACTGAGATGGCGTGAACCCGTACTTGTCGATCATGGCCTGTCTGTCATATATCTCGAATTCAGATACGCCTTTTTTTGTTATTATGACTTTCACCGTATCTGTCGCCAGCTGCAGTTCGTCCTTGTCCCCCGTTATTATATACGGTTCAAGGCCTTCTTCCTCTGCCGCCTTTGCAACAGTACCTATTATGTCGTCGGCTTCGAAGCCCTCCAGCTCCAGCTGCTTTATATTCATGGCGCTGAGCACGTCCTTAAGCAGTGGTATCTGCATAGCAAGCTCCGGGGGCATCTTCTTCCTTCCTGCCTTGTATGCATCATACTCCTTGTGCCTGAATGTCGGGGCTTTCATGTCGAAAGCTATAGCCATATATTCAGGCTCGTAGTCTCGTTTTATCTTTTCCATCATATTGAGGAAACCGAATATACCGTGAGTGTATATACCGTCTCTCGTTATCATCGGATTCCTCATGGCATAATAAGCCCTGTTGACAAGACTGTTGCCGTCTATGATCGCTATTCTCTTCATATGTTACCCTTTACTTACCTTTCCTGTGACATGCCCAGTACACGATACCTACGAAGCCGCAGCCTCCGACTATATTGCCGAGAGTCACCGGCAGCAGGTTCCTGACAAGGAAATTCGCTGCTGTCAGTCCCGAGAT
>CAJJPZ010000255.1 GCA_905193765.1 uncultured Eubacterium sp.
CTCTGAATTTGCCTTCATCGATCAGCTTCTCGAGGTTCTTGTTCGTAGCAGCGATCACACGCACATCGACGATTATGCTCTTGCTCCCTCCGACACGTTCGAATCTCATGTTCTGAAGGACATGAAGTATCTTCACTTGAAGATGGAGCGGCATGTCGCCTATTTCGTCGAGGAATATTGTGCCGCCGTCCGCAAGCTCGAACTTCCCTGCCTTTCCTTTTTCACTTGCTCCTGTGAAAGCGCCTTTCTCATATCCGAAAAGTTCACTTTCCAGAAGGTTTTCCGGGATAGCTCCGCAGTTCACCGTTATGAACGGATGGTCGCTCCTTGAACTGGCGTAATGTATGGCTTTCGCGAACATTTCCTTACCGGTCCCGCTTTCTCCCGTGATCAGGACCGTGGAATTGCCTCTGGCCGTTATCAGTGCCTGCTTCTTAGCGATCATGATCTTCTCACTGGTCCCTATTATATCATCAACTGTATTTTTTATCGCCCTGGTGCTGAAGTTATATACCAGCTTCTGGGCTTCAGTAATATCCCTGAAAGATACTACCACACCGTCGATCTCGTCTCCGTTGCAGAACGGCTTGACCGTTACGATGAAATGGTGCTGTCCTCCGTCAACCTTGAAAATCTCTTCATTCTCAGTATACCCTCGCCCTGTTTCCAGGACTTTGATCGCCGGGCTGCCCGGCATGAGCTTGCTTATATGTCTGCCGATAAGATCTCTCTTGGTCGTATCGAACAACGTTGCTGCTCTGTTGTTGCAATGCTTGACGTAACCCTTCTGATCCAGTGCGAAGATGCCCTCATGGGTGGTCTCAAGAACTGTCGACATCTCGTTTCTGGAAACCTCGACATTCTCCAGCGTCTCCTGCTGATCAGCCTTCGCTGCAAGCAGATCCGCCATCTTTTCAACAAAATCCGTCATGTTGCGGTTCTTGTCGGCAAGAATCCTCTTCTGTTCTTCCGAAAAGGCCACAAGACCTATGATCCCTATGATCTTGCCGTCCAAAACGATAGGCGTACATATCTCGGCAAGTTCTCCCGAAACCGTGTATCCTTTTCCCGTAACATCATAGTCTTCATCTTTTCTGGCGTCTTCCACATACTGTGTCACACCTGAGCGGAGAACTCTCGCATAGAGATATTCCCCCTCCACATCGCCGCCTTCTTCCTTCTGACCTATCTGGTCTCTGTAGGGACCGGTACCGCCAAGTATATTCAGTTTGTTGTCAACGATCTCGACCTCAACGCCCAGCGCTATGCTTATGGCCTCCGCGACCTGCTGGACACTCTTTCTGATGCCACTCAAAACTGACATTCTACCATCACCTTCTAAAATATAATAAACTAACAATAGTACATCTCTATTTTATCATACTGCATGTATAAAATTAAAGACTTTTTCTCAGTTTCAATAATTTTTTGGTGACAGCTGATCCTTTATGTATGCCTATGATTCGTCACTCACTGCAGACCCAAGGTTTATCGTTGATTTTTCAAGCTCCAGCACTATATTGTTTATCTGAGAGAGCTTCTCCCTGGAGATTTTGCCTCCCAGTGCCAGATTCGTATTGTAAAGTATATCTTCCGTCCTCCTGTGGATGTCAAGAAGATTGTGTCTTATATTGTTTACCGTCTCCGCATCGACGGCATCATCCATTGTCTGAGTTTCGCTCACGATCTCGTCTTTCTCAAGGACGAATTCCGAATTGCCCTTTATAACGACAGGATCATATCCCAGCTCTTTTCTGACCGTCTCTGCAAAGTCCTCCTTTGCCTGCTGTTCGCCGTGCACGAGGAATATATGTTTAGGTTCTTTCTGAAATCCCTTGAGCCACGCCTGAAGACCATCTCTGTCCGCATGCCCGGAGAATCCTTCAAGATTGTATATTTCAGCATTGACCTGTATTTTTTCTCCGAACAGCGTCACTTCCTTTGCACCTTCCACAAGCAGTTTGCCAAGAGTGCCTTCTGCCTGATATCCCACAAAGATTATGCTGGATTTACTGTTCCACAGGTTGTGTTTGAGGTGATGCCTTATCCTGCCCGCTTCGCACATCCCGCTGGCGGATATTATCACCTTTGGCTCGTTATCGGTATTGAGCCACATCGACTCCTCACTGGTCCTCGTGAACTTGAGGTTC
>CAJJPZ010000256.1 GCA_905193765.1 uncultured Eubacterium sp.
ATACACTGGGTATGGTACTGTGTGCAGCCGACAGTATAACAAAGGAGCTGAAACTCCGCCAGGCTATGGAAGATATGGAGATAGTCAACGCACAGAGAAACAGTATAATAGAAAACATGACATCCGGCGTCATCCTGCTTAACTCTCTGGGGCGTGTGTCGCAGGTCAATAAATATGCCCTGGATCTCTTTCACCTGTCATATGAGGAGATAATAGGCCAGAAGATCTTCGACTTCATGATGATAGACAACTATGACAGCTATACCATAAACGACATCCTGAAAAAAGAAAGATACAATGAAGAGGTTTCAGTCTTCATGAAACCTTTTGCCAACAAACCAAGCCGCTTCAACCTTTCCATAAACCATGTCAGGGATGGTAGCGGCACAGTCACCGGCACCATCATGAGGTTCAACAAACCGGAAATGCTCAACAAGATAGTCCGCAACATCGGAGGATTCAGCGCGAAATACACTTTCAGTTCAATAGTCGGAGAATCCGCCACGATGAAGAAAATGATAGCTACCAGCCGCAAGGCAGCCCAGAATGACGCCAATGTCCTGATCCTGGGAGAAAGCGGCACCGGAAAAGAACTGATCGCACAGTCTATCCACAATGCAAGTCCTGTGGCCAACGGACCTTTCGTAGCCATCAACTGTGCAGCCATCCCGAACAGCCTTGTGGAAAGTGAGCTCTTCGGTTATGAGAAAGGTTCCTTCACCGGCGCTGAACGAGAAGGACGTCCCGGAAAATTCGAAATGGCCGACGGCGGGACCATATTTCTGGATGAGATCGGCGATATGCCTTACAATGTACAGGCGACCCTGCTCCGTGTGCTCCAGACCAAGGAGGTCGTCAGGATAGGCGGCAAATATCCCAAGCCTGTAAATATACGTGTCATAGCCGCCACGAACCAGAACCTCCTGGACGCTGTCGAACAGAAGGCATTCCGTGAAGATCTCTACTACAGGCTCAATGTACTGACCATTGCAGTACCGCCTCTCAGGGAACGCGGCCCCGAAGACATCGCACTGCTCATATCACACTTCGTGGAAAGACACAACATGGAAAAGCATACCGATATAACGGTAGACCCTGAAGTCTTTGACATACTATGCCGGTACAACTGGCCGGGCAATGTAAGGCAGCTGGAGAACACAATAGAACGTGCTGTCAACCTTTGTCTGGAAGACAAGGTGACTGTAGAGGATCTTCCTCCGCAGTTCAGTTCGCCGTCGGACCCTGCTGTACCTGCCCGTGCTGTACATAAAAACCACGTTATGCAGCCGGCACATGATACTGCCCGCACGCCTGATATACAGCCTCCGCAGGAAAACCGCCGCTCCTACAGTATTCGTGAAAATGAAGAATCCCTGATACTCTCCGCACTGGAAGAATGTCAGGGAAACGTTACCGCAGCATCGAGACTGCTCAATATGAACCTTCGTACACTTTACAGGAAAATCGATAAATATGATATAGATGTCGATAACTATCGTCACAGGAAATAGTCGATCATCATAACTATGAACGGGATAGTCACTACAGACATAAGTGTAGTGACTATTATTCCGTCTGCAGCAAGTTTGTAGTTCCTGCCTTCATACGCTGCCAGAGCCGATATCGTAGTTGCCGGCGGCAGAGCAGCTCCGAGCGTGAACACTATCTTCAGTATCCCGGCCATAGGTATGAATTTCAATATTATCAGTATCAGCACCGGCCAGACCAGCATTGTCACCACCGAGAATATGACCAGCTTCCCGTTCCTGAAACAGTCTGTTATCCTGCCGTCTGCCAGCTGTATTCCCACGACCATCATGGCCACAGGGATCGTGACATCACCTACCGATTTCATTATACCGGCTATATACGACGGTATCTCTGCTCCGGCAAACAGCAGCACTACTCCCAGCACTGCGCCTATTATGCATGGATTGAGCAGCTTCATCAGTGTCTTTTTCACGGCGCCTTTTTTTATTCCATTGTTAAGCTGTATGACACAGAAAAAGTACAGCACGACATTCAGAAGTATGTTATGAAGTGCCATATAGTACACTGCCTCTTCACCGAATACTGCCAGTGTTATCGGCAGTCCCATGAATCCGGCATTGATACTTGTAAAGATGATCTTAT
>CAJJPZ010000257.1 GCA_905193765.1 uncultured Eubacterium sp.
TGCAGCTTCGATTTCTGTAGCTAATTCAGCAACTGTGAACTGAAGAGCCTGGAACTTTGATAAGCTCTTTCCGAACTGTTTTCTGGCCTTCATGTATTCAACTGTTACATCGAGAGCACCCTGAGCGATTCCGAGAGCCTGTGATGCGATACCGATACGTCCGCCGTCGAGAGTTGACATTGCAACTTTGAATCCCTGACCTACATCAGCAAGGAGTCTGTCCTTAGGGATCTTGCAGTTCTGGAAGATAAGCTCAGTAGTTGATGATGCGCAAATACCCATCTTGTCTTCTGTCTTACCGATCGAGAAACCTTCGTCTCCCTTTTCAACGATGAATGCACTGATTCCGTGGTTGCCCTTTGACTTGTCAGTCATAGCCATAACAACGAAAGTCTCAGCATATCCGCCGTTTGTGATGAATACCTTTGCTCCGTTGAGAAGCCAGTAGTCACCCATATCCTCAGCTCTTGTCTGCTGTCCGGATGCGTCTGTTCCTGCATTTGGCTCAGTAAGTCCGAATGCACCTAATTTTTTACCTGAAAGCAGATCCGGTAAATATTTTTTCTTCTGCTCTTCATTACCCCAGTTAAAGATAGGCCAGCAGCAGAGTGAAGTATGAGCTGAACAGATAACGCCTGTTGAAGCACATTTCTTTGAAAGTTCTTCTACAGTGATCGCATATGAGATGTGATCTGCACCTGCTCCGCCGTATTCTGTAGGGAATGGTACGCCTAAAAGACCGTATTTTGCCATTTTTTCAACAGTTTCAACAGGGAATCTGTGTTCCTTGTCGATATCTGCAGCCAAAGGTTCAACCTCTGTTTCGGCAAACTCTCTTACCATTTTTCTTACGAATTCTTGTTCTTTCGTCAGTTGAAAGTTCATGTAAATGCCTCCTTAATTATTAATAACGGTTTTCATAAATGGTATTCACCGCATTTAATGATTATATTGTTACAATTCTAACAATCATACAAACTTATTAAACCATTTTTCCGGAGCTTTTGCAAGAGCTTTTTATAACATTCCTGATAAAAAATGAGGAAATTATTTGCCATTCCGTGAAAGAAATTTCCGAACGCAAGAAAGTACATTTTATTACCATGAAAAATCACTTATGCGTCCCTCTTTTTCAGTGTATGAGAGACCGTACACAGCAGCATGACCAGGCACAGCGCAGCTGCTGCACCCGGTCTGCTTTTAAGAAAACAAACCATATATCCCGCATTTCTTATGGAACATATGTTTTTGCCAACGATCTGTTCGTCAGTCACCGGCATGTTGTCCCGGTCATCATTGTTGTCGCCTTTTGTTATGTACCCCTCATCTGTTATATCTACGACTCTGTGAGTGACCGTCATATCCCCCAGTCTGTATGCGATGATGTCTCCGCACCTTATATCTCTGTCCCTCTGGTCTGTAAAGCAAAGACTGCCTGTCATTATAACGGGTTCCATGGATCCTGAAATCACTACATCAGCCCGTATGCCGTACAGGACTGCTCCACATATCACCGCTGCTGCTGCAGCCATCAGGATCACAGACACTTCTCTTACTTTCCTACAGACGCTCTTCATGCCGTCCCTTCCTGATGATCAGCAGTGCGGCGGCAAATACAGCCAGGCATATCAGTGCAAAGGCCCGTATATGTCTGCTGTCCCCTGTGGATACACTGATGCCTTCATCTTGTTTTACGGCAAAATACCATGTCGCCTGTCCATTTTTCATCTGTGCATCGTTATCTTTGTCCCGTGGGATCTCCATATCAAACCTGAGTTCTTTCGTATCCCCGGGACCGACATATGCTATTGTACTATACTGCTTCAGCGCTTTCCCTGAAAGCAGGCCCTGGTAAAAAACCGATCCATTGTCTATTTTCAGGTTTATGTCGTCTGCCAGCACCGTATCCTCACATACAGCCCTGAACAGCACTTCAGCTCGTTTTGTCGAAGTGTTGCATATCCTGATACTGTCGCTGCAGCTGTCTCCCGGCATGAGATGCACATCGTCGAACATGACCTTTCTGTCCGCAGTTATCCCGTACGCCGACTTATCG
>CAJJPZ010000258.1 GCA_905193765.1 uncultured Eubacterium sp.
AGTATATGGGTAAATCCACGTTGCTACAAACTGGAGGTCACTTCATATTGTCTCCCTGATAGATAGTATCGACAAGGAAACAGGAATTAATACCGATCAAAAAATGTAAAACAGATAATTGGATTAATTGTTTTTCGTGGTTTACGACTGACTCCATGAGTGATAGAATAAATCTGAATGACCTGAGGATATGCGCATCAGCCCGCGCTTCAGGAAAAATGTGTATGATAAAGGAGAGTATAAAAATGACGGAATACATTTTAGCCAGAAAAAACGGACGTAATATACCGCAGGAGGATAAGATCTTCGGAATAAGCAACAGAGCAAAAGCCATGATACAGGAAAAAGGCGCTGATAAAGTGATAAATGCAACTATAGGCTCGCTGCTGGACGATAACGGTGAACTTGTGGTGCTTTCATCGGTGGACAGAGTGTTCAAGCATCTGAGCCCTAAAGACTACGCTGATTATGCACCTATCGGAGGAATAGCTGCTTTCAGAGAGGCTGTTCAGCAGGCTGCGTTCGGATCTCATCGTCCGAAGGGGTTCACACAGGCTGTGGCGACTCCCGGTGGAACAGGATCGCTGAGGAATGTGATCGCGAACTACTCGGAAGGCGGTGACAAGGTGCTGACTTCAGACTGGCACTGGGCACCGTACAATACGATAGCAGGTGAGATCGGAAGGAGCATAGCGACTTTTGAATTTTTTACCGAAGACAGAAAATTCAACGCTGCTGATTTTGCAGATAAGGTAAATGGGCTTCTGGCAGATCAGGAGAGTCTCGTTATAATACTCAATACGCCGGCTCATAATCCGACGGGATATTCGCTGACGCTGGAGGACTGGGACCGAGTTGTATCCATACTGACCGATGCAGCCGGATGCGGCAAGGCGATCGCCCTGGTGGTAGATGCGGCATATATAGATTTTGCAGGTGACGAGGAAGAATACAGGAGGTTCCTGCCTAAACTTGATGAACTCCCGGAAAACGTGATCTCGATAATGGCGTACAGCCTTTCCAAGACATATACTCTCTACGGTACGAGATGCGGCGCTATGATATGCATAGCACGTACAAAGGATATAGCTGACGAATTCAAGCGCGTGTGTGAATATTCGTCCAGGGGTTCATGGTCCAACAGCGCCAAGGTCGCACAGGTGATCCTGTCCAGGATATACGGCGATCCTGAGTTGCTTGCCGATGTGGATGCTGAGAGAGCTCACTACCGTGATATGCTTGCGGCAAGAGGAAAGGCTTTCACTGAAGCCGCCGGAGAAGCAGGTCTTGATATCGTTCCATTCGATGCAGGCTTCTTCGTGTCGATACCATGCGATGATCCGGATGCTGTAAGCGCTGAGTTGGAAAAGGAAGGCGTGTTCATCGTTCCCCTTGCCAAGGGCCTGCGTGTATCGGTTGCATCCATATCAGAGGAAAAGTGCCGCAGACTTCCGGCCATAATCAAGGCAGCTATGGAAAAACCGGGTATGTAGCATAAAAAAGATGCAAAAAATCACTGGATAAATGTTACAATTATACTTGACATATATTTACAATACTGCTATTATGAACCTGTAAACATGATCGCGGTCAGAGGCGCAGTACTGATCAGTGCGCCGCGATGTTTTAAGGAGGGAGTTTATAAATGGCAGTAAACAATGATTATGACAGAGATGTGACTTTTGAGATCATCGACCATCTTGGTGCTCTGGCCACATATCCTACAGGCTGGAGAAAAGAACTGAATCTCGTGAGCTGGAATGGTGGCGCGCCCAAGTATGACATACGCGACTGGGATCCGGATCATGAACGCATGTCCAGGGGAATAACCCTGCATGAGAAGGAGATGCGCCTGATCATAGACATGGTCAGGCGGCACAGGCAGTCGAGGCGCGGCTCAAAGGTCCTGGAAAAAACAGAGGACGATATACCTGTCACTGAAGACGAAGGCATAGAGCAGTGACGGTGGATCTGAACAGATAATATCAAAAACATAAGTAAGTATCTTCGG
>CAJJPZ010000259.1 GCA_905193765.1 uncultured Eubacterium sp.
ATGCTTTTCAAACTTATCCCCCCTTCCCCAGACAGTTTTTATCAGCTGAAGCTCGTGTGGATTTTCTTCGATTTTCGTCCTCAGTTTCCTTATATGCACCATAACTGTACTGTTGCAGTTATAAAAATACGGTTCATTCCATATCTGCTCATAAAGCATCTGGACTGAAAATATACGGCCGGTATTTTTCATCATCAGCCTGATTATACGATATTCTATATCTGTAAGAGATATTTCTTCTCCCTGCACATAGACTTCATTGAATTCACCATGGATCCTAATACCAGAATGTTCAATGTATATGTTGTCCTGTGCTGTATCCTCTTTACCGCGGTATACCCTGTACCGTCGGACCAGTGCCTTGACACAACTCAGGAGTTCCGAATACGAGAACGGCTTCATCAGATAATCATCACCGCCTGTCATAAGACCTATAAGTTTATCAGACTCCTGAGCCTTGGCCGTCAGGAAAAGCACTGGAACGAAAGAAATCTTTTCGTAAACATCCATTTCACTATCGAAGTGCCGTAGCGTATTGCCAGCATAAAGGCTGCCACAGACCCTGCAGATATCCCTATGTAATTGCAAAGAAACCTACCTATATACTGCCAAAAATCACAGCACATCCGAAAAACCCCGGCAGTACAGGCATCACCACCTGATCCGCCTGTATCATTGTCAGTGCTGCAGGTGCAAAAGCTCCGAACCTCTCTATATATCTGCGCAGCGACTCTGTCGAATCAAATCTTAATTATTCTGAACAAGCTTTTTTATAATCAAAGCTGCTCTACCGCGTATCTCAGAAAAAAACATCCCGAAGGATGTTATCTATACATAAATCATAAATGCCATTTGTCGCTGGGACTCACCTGCAGCACTACATAGTTTCCTTATGGGCTTTTTTGAAACGATACATATCATTGTCAGCATTTTCTTTCACACTGAGTATATCGTCGCCCTTTGCATATGACGCTGAACCCACAGATACATAGGGCAGAAGCTCCATTCCCTGTCTCCGGACATTCAGCTCCTGTATCAGCTTCCGGTAGCATTTCTCCGCATCAGCTTCCGGCTCCAGCAGGACACAGAATTCATCTCCGCCTATCCTGTAGCAGAGTCCATATCTGGAATATGCGTCCTTGATACAGTCAGCTACTTCTTTAAGGCACTGATCACCGGTGAGATGTCCGTGATTGTCGTTTACCTGCTTGAAATCATCCACGTCGAAGACAACAAGAGTCACATCTCCGGACAATGACGCTGTCTTGTTCAGATAGCTTTTCTGGTTCAGCAGTCCTGTAAGCTCATCCAGCTGCTGCCACATGCCGTTGCAGTATATAAAGTAAAGGATCGACAAAAGTGACACGCACAGCCACGATACATGTATCTGCGGGAAAAATATCTGTATCATCGTACAAGCCAGCATGAATGCAGCTATAAGAAACAGCGCGTTCTTGCTTTTATTCTGATATTTTCCAGCAACCACAACAGTCACAGCTATCAGGTAAATGACGCTTATGAAATATACCACCGGATATATACCGAAGAAATCACCTCTCAGATACTGGTTTTCTCCATCTATATAGAAAATCGTCCCAAATGGTATCGATACTGCCAGAAGCACCATATAAACAAGTTCTGCAGTCAGAGCATATCTCGTACTGCGGTTTTTGAAAACTGATGCCAGCATGATCGCCACTGCCGGCGACAGGCCGAACCCAAGATAATTGGAAACGATACTGATCCATCTCAGTGACGCCGACCCGTTATCTGTGAATTCCGTTACCACTTCCAGTGCTGTGATAACTATGATCAGAATAAAAGAACTGATGAACCATCGTCTCTGCTTCATATTGAGAGTTTCATTCAATCCTGTAAGCACACACATCGTTCCCAGAACAAATATATCTATTGCAGAAATAATCAAAAAATAATAATC
>CAJJPZ010000260.1 GCA_905193765.1 uncultured Eubacterium sp.
ATAAATCTTCAATATTTTCAACAAAAAAGGTATTTGTGCAATATTTTTTTGCTATTTCGTAAAGTTTCTTCGTATTCGAGCTGTTTTTCCCACCTATGACGATTATCGCATCTGACATACGCGCCAGCTGCTCGCAGGAATCCTGCCTCCTGGATGTGGCGCTGCAGATGGTATTGTTCACTGTAAATACCCTGCCGTTCTCTCTGAGTCCCTTAAGCACATCATCCAGCATGCTTTCCTTTATCGTGGTCTGAGTCACGACGAACAGATCGTCCTGTTCTATTTCAAGAGCTTCCTCGTATGAGCTTACGATGACTGCGGGCTTCCTGCACCATCCCGATATACCCATGACCTCCGGATGATGGCTGTCTCCGACTATCACCACCTGTTTGTCCGTATCATAGACAAGATGGTGTATTTTTTTGACGAAGGGACATGTGGCATCTATCAGCTCCACTCCACTGCGTCCGGCTTCATCATAGAACGCTCTGCCTTCCCCGTGGGATCTTATTATCACACGGTCATCTTCCCCGGCTTCATCAAGCGAATCGATTATCTTTATGCCCTTTGCTTCGAGGTCTCCGGTCACCCGTTCATTATGTATCAGCGGCCCCATGGAAAAGATCCTGCCCGGTTTTCCATCGGCTGCTGCTTTTTCTGCCTTTTCTATCGCCTGCTTCACCCCGAAGCAGAAACCGGCGTTCTCAGCCCTTGTTATTTTTCTCATCTATCTTCTCCAGTTCTCTGAGATATCTGCCGAAAGCCGCTTCACTGCCGTTCTCCGTAGGTTCATAATAACGCACGCCCTCTCTGTAGAGATCGTCCGGCAGATACTGCTGTGTGACGTATCCTCCGTATGCGTGAGGATATTTATAGTCCAGTCCGCGACCCAGTTTTCCCGCGCCGCCGTAATGGGAATCCATCAGATGTTTCGGCACATCGTCGATCTTTCTCCGTTTCAGATCTGCTGTGGCTTTTTCAAGAGCCATGTATGATGCGTTGGACTTGGGACAGGATGCCAGGAGCACCACCGCCTGCGCCAGATTTATCCTTGCTTCCGGGAATCCCACCATCTGCGCAGCCTGTACGCATGCCGTCACTATAGAGATGGCGCTGGGATATGCCATTCCCACATCTTCACTTGCCATCACCAGCAGGCGCCGCCCTATCATCATCTCATCCGCTCCGCCTTCTATCAGTCTCGCCAGATAGTGTACCGCTGCATGAGGATCACTCCCTCTGACAGACTTCTGCAGAGCTGACAGAAGATTGTACTTGTCCTCCTGCCTGTCGTAGAATGTGGTCTGCTGCTGCATCGCTTCGCCCACGATACTGCTGTCTATGACACTGCCCTCGGATACATTGTCCACGATGAACCCTAATGTATCAAGAGCGACACGGCAGTCGCCGTTGCTCATATCCGCCAGTATCCTCAGAGCGTCCTCGTTGTATTTTATATTCAGACCTCCGAAGCCCTTTTCAGTGTCGGTTATGGTCCGTTTGAGTATCACAGTCAGCTCGTCTGTCGTCAGACGTCTGAATTCATATATATGCCGCACACGGCTTATTATCGCATTGTTTATCGAAAAGTAAGGGTTCTCCGTGGTGCTTCCGATGAATTTTATCACGCCTTCTTCTATCGCCTTGAGCAGAGAGTCCTGCTGGAGTTTGTTCCATCTGTGTACCTCGTCCACATACAGGCATGTAGTTTCCTTCATCAGTCCGTGGAACCTGTCGGATGCATTTTCCAGGATAGCCTTCAGTTCCCTGGTTCCTGTGGTGGATGCGTTTATTTCAACGAAGCTGCTGTCTATCTCTCTTGCGATTATCCGCGCAAGTGTGGTTTTGCCCGTTCCTGACGGTCCAAAGAATATAGCCGAATCGAATGTCCTGTTCTTTATGGAGTTATAAAAAAGTGAGCCTT
>CAJJPZ010000261.1 GCA_905193765.1 uncultured Eubacterium sp.
CGTACAGATACGTTCAGACTGGCCGGCTGGTGGGAATATGACGATATATCCCAGGTACATTTCATAAATGTGTCGGAAGCCTATGTCAGGAAGGTGGAAAAGGCTGCGGTCAGAGAAGGTGCGGACCATTTTCGCGAGGATATCAATGTCATGTTCGGGACGAGCATCGGCATAAAAGAGAACATGCAGAAAGTCGAGGATGATCTCGGTTTCCAGTCTGAGGATCCGGACAAAGATAACTATGTCAGATATGGCGTGAACTGGGGTTATACGGCATCACAGGCGGAGGATGATATAGATCCGGAGATGATCGCTGCAGCTGCGGCACTGCTGATACTGATAATAATGACAGGGTATCTGATAATCTACAATATATTCAGGATCTCGGTCAGCAGCGACATAAGATACTACGGACTGCTGAAAACCATAGGAGTGACGCCACGGCAGCTTCGGAGGGTAGTGAGACAGCAGGTTATGATGCTTTGCATAGCAGGCTGTCCCATGGGGCTTGTGCTCGGGTATCTGGCAGGGCGAATGCTGATGCCGGTGATAATGGCGTCTACATCTCTTGGCGCTTCGTGTACGGATGTGAGCATATCACCTGTGATATTTATCGCATCTGCATTGTTTTCCATGGTAACGGTATTCATATCATGCGCAAGACCGGCTCGGATGGCATCAAAAGTCTCTCCCGTGGAGGCTGTGAAGTATGCTGATGCTTCGGGTGGACATTATAAAACCTGCAAAACACGGGGTATGAGAAAATCGGGAGGTATGAAAGGAGCAGGCCTTGGCCGGATGGCTTTCGCTGATCTGGGCCGCAGCAGGCTGAAAACGCTGGTGGTGATAGTGTCGATGGCACTGTCAGTCGTACTGCTTTCTGTGATGAGTGCTTTCACAGGTGGCTTCGACATGGAAAAATACCTCAGCAATCAGACGTGTGCAGATTTTATCGTAGGAAAAACAGACTATTTCAGGTTTCAGGCACAAAGCTACGAGTCAGGGCTTACCGGAGACGAGATCGCTGAGATAAAGGCTGGGACTAAAAGCTCTGTCAGCGGCATGGCATGGTCAATGGATGAAACGGATTCCGTGATCTGGCTGCCGGAAAATATCAGGATTTTGGAGGGCGATGAGCAGAATTCATATGTAAAGCAGGCACTGCAGAAAGGGGACAGGAAGGACATACCGTGCAGCGATCTGCAGATAGAAGGACTGGATGCCGGACTTTTGCAGAAACTGCAGGTCATAGACGGGGACATAGAGCCGATGAGCGACCCCGGGAAAAATGTCATAGCAGTAACGGCTGAAACTGACGATAACGGGAATGTAATGAACAGAGACAGTCTTCCCAACCCAGGGGATACCGTGACTGTGACTTATATCGATGAAGGCTGTTTCATCGACAGCCGGACCGGTGATAAGTCCAGCGAGAACACGCCGGGCGAATATATCGGATACAAGGTAGAGAAAAGTCACGATGTCAGATATACTGTCTGTGCAGTTGTCAGCGTGCCATACAGCATGTCTTTCAGATATTCGGGGCTTTCATCAATGGGTGCAGTGATAAATCCGGAAAGGCTGAGAACAGACAGCAGTGACAGGATATTCCCGATGTTCTATATGTTCGATGCTCCCGATCGCAGTGCGGAAAACGGCGATGAGGCTTTTCTTGAGGAACTGACAGACAGTCCGTCGTCAACACTGATGTATGAGAGCAAGGCTACCCTGAGAGCTGAGTTCGAAGGATTCAGAAACATGTTCACGCTGCTGGGCGGAGTGCTCTGCGTGATAACCGGGCTTGTGGGGATACTCAACTTTTTCA
>CAJJPZ010000262.1 GCA_905193765.1 uncultured Eubacterium sp.
CTTGACAGTGCTAATAACCGGTGGTATACTTATGTCAGAAGTTAAGGAAAACAGTTTATCGGCTGTTCCGCTTGAGGCAGGCTCAGACATAAGCGAAAGATACACATGCTGCTGTTTGACAGCAGACATCGTCATAGATCACAGAATACCTCGCGGGCAGTTCCTGGGAGGTGTTTTCTTTATCAGATGATGATAAGGGGTGATAGTTATGGCAGCAAAGCGTGATTGCTATGAGGTACTGGGAGTTAGCAGAGATGCATCCCAGAGCGATATAAAAAAAGCATACAGGAAACTGGCGAAAAAGTATCATCCGGATACCAACGCCGGTAATGAGGAAGCAGCAGAGAAATTCAAGGAGCTGTCTGAAGCATACTCTATCCTGAACGATCCTGAGAAGAAAAAGCTTTATGACCGTTTCGGTCACGCCGCATTCGACGGTAGTGCACCGGGAGCCGGAGGCAGCGGATTTTCAGGATTCGGCGGGAATGGCGGAGGATCGTACAGATATGCGGGACCTGACGGGAATTATCAGGAATTCCACTTTGAAGGCGGCGATATGGATGACATACTGAAGGATATATTCGGCGGTGGATTCTCATCGGGTGCAGGTCGTTCGGGACGAGGCTTTTCCGGCAGCGGATTCGGCGGATTTTCCGGACACAGTGGGTTTGGCAGCAGCAATTTCCGCAGCAGAGGACAGGATGTGAATGCTGAGATCTCGGTAAGTTTCGATGAAGCAGCATTCGGATGCGAGAAGGTAATAAGTCTTGCAGGTATAGACAACGGAAGCAGTTCGGGAAACACGTTGAAAGTAAAGATACCTGCAGGTATAGACGATGGCAAGAGTATAAGACTCAGAGGTAAAGGTATGCCCGGAACAGGCGGCGGAGAAGCCGGCGATCTGATGATAAAGGTCAATGTAGGCAGCAGAACGGGATTCGAGCGTAAAGGTATGGATGTGTATACGACTGCAATGATACCTTTCAGCACTGCAGTCCTTGGCGGCAAGGCCATGGTGCAGACGCTGTACGGCAAGGTCATGTGCAGCATAAAACCGGGTACACAGTCCGGTACGAAGATCCGTCTGAAAGACAAAGGTATCGTATCGATGAAGGACAAAAATCGTAAAGGATGCCAGTATGTGACGATACAGATACAGGTACCGTCGGATCTCACAGAAGAAGCGAAACAGAAGCTCCGTGAATTCGATGATGCATGTATGAGAGCCGGCAAGGGGGTCGCGTAATATAATTACCCTTACCGGCAAAAATAACGATATCCTATTGACACGCTGTGATTCAGTGATAGAATAGGACTGACAGATGAATAAGACGGGGAGCTTGCACAGCAGGCTGAGAGGGGACAGGTAGTCTCGACCCGGGAACCTGATTTGGATAATGCCAACGTAGGGATAGTGACATTGGATATATTTTGATGTATATAAAAGTGTATGTGCCTCGTGCATGTACACTTTTTTTCATGGTGTGTGCGGGCCATAAGGCACAGCGGAAAAGGAGGCAGAATGTTAAAGGACAGTATTGAAAAAGTGCGCAGGAGTGTACCACTGGTGCACAATATAACGAATTACGTGACAGTGAACGATGTAGCCAATGCTCTGCTGGCATGCGGCGGCAGTCCGATAATGTCGGACGATGAGGATGACGTGGAGGACATAACGTCCATATGCGGAGGTCTGAACATCAACATAGGGACTTTGAACAGCAGGACGAT
>CAJJPZ010000263.1 GCA_905193765.1 uncultured Eubacterium sp.
CAGATCACCACAAAGCGCACCCGAAAGGATACAGCCTGCTGTCATACCGGCTGGGATGCCAAGACTTATGCCCACACCCATAAAGGCCACTCCGAGAGTTCCTGCAGTAGTCCACGATGAACCTGTAACAAACGCCATCACAAAACACAGCAGCATTATTGAAAGCAGGAACCACTTCGGTGAAAAAATCATAAGTCCGTAATATATGATCATCGGTACTGTTCCGCACATCGTCCACGTGCCGACAACGACGCCGACCATGAGTATCGTCAGGAATACGCCAACGGATTCCGCCACAGAGCTGTGCATGCCTGTTATCAGTTCATCCCATGGTATGCGCAGGAAAACGCCATAGCATATAACGATCCCTATATTTATCAGTATCGGTACGTGTGGTTCCATTCCAAGTACCACCACGCCTGCCAGCAGCACTGCTATATTTATCAGCAGTACCACTGCCGCCATGCCAAAAGTGCTGTTTCGTCTCTTTTTCATTTCGTTTCCAGTCTCCTGTTCATGTCATTTCCTATCATTTGCACGCCGACATCTTCTTGTCAGACATCAGTTTCACACATGAAAACTATAATCTCTTCTGCAGATCACTTCAACTATGAAAAAACTGATGCAGACCCATTATCCCCCGCATCAGTTTTTCTTTCGATATTATTTATGACCTGCAGCCTATGCGTTTTCTTTCGAAGGTTCAGTATTCACTGCATCGACTTTCTACGCTTCAGCTTTCTTGCCTTTATGCTTCTTCCTGCCGTCAGTGTAGAATACACCTATTCCTGTGAATGCGAATATCAGTGCCATCAGAGGATTTATAAGACCCAGGAAGCAGTAAGGTATGTATGACAGTGTAGCTACGCCCAGTGTCGTTGCCATGAATATACCGTTGGAGTTCCAAGGTATCAGTGCCGCACACATCGTTCCTGTGTCCTCAAGGCTCCTTGACAGGACTTTTCTGTCGATCTTCAAGTCATCATATGCCGGAGCATACAGTTTTGAAGTTATCAGCATGGAGCTTTCCAGCGAACCTGTCAGTGCCTGCATGCAGAACGATGTCAGCAGAGTTGCTGTGATAAGAGTGCTTGCCCTCTTCGTAACACCGGCGATCTTATCCAGCACAGCTCTGAGAACGCCTGTAACATCAAGTATATTACCCAGTATACATGCCATGAAGTACAGAGCTACAGTCCAGAGCATGCTTGAGATACCGCCTCTGTTCAGCAGAGAATCGATAGCTTCAACGCCTGAATCGATGCTGAACCCGTTGTACATGAGATTTGCAACATCTATAGGTGATGTCCCCTGGAATATTATAGCCATCACTCCGCCAAGCACTGCTGATATCACCAGTCCCGGGATAGCCGGAGCTTTCTTGATAACAACTACGATCAGTACAACTACCGGTATCAGGCATACAGGTGAAAGATTGAAGTGTTTTGCCAGATTCTCCAGATAGAGATTTGCTGTGGATGTATCTACATCACCGCCTCCATGAGCACTGAATCCAAGTACTGTGTAAAGTGCCAGCGTTATTATATATGATGGAGTAGTAGTCCACAGCATCGAGCCTATATGTTCGAACAGTGTTGTTCCGGACATTGCTGACGCCAGGTTTGTAGTATCAGAGAACGGTGACTGTTTGTCTCCGAAATATGCACCTGAGATGATCGCACCTGCGGTCATTGCCGGGTTGATACCAAGACCTGCACCGATACCCAT
>CAJJPZ010000264.1 GCA_905193765.1 uncultured Eubacterium sp.
AGATCATAGTTGTAAAATACGGTGGAAGTGCTATGATAGATGAGGAACTTAAAAAAAGTGTCATCGAGGATGTGGTGCTTCTGAAACTCGTAGGTTTCAAACCTATAATAGTGCACGGAGGCGGCAAGGAGATAAGCAGATGGGTCAGCAAAGTGGGAATGGAGACACAGTTCGTGAACGGGCTTCGTGTTACCGATGCTGATACTATGGAGCTTGCCGAGATGGTACTTTCCAAAGTCAACAAGGAGCTTGTTGCAAAGGTGCAGTCCCTCGGCGTCAAGGCAGCTGGTATAAGCGGCAAGGACGGAGGTCTGCTGACCGTAAAGAAGAAATACTCGGACGGTCAGGATATCGGCTTCGTAGGCGAGGTGACAAAGGTGGATACACAGATCATAACCGATCTGCTGGAAAAGGACTTCCTGCCTATAGTGTTCCCGGTGGGAATGGACAGCGAATTCAATACCTACAACATAAATGCTGATGATGCAGCATCAGCCATCGCAACGGCTCTCAAGGCAGAGAAGCTTGCATTCCTGTCTGATGTGGAGGGAGTAAGACTCGATCCTGAAGACCCGGAATCGGTCATCTCGGAACTTTACATCCCTGAAGCTAAGGAACTGATAGACAGCGGGATAGTGGCAGGCGGCATGCTGCCTAAGATACAGAACTGCATCGATGCCCTGAACAAAGGTGTTTCCAGGGTGCATATCATGGACGGAAGGATACCTCACAGTCTCCTTCTTGAAATATTCACCAACAAGGGTACAGGAACAGCACTGCTGAAAGAAAGCGAGGAAAAATACTGGAATGAATAGCAATGAGATCAAAACACTGGACAAAGAAAAAATCGTAGGAACATACGGTAGATATGATATGGCGGCAGATCATGGTTACGGCTCACGCTGTGTGTCGGCTGACGGAACGGGATATATAGACTTTACATCAGGCATAGGCGTCAACAGCCTTGGATTCTGTGATGAAAAATGGGTGGCGGCAGTGACAGATCAGCTGGGAAAACTCCAGCATGTTTCGAACCTGTTCTATACTGAGCCGCAGGTGAAAGTCGCTGACATACTCACATCGAGGACAGGCCTGAAAAAAGTCTTCTTCGGCAATTCAGGTGCAGAAGCCAACGAGGCAGCGATAAAGACAGCGAGAAAATACGGCAACACGGTGAAAGGCGAGGGCGTGAACCAGATCATAACGCTCAACAACTCTTTCCATGGCAGGACGATGGCTACGATAACGGCTACAGGTCAGGAACATTATCATCACTTCTTCGATCCTTTCGTAGGCGGATTCAAATACTGCGACGCCAACGACATAGCAGGTCTTGAAAAACTGGCTGACGACAGCGTATGTGCCATCATGATGGAGATGATACAGGGCGAAGGCGGCGTGGTGCCTCTCGACAGAGAATTCGTCAAAGCAGCAGAGAAGATATGCAGAGAGAAAGACATACTGCTGATAATCGATGAGGTACAGACCGGTATCGGCAGGACAGGAAAGCTCTTCGCATACGAATATTTCGATGTGAAGCCGGATATCGTGACATTCGCCAAGGGCATAGGCGGCGGCCTGCCTATAGGCGGTACGCTGTTCGGAGAAAAATGCTGCGATGTGCTGCAGCCGGGAGATCACGGTACTACATACGGCGGCAACCCTGTGGCATGCGCAGGCGCGCTGGCAGTT
>CAJJPZ010000265.1 GCA_905193765.1 uncultured Eubacterium sp.
TTGAAGCTGACGAGAAACTCCAGCGGAGTATCGCCGTCATCCCTAATCTGCCTGAAAACAGCCTCGTGCTTTTTCGCAAAGACCACGCACGACACTTCGGCCCGTTTTATCTGCTCCTTCAGTTCATCTGCACTGAGTTCCTTGTCCAGAGGCACTATGCATCCCACTCCGCCTGTAACGGCAAGATACGTGCTGCACCACTGGTAGCAGTTTTCCCCGATAACAGCGACTCTTTTGCCTCCCAGTCCCCTGGCCAGCAGAGCTGTACCCAGCCCGTTGACATCTTCAAGGGCCTGACGGTATGTCGTCTCCTGGAATTCGCCTTTCGGATCCCATTTCTGCAGATATGCGATATTGTCTCCGTAAAGTTCTGCACTGGATACCAGCAGATCCTTCAGATCAGTTATCGTTCTGCTTTCCTTGCATTTCACTACAGGGCGCGGATCGTTGTCAACATATGAGACGATTTCCTCGGCCCACTGGCGGGCTTTCTTTCTCTTATCATCATTCATTCGCTTATATACTCACTTTCCATCATAAATGATATAACGTTTCAGCTCATGGATGCCCGGTCTAATCGTCCTCTTCTCTAACTGCTCCTCCGTTCCTCTTTATCTTGCGTGTCGTGGTTTTCTCGAACTCCTCGTCACGCAGTTTTATCCTCTTTACACGCTTGTATGCCGGCATGCTGTCGTTGACTTCCTCTATGCATTCCTTTATGGTCTCCTTGAGTTCTTCTTCCGACAGTTCGCCGTACTTCGCTCTGACTGCTTCACTGTCAGGGAATATCTCAGCTTTGACTGTGATGTCCCCGTCTTTTTTATCCACTGCACCGTAAACCACTGCCTCCTGTATCACAGGGAGCTCCATCAGCAGCGTCTCTATCTCTTCAGGGAATATGTTCTTCCCGTTTTTACTTACTATTACATTCTTTTTCCTGCCGCATATATACAGGAATCCTTCATCGTCGAATCTTCCGTAGTCACCGGTATAGAGCCATCCGTCACGGATCGCCTCTGCCGTTGCCTCAGGATCCTTGTAGTATCCCAGCATCACAGACGGTCCCTTGCATATGATCTCGCCGATGCCGCTGCTGTCAGGCTCCGATATCTTTATCTCTGTGCCAGGCATAGGGATCCCCACCGATTCTGCTTTGCTGTAGCAGTCCTTGTGGACAGCGATGATCGGGGAGTTTTCGGTCATGCCATAGCCCTGTATCATCGGTATCCCCATAGCCTCGTAGTCCTTTATGACCTGAGGGTTTATCGCTGCTCCGCCGGCTATGAAAATCTTAACGTTGTTTCCTATACTCTGATGCACCTTCGCAAATATCTTCCTCATAAGCTGCTGATTGTTGAACAGCTTTGTCCTTCTGGACAGATCCAGCATCCTGCGAAGTTTTCCTGCCGATCCCGACGATTCTGCCTGTTTCCAGATTTTCTTGTGCATCGATTCGAATATGATAGGTACCGCCACCATGACCGTCGCCTGCGACTCCTTGAGGTTCTGCTGTATATATCTCAGTCCTTCGCAAATGGCCACCGCCATTCCCTGGTAAAGTCCGGTAAATATATGACATGTGAGCTCGTATGTGTGGTGCATAGGGAGTATTGAAAGACCTATGCCAGGACGTCTTATTTTGACATAT
>CAJJPZ010000266.1 GCA_905193765.1 uncultured Eubacterium sp.
CATGGGGACCTGAACACTTCGATCCGGATCCGTTCGTAGAGAGACTCGCCAAGTATGAGTTCCCTGCAGGTATCAAGGAAATGGATTCAGAATATGCAGATGAACTCAACGCAAAAGCTTTCCTGGACGCTGTAGGCAAGTAACCTAGACGCGAATACCTGACAAACTTACATAATAAATAGAATAAAGGGGCTGTCGCATTGATGATTCATTACTCGTTAATGCGACAGCCCCGTTGAATTTTTTGGTTGTGGCATATGATAAAAATGCGATTTTGAAACACAAAACCCCTGATAATAGTGTGAAGGAGCAGCACTTTAAAGATATGCCGCTCCTGTTACTGCTGTATTCCGATGGCTGCAAATTATCAGCTGCGCCCGGATGTCTTCTTCAGCTCACTGACCTCGTCCTCAGAAAGCCCGGTAAGCTCTGAGATCAATGAAATATCCATGCTTTCTGTATTTTGTCATGTACCCTACACTCCGAATGCTTCTGCGGCGTCTTTCATGGCCTGGGCTATCGGCAGGGCCTGCGGACATTTCTCTTCGCAGAGCCTGCAGCCTACGCAGTCGGAGGCGTGGAAGCCGTCGCCCAGCCAGTCGATGTATTCCATCCTGGTGCTCGGGTTCTGTTCATAGACGTTCCAGTCGTTGTAGTAGCCTATGATCCTTGGTATATCCAGCTTCTGCGGACATGGCATACAGTATTTGCAGCCTGTGCAGGAGTACTTTATCAGTCTGTTGTATTCGTCTGAAACCCTGTTTATCAGTTCTTTCTCATCAGGGGCAAGTTCGTTGATGTCATCGGATGAAAGCGTGTCGATGTTGGCAGAAAGCTGCTCCATGGAGCTCATGCCGCTGAGCATCACTGTGACTTCCGGCATATTTGCCAGCCATCTGAACGCCCATTCTGCCGGCGTGCGCTTCGTTCCGGCTTCATCCCAAAGCTTCTGCACGGTAGGAGGAACTGCGTCTGTGAGTCTGCCGCCCTTGAGGGGTTCCATGATGATGACGCTGAGACCTTTCTCTGCAGCGTATTTCAGACCCTGCACGCCTGCCTGATGATCCTTGTCCATATAGTTCAGCTGGATCTGGCAGAACTCCCACGGATAGTCGTCAAGGACCTCCTTGAAAAATTCAAAAGTATCGTGGAATGAGAATCCTATATGCTTTATCTTCCCCTGAGCCTTAATCTCGTCAAGGAAAGGCATCAGATTCAGTTTCTTCGCACGTTTCCATACCGGTACTGTGACGTTGTGCACCAGATACATGTCGATGCAGTCAGTGTCAAGGCGTCTGAGCTGTTTTTCGAAAATATCCTTCATGCTGGCTTCGTCTTTTGCCAGCCAGATCGGCATCTTGTCAGCAAGCAGCACTTTTTCGCGGTAGCCGTCCTTCAGCGCTTTACCCAGGACTTTCTCGCTTTCGCCGTTGTGGTACATATATGCCGTGTCCACATAGTTCACACCTTTGTCGATGGCTGTCCTGATGATCCTGATAGCTTCAGCTTCATCGATTTTGTCATCGGCAGTCTGGGGCAGGCGCATACATCCCACGCCCAGCAGTGATACATCACGGCCGATCTTCCTGAATTCTCTGTATTGCATAATTTTACTCCTCAGATATGATATACTTATATAA
>CAJJPZ010000267.1 GCA_905193765.1 uncultured Eubacterium sp.
TATATTCCGCTCTGCTGGTCATAATTCTGTAAGGTTCATTAGTACCTTTAGTCACCAGATCGTCGATGAGAACGCCAATATAAGCCTCGTTTCTTTTGAGAATAAACGGTTCTTTTTCCATTATCTTACATACCGCATTTATCCCGGCCATGAGTCCCTGGGCAGCAGCTTCTTCGTAGCCGGAACTGCCGTTGAACTGTCCGGCACAGAACAGATTTACTATATGGCGGTTCTCGAGGTTCGTCTTCAGATCCAGCGGATCGATGCAGTCATACTCGATGGCATACGCCGGTCTGACGATCTCAAGATTTTCCAGCCCTGCTATGGTTTTGTAAAACTGCTCCTGCACATCCTCCGGAAGACTGGAAGACATTCCCTGTATATACATCTCGTCCGTATAGAGTCCCTCCGGCTCGATGAAGAGCTGGTGCCTTTTCTTGTCGGCGAACCTGTTCACCTTATCTTCAATGGATGGGCAGTACCTCGGTCCCACTCCTTCTATCTGACCGCCGAACAGTGCCGATCTGTGGAAATTAGCGCGTATCACCTCGTGTGTCTCTTCATTGGTATATGTCAGCCAGCATTTTACCTGATCTTTCTGCAGATCGTCGTTCATGAATGAAAACGGAACGATCTTCTCGTCTCCTTCCTGAGGCGCCATCTTGCTGTAGTCAAGGCTCTGTGCCAGAGCTCTGGCAGGCGTTCCGGTCTTGAAGCGTCTCATCGGCAGTCCGTGTTTCCTGAGATCCGCAGCCAGCTCCATGGACGACGCCAGTCCGTTAGGTCCACTGTCGAAGGCGCTGCTTCCTATGAATATCTTCCCGGCAAGGAAAGTTCCTGTTGCCAGTATCACAGCTTTTGCGCGATAGCAGGATCCTGTCCTGAGCACGACGCCGCAGGCCTTTCCATCTTCAACTATCAGCTCTGTGACCTCGCCCTGTTTCAGGTCCAGGTTCTCCTCCCGCTCCAGCGTCTTCTTCATCTCGATGTGATACTGATTCTTGTCGGCCTGAGCGCGCAGCGAATGCACCGCCGGTCCCTTGGCAGTATTCAGCATCCTGCTCTGTATGAAAGTCTTGTCTATGTTGATGCCCATCTCTCCGCCAAGCGCGTCGATCTCTCTGACCAGATGGCCTTTGCCGGTCCCTCCGATGGAAGGATTGCACGCCATCATCGCCACAGCCTCGAGATTTATGGAAAGCATCAGCGTCCTGCATCCCATCCTGGCAGCAGCAAGCCCGGCCTCGCACCCGGCGTGACCCGCCCCCACCACTATGACATCATAAGTTCCCATTAAATATTTTTCCATGTAAAATGATTCCTTCTCTGTATTTATATATATCACTTGCCCAGGCAGAATCTGCTGAACACTTCGTTGATGATATCGTCGGATACTGTTTCGCCGGTTATCTCGCCCAGCAGTTCATAAGCGTTCTTCACGTCCACCTCTATGAAGTCCAGGGCTTCGCCTGCATCGGCCATGGTGTATGCGTCCTGCAGGGAATCCGCGGCTCTGTTCAGAAGTTCGATATGTCTCACGTTGTTTACCATAGTGCTGTCATGCTGCGACAGCTCTCCGCCG
>CAJJPZ010000268.1 GCA_905193765.1 uncultured Eubacterium sp.
GAGGGAGACTGTCTGCATCTATAACATTGCTTTCAGTTATCACGACACAGCGTTCCACGATGTTTTCAAGCTCACGTATATTGCCGGGCCAGTTGTAGTTCATCAGATACTCCATGGCTTCAGGGCTCATTTCTTTTATGGTGCCGCCGGATATCCCTGCTGCAGACCTAAGGAACGTGTTCACCAGATTGCCTATATCTTCCTTGCGTTCTCTCAGAGGCGGCAGGTTTATAGGGACGACATTCAGTCTGTAGTAGAGATCCTCGCGGAATTCTCCCTTGCGGACAGCCTCTTTAAGATCCTTGTTCGTTGCTGCGATCACGCGCACATCCACAGAGACAGGCCTGATCCCGCCCAGGCGTTCAAATGTCCTTTCCTGAAGTACACGCAGCAGCTTGACCTGCAGCTGCGGTGCTATATCGCCTATCTCATCCAGGAAAATCGTGCCTCCGTCTGCGAATTCAAAGCGTCCGGGTTTTGACGATGCTGCACCGGTGAAGGCGCCTTTCTCATAGCCGAAAAGTTCACTTTCAAGCAGGTTGTCGGGGATGGCTCCACAGTTGACTTTTATCATCGGTTTGTCGCTGCGCCTGCTCCAGTTATGTATGGCTGTGGATATGACCTCCTTGCCTGTTCCTGTTTCACCCAGTATCAGAACGGTCGCATCGGATGCGGAGACTTTGCGTGCCAGCTGAAGTACCTGCTGCATCGCCGGACTGTTGCTGGTGGTCTTGATTTCCTCAGGATCTCCCAGTCTGTATGTCGTGTTGTTATCCTCATGTTCGGAGGATATCAGTATCTTCTTGACAGCATTTAGTATTTCCTTGATATCGAAAGGTTTTGTGACATAGTCCTGAGCGCCGCTTTTGATAGCGTCTATCGCAGTTTCCATAGTAGCGAAAGCTGTTATCAGTATGAACCCCACGCCGGGTTCCTGCTCCTTGACTTTGTGAAGGAACTCGATGCCGTTCATTTTAGGCATCTTTATATCGCTGATTATCAGATCGATGTTGTTCTTCTGGAATATTTCCAGTCCTTCTTCTCCGTTGCAGGCGGTAAGGACTTCATATCCTTCCTTTTCAAGTACTTTTCCGATAAGCTGCCTGACATGCTGCTCATCATCAACTACAAGGATCTTTTTCTTTCCCATCATTCATCATCCTCCTCTTCAGGGAGTGCCTGAAGCATTATGGTGAACTGAGTCATCTCACCTTCTATGCTTTCGACCTCAATCATCCCTTTGTGTGCTTCAACGGTCCTCAATGCTATAGCGAGACCCATTCCTGTTCCTGTATCTTTGGTGGTGAAGAACGGATCGAATATCTTTCCGGAAATATCCGACGGGATACCTTTGCCGCTGTCTCTTACAGAGGCGCAGACCATATTGCGGTTCCTGTCAAATTCTGTTTTGAGCCTTATGGAGCCCCCGTCAGGCATGGCCTGCTGAGCGTTCAGCATCAGGTTTATGAACAGTGATTCGAACATCTTCCGGTCGATCATGA